>JBPCIY010000085.1:0-17939 GCA_051005855.1 Solirubrobacteraceae bacterium | reverse complement strand
CGTTTTCGTCCTAAGCCAAAAGATGGGAGCTGGCACCCCCCCCCTCCCCCCCCCCTTCCAACGCGCGGCCCCCCGCCCGGGGGTGGCCGGGACCGGATTCGCCGGCGCCGCCTGGTTGTGCTGGTCGTGGTGGTGGGGGCTGTCTTCGCCGTGCTGATCTCGGCGCTCGCCGCCGGTCCGCTGCCCGGGCCCCCCCGGGCCGGCCTGGCCGCCGCCGCGGCGGGCGGAAATCCCTTTGGCTACGTGCCGCGCCGCGAGTTGGACTACATCGCGCGGGCGACGGCCGGCGACGCCCATGTGCTGTTCGTCAAGAGTCCCGGCGGCGTGCTGGCCACCGCCGCGCGGGTGGCCGCCTACCGGCGGTTGATCGACCGCGCTGTCGCCGGGACCGGGATCGCTCCCGCGCTGCTGGAGGGGATCGTGTTCGTGGAGAGCGCCGGGCGCCCGGAGGTAATCGCGGGCAACGATCCCGCCTCCGCCGCCGGCCTGACCCAGATTCTCGCCCAGACAGGCCAGTCGTTGCTGGGCATGCACATCGATCTGGCCCGCAGCCGGCGGCTGACCGCGGCCATCGACGGCGTGGGCGGCGGCACCCGGCGGGGCCGGCTCGCGCCCCTGCTGGCCCGCCGGGCGGCGATCGATGACCGCTTCAACCCCGCCCGGGAGCTGGCTGGGACCGTGCGCTACCTCCGCTTCGCCCAACACCAGTTCGGTCGGCTGGATCTGGCCACCGAGTCCTACCACATGGGCGTCGGCAATCTGCACCAGGTCCTGTCGAACTACAACGGCGGCCGCGCGGTCCCCTATGTGCAGCTCTACTTCGATTCCGCGCCCGACCATCACCGCGCCGCCTACCGGCTCCTGGCCGGCTTCGGGGACGACTCGTGGCTGTACTACTGGCGGATCCTCGGCGCAGTCTCGATCATGCGGCTCTATCGCAGCGACCGCAGCGCCCTGACCCGGCGGGCCTCGCTGCACAACGCCGACCCCGCCGGGGCCTACGTCCTACATCCTCCCGACCGGAGCCCAAGCTTTGCCGACGCGGGCGCGCTCTCGGCCGCCTATCAGGACCGGAGGCTGGTGCCGCTGCCGGCCAACCTCTTGTCGCTCGGCCTCGCCGTGGACCCGACAATGGGTTCGGCGGCGGCGCAGCTCGGCGTGCCGCGCGGGCTGTACCGCGGCCTGCGCCCAGGGGCCCTGAAGCTGCTCGTCGCGCTCGCCGCCCGGGTCCGCTCCCTGGCCGGAGGTGCCCAGCCGCTCCAGATCTCCAGCACGGTCACCGACCACGAGTACCAGCGGGCGACCGGCTCCATGGTCCCCGCCGCCGCCACCGGCTGGTCCTTTCAGATCGCCCGCCGCTACGTCAATCCCGCCCAGGCGCAGGCCTTCCAGGCCGTGCTCGACCGCCTCCAGGCCCTCAACCTGATCGCCTGGGCGCGGGCGGGTTCGACGATCGATGTGACCGTCGCCATCGACGCCGGGGACTGGCTGCGCTAGGTTGGCGGCGTGACCGACGCGATCCGCACCCCCGACGAGCTGACCCAGGGCCTGCCCGGCTTCCCCTTCGCGCCCCACTGGCGCGAGCACCAGGGCCTGCGCCTCGCCCACCTGGACGAGGGCGAAGGCCAGCCGGTGCTGTTCGTGCACGGGGAGCCGACTTGGTCGTTCCTGTGGCGTCACGTGATTCCGCCGGTCCGCGACGCGGGCTTTCGCTGCGTGGCCCCGGACCTGCCTGGCTTCGGACGCTCGGACAAGCCGGTCGACATCGACTGGTACACCTACGACCGTCACACCGACGCGATCGCGGCGCTGCTGGTGGCGCTTGACCTGCGCGACGCGACGGTCGTCGTCCACGACTGGGGCGGTCCGATCGGACTGCGCCTCGCGGCCGAGCACCCGGACCGGATCGCGCGCATGGTGATCCTCGACACTGGGCTGTTCACCGGTCATCAGAAGATGACCGAGGCGTGGATCGCCTTTCGGGACTTCGTGGCGCGCACCGAGGACCTCCCGGTCGGCTTCCTGGTGCGTGGCGCCTGCCTCAAGGACCCCGGCGAGGAGGTCATCGCCGCCTACGAGGCGCCCTTCCCCAATGCGGAGGCAAAGGCGGGCGCGCGGGCCTTCCCGCTGATCCTCCCCACCACCCCTGACGCCCCCGGGGCCGCGGCCGGGCAGCGGGTACTCGAAGCGCTGGGCGACGATCAGCGGCCCAAGCTGATCCTGTGGGCCGACTCCGATCCGGTCCTGCCGCTGGCTACGGGGCAGAAGTTTGCGGCCGCGCTCGGTACCGAGGTCACCCACGTGATCGAGAACGCCAGCCACTTCCTGCAGGAGGACGCCGGCCCTGAGATCGGCGAACTGATCGCCGACTGGCTGCGGGCCTAGACGGCCTGCTTCTCGGGCTCGGGGCTCGGGGCGGCCGGCTCGCCGGCCGGGGCCGCCGGGACCCGATCGCCGGTGCGCTGCTCGTAGGCACCGCGCAGCATGTGGTCGGGGTTGACCAGCACCTGATCTCCCTTGAGGATCTTGGTGATGAAGTCGGCGACCGAACGCGGCACCAGGTTCATGGTCCGGAACAGGCCGGCCACCGACTTGGGCACGTACACGTCGGTCCGGCCGGTCTGGAGCGCCTCGACGATCGCGTTGGCTACGGCCTCGGGCTCCACGACCTTGACCCCGCGGCTGCGCTGGAGGCCCGAACCGAGTTCGGTGTTGACCACCACGGGCATGACGATGCTGACTTCGATGTCAGTGGGACGGACCTCGGCCCGGATCGCCTCGCTGAGCCCGACCACGGCGTGCTTGGTCGCACAGTAGGTGGCGCCGCCAGGGAAGCCGGCCTTGCCGGCCACAGAGGCGATGTTGACCAGATGGCCACTGCCCCGGGGCAGGAAGCGCTGTAGCGCCAGCTTGGAGCCGTAGATGACGCCGTTGAGGTTGACGTCGATCATCCGCTCGGCGGTGCGGTCGGTCTCCTCGACGAAGGGCCCGATCGGCATGATCCCGGCGTTGTTGATGAGCACGTCGAGCGGACCGAGCTGCGACTCGGTGTCGGTCAAGAAGCGAGCGAAGCTAGCCCGGTCGGTCACGTCGAGCGCGAGCCCGATCGTGCCGCCACCGAGCTCCTGAGCCGTCTGGGCGGCGAGCTCGGCCTCGATGTCGCCGATCGCGACCCGGGCGCCCTGGATGATCAGGGCCGCGGCGGTCGCGCGGCCGATCCCACGGGCCCCGCCGGTGATGGCGACGACCTTGCCGGCGAGCGAACGTGGGGCTTTGGCCATGAAAACTCTTCTCCTCGGATCCGATGCGGTGGCGTGCCCGGAGAATTTACTGGTCGGCGGGGTGCGGCGGAAGCTGGCTGGCTGGCCAAGCAGACGGGTTGGGGCAATAAGCTGTCGCCAGCACGATGCCGGACTGCGCGGAATTTCAGTACCAAGACCACCGCCTCGCCTACACCGAGTACGGCGAGGGCGAGCGCCCCACCGTGTTGTTGCCGGGGCTGCTCCTCTCCCAGCGGATGCAGGCCCCGCTGGCGCGCCAGCTCGCCCGGCGCGGCAACCGGGTGATCACGCTGGACCCGCTCGGCCACGGGGACTCAGACCGGCCCCTGCAGATCTGGCGCTACTCGATGGCCTCGTTCGCCCATCAGACGGTAGCCCTGCTCGATCATCTCGGGCTCGAGCGGGCGGTGATCGGCGGTACCTCGCTGGGCGCCAACATCACCCTCGAGGTCGCCGCGCAGGCGCCCGAGCGACTCCAGGGCATGGTGGTCGAGATGCCCGTGCTGGACAGCGCGATTCCGGCCTGCGGGGTCGCCTTCACGCCGCTGTTGATGGCTTTGAAGTTCGGTGGCCCGGCGATGGCGGCGCTGGCCCGCGTCGCCCGGGCCGTGCCCCGTGGGCCGCTGCCGTTGCTGCTCGGCGTGGGCCTGGATTCGATCTCTCAGGACCCCTTGCCGAGTGCCGCGGTGCTGGGCGGCATCCTCTACGGGCGCGTCGCCCCGGATCACAACGAGCGCACCGGCTTCACCGCGCCGGCGCTGGTCATCGGCCACCGCCGCGACCCGGTCCACCCGTTCTCAGACGCCGGCATGCTCGCCGACGAGCTCCCCCACGGGCGGCTGATCCACGCCAGCTCGATCCTCGAGCTGCGCCTGCGCCCCCAGCGCCTGACCGAGGAGATCGCCGGCTTCATCGAGGAGTGTTGGCTCGGGTAGGCGAGTGCGAAGCGCTGGCGCGGTGTGGCTAGCCTCGCTCAGAGCCACCGAAACCTCGAAAGGACCCGGAAACCGTGGATTACCGCGCGCTCGGAACCTCAGGACTGCAGATCTCCGCCTTGACCCTGGGCACGATGACCTTCGGGGGCTCGGGCGGATTTGAGAAGATGGGCAGCACCGACGTCGCGGGGGCGCGGCGGCAGATCGACATGTGCCGCAACGCCGGCGTCAACCTGATCGACACCGCCGACATCTACTCCACGGGCCGGGCGGAGGAGATCGTCGGCGAGGTGCTCGAGGGACGGCGCGACGACTTCCTGGTCGCCACCAAGGTCCGCTTCCGGATGGGTCAGGCGCCCAACATGGTCGGTCTCTCGCGCCACCACGTGATCTCGGCTTGTGAAGCCAGCCTGCGGCGGCTGCGCACCGACCACATCGATCTCTACCAGGTGCACGAGTGGGACGGCCTGACGCCGTTGGAGGAGACGCTCGAGGCGCTGCAGTACCTCGTCGACGCGGGCCAGGTCCGCTACGTGGGGGTCAGCAACTACGCGGCCTGGCAGGTCATGAAGGCGCTCGGGATCGCCGCGCGCGAGCACCGGCCGCGCTTCGTCAGCCAGCAGGTCTACTACTCGCTGCAGGAGCGCTCAATCGAGTACGAGTCGTGCCGATGGCGCTCGACCAGGGCCTCGGCACTTTGGTCTGGAGCCCGCTGGCCGGGGGTCTGCTGTCGGGCAAGTACCGCCGTGGCCAGGACGCCCCGGAGGGCACCCGGCACGTGGGCGAATGGGACGAGCCGCCCGTCTACGACGAGGACGCGCTCTACGACACGATCGATGTCCTGGTCGAGGTGGCCGAGGGACGGTGTGTCTCGGCAGCCCAGGTCGCGCTGGCCTGGCTGCTCACCCGGCCCAGCGTCAGCTCGGTGGTGATCGGCGCCCGGACCGACGAGCAGCTGGCTGACAACCTCAAGGCCGCCGAGCTGGAGCTCACCGATGACGAACTGCGCCGGCTCGACGAGGTCAGCCGGCCGCCGCTGCTCTACCCGTTCTGGCACCAGGCCAAGACGGCCGCAGACCGGCTGGGCGCAGCCGACCTG
Source organism: Solirubrobacteraceae bacterium (assembly GCA_051005855.1). Classification (GTDB taxonomy): domain Bacteria; phylum Actinomycetota; class Thermoleophilia; order Solirubrobacterales; family Solirubrobacteraceae; genus Palsa-465. Next base: position 12,624 of record JBPCIY010000085.1, on the reverse strand, counting down.
TCGCTGCTGCGCCCACATCTGGCCTGAACCTCGCGCGCCGGTAGATTCGCGGGCCGTGTCCGCGCCCTTCTTCATCGTCGGCAACGACCGCTCGGGCACGACCATGCTGCGGCTGATCCTCGACGCCGGTCCCGAGGTGGCGATTCCGCCCGAGTCGATGATCCTCACCGACTACGCCGCGGTCTGGGAGGCGGGCGAGCTCGGTGACCCTGAGCTGGCCGAGCAGTTCATGGCGGAGGTCTGGTGGCATCCCAAGATCGCGCTGTGGGAGCTGAGCGAACCACCGCCGGGGGCCCCGGCGGGCCTCAGCCACGAACAGGCCTACCGGTTTGCGATGGAGGCCCCGTTCGTGGCCTACGCCGCCCAGGCCGGCAAGCCGCGGTGGGGCGACAAGACCCCCCACTACGTCCACCACGTCGACGCCCTGCTCGCGATCTGGCCCCAGGCGCGCTTCGTGATCCTCGTCCGCGATGGGCGCGACGTGGCCCTCTCGGTCCGCCGCCTGCCGTTCGGCCCCAACAACGCCTGGGCGGCAGCCCAGTGGTGGGCGCGCGGCATCCGCGTCGGGCAGCGCGCCCAGGCCGAGCATCCCGAGCGGGTGATGACCGTGCGCTACGAAGACCTGGTCGCCTCCCCGGAGAGACTGGTGCCCGAGATCTGCGCCTTCGTCGGCCTCGAATTCCAGCCCGCGATGCTGGCCATCGATCGCGCCGACCGGGGCAAGATCGTCGCGGGCCAGAAGGACTGGTTTCCGACCCTGTTTGACGGCATCCACACCTCGGCCAGTGGCCGCTGGCGGGCCGAGATGCCGGCCCGTGACCAGCAGATCTTCGCCACCCTGGCCGGCCCCGAACTCGCCGCGTGTGGTTATGACCCGGGACGACCGCGGAGCCGGCCGCTGTCCGGGTGCCAGGAGCGCCTGTACCACTGGCACAACGAGACCATGCGCCAGGTCAACTTCGTCCGTCTGCGCGTGTTTCAGGAGCGGGGCCGGGAGCTGCGGGTTGCGCTCGAGCGCCGGCGGGGTCAGCGCGCGGCCCGGTAGGCCGGGAAGAAGCCCGCGTAGGTGATCTCGGACTGGCCGGTCAGATCGCGGTAGCGCTCGCGGTCGTGGACCGCCTTGCCGATCGCCACCGGCCGCTCGCCCCCGGGCGCAAAGCGCTCCTTGTAGAGAAAGAGCGAATCGCGGCGGCCGCCGACGCCCCCGCCCAGGTGAAGCCGGGTGTAGCCGTGCTCCTGGCCCCAACGGGCCAGCGCGAGCATGGCCAGGTGGTTGGCGCCGAGACTCCGGCCGGCCTCCGAGCTGCCCCCCAGGTGGTAGTGCAGCCACGGAGCGCCGGTCAGACCGAGGATGGCCGCCAGGTGCTCCTCGCCGCGCCAGACGTCGACCGCGACCAGCGCCACCTCGGAGGCGAGAAGCTCCCAGTACTCGTCACCGAACAGGTAGAAGGGATCCGCGCCGGCCCGGGTCATCGTCGCGGTGTAGAGGGCGCGGAAGGCGTCGAGCCCGGCGGGCGCCTCGTCGATCTGGACCTCGACCTCGGCCGCCCGCGCGCGCCGGATCATGCGCCGGTGGTGACGGTGTAGGCCCACGAGCAGATCGTCGGTCTCCAGACTCCAGCTGATCGTGCCCGTGAGCGCCTCCTGATGAAAGGCGGGCAGTGCGAGCTCCTGGTTGGCGAACAGGGGGTGATAGAGCACGAATGAGGAAACGACACCGCGCCGCGCGCACCACTGCTCGTAGGCCGACGCGAACTCGGCCACCGGAGGCCCGGCGCCCACCGCCACCGGGCCGCCGTACCCGTAGGGGGTGCTCACGTCGGTGGGGTCGTCGCGGAGCAGGGCCGCGAAGACGACATCACCGTCCGCGCCGGCCAGATGCAGGAGCACGGGCTCGGCACCGGCCAGGGCGGCGCCCGAGCGCAGGTAGCCGCGGCGCAGATAGGCGTCGGTCAGGCCGAGGCCGTCCAGGCGCGCGTCCCAGTCGCCGGCCGGGATCTCGGCGAGGCGGTCAGCCGTCACGGTCCGGAGCGCCGGACGACGGAGGCGCACCGGGGGGCTCCTGCCAGCCCCCGGTCGCCCCCTTGTAGAGGCCGGCCCCGCTCAACACCATGCCGACTGTGCGGGCCAGGATCCGCATGTCCAAGGCCAGCGAGCGATGCTCGACGTACCAGAGGTCGAGCTCGATCCGCTGCGGCCAGGGCAGGGAGGTGCGCCCGTTGACCTGGGCCCAGCCGGTCAGCCCCGGGCGCACGGCGAGCCGCCCCCGCTGGCGCGCCGTGTACTGGCGGACCTGGCTGTCCACGGTGGGGCGGGGGCCGACGATCGCCATCTCGCCTCGGAGCACGTTCCACAGGTTGGGGAGCTCGTCCAGCGAGTAGCGCCGCAAAAAGGCGCCGACCCGGGTGATACGGGAGTCGCCGTGCGCGAGGGCGATCCCGGCGCCCTGAAACTCGGCTCCGCAGACCATCGTGCGCAGCTTAAAGATCTCAAACCGGTGCCCGTCCTGGCCGACCCGAGCCTGGCGGTAGATCGGGCTCCCGGGGGACTCGAGCCGCACGGCCACGGCGAGCGCCGCGACCAGGGGCGCGCTGATCGCGCTGCCGACCCCGGCGATCAGGAGGTCCAGAGCGCGCGTGATCATCGCGTCCCCTCGGCCGGCTCCCAGCCCGCCCCGGTCCCGTGGGCCAACCAGTCCCAGAGCCCGGCGGCCAGTGAGGCCGTGGTCAGCACGTAGTACCGGGCGACGAGCAGCGGTCGCGCCGGCACCGCGCCGGCCAGGAGCGCGGCGGCTAGGAGGACGAACTGGAGCGCGACGGCCAGCGCGTAGACCCAGCCTGAGCCGAGCAGCGCCAGGCTGGTGATCAGCGCGATCACGTGCAGGAACGGCGACGCGTAGCGCAGCAGCCGGTGCGAGACGATCATCAGCGCGTAGACCGGGTCATACCCTCGCGGCGACAGCATCCCGCCCCGGAGCATGATCGGCCAGCCGTGACTCATCATCCGGCGCTTGCGGGCGAACTCACCCTCGATCGAGGGGACCATCTTCTCGCTCGCCCGGGCGGCGGGCGCGTAGACCGCGCGCCAGCCCCGCTTGACCATGTTGAACGGAAAGGACAGGTCGTGGCCCATGATCGGGTCCACGACCAGATAGGAGTCGCGCCGGGTGGCGTAGATCGCGCCGTTGCCGCCGGTCACCGAGCGGACCCGCGACTCGAGCCCGCGCAGGGCCATCTCGTAGCGCCAGTACAGGCCCTCCTGATTTCGGCCGGCGTCGTTGATGAAGGCGACCTGCCCGCAGACGTAGCCGACCCGCCGGTCGGCGAACGCCGCCACCAGCGCCCGCAGCGCGCCCGAGTCCCAGCTCGCGTTGGCGTCCGAGAAGGCGACGATCTCCCCCTGGGCCCGGTCCACGGCGGCGTCCTGGGCGCGGACCTTGCCGCCCCGGGGCAGCTCGAGCACCTGGTCGGCACCCGCCGCGCGGGCGCGGGTGGCGGTGGCGTCGGGGGAGCCGTCGCAGGCGACCAGGATCTCCAGTTGCTCGGCGGGGTAATCCAGCGCCCGGAGGTTGGCCACCCGCGCCGCGATCACGTCCTGTTCGGCGTAGGCGGCGACGATCACCGAAGCCGAGGGCAGTGTGTTGCTCGCGACCGCGGGCGCGTCAGCGCCCGGGTCCGACCGGCGCCCGCGGGCCATGCCGGCCAGCACCACCCCGTAACCGAGGTGGGTGTAGATCAGCAGGCCGGCTGAGAGCCAGAAGAGGATGACCAGCGCAAGCATCGCGGTCGGATTCTCGCGCAGGTGGGCTCGCCCAGGGCCGGCCGGCGCGGGGACACCCGCGGTTCTGCGGCGTCCCGACGGTAGTTGTCTGCACAACTATCTGCTAATGTGCTCACGACTATGGAGCTTGGACTCGCCACCTTCGCCGATCTGAGCTCGGGGATCACCCCCGAGCAGCGCATGCGCGACCTGATCGAAGAGGCCGTGCTGGCCGACCAGCTGGGCCTCGATGTGTTCGCGATCGGTGAGCATCACCGGCCCGACTTCCTGATCTCCTCGCCGGCGACCGTGCTGGCCGCGGTGGCGGTCAAGACCGAGCGCATCCGTCTCTCGAGCGCGGTCACGGTGCTCAGCTCCGACGATCCGGTGCGGGTCTTTCAGCAGTTCGCCGAGCTCGACCTGCTCTCCGGCGGCCGGGCCGAGATCATGGCCGGCCGGGGGTCGTTCATCGAGTCCTTCCCGCTCTTCGGTTACGACCTCGACGACTACGACGAACTCTACGCCGAGAAGCTCGACCTGCTGCTCGAGATCCGCGCGTCGACCAGCGTCGACTGGTCAGGACGGCTGCGCGCGCCGCTGCACGGCGCCGGGGTCTGGCCGCGGCCGGTCCAGGATCCGCTGCCTGTGTGGGTGGCGGTGGGCGGCTCGCCCCAGTCGGTCGTGCGCGCGGGCACGCTTGGCCTGCCGCTGACGCTGGCCATCATCGGCGGCCAGCCCGAACGCTTCGTACCCCTGGTCGCACTGTATCGCCGCGCCGCCACCGAAGCCGGGTACGACGCCGCCGCGCTGCCGCTGGCCATCAACACCCATGCCTTCGTGGGCGAGACCTCGGCCGCCGCCGACTCCGCCTTCGCGCAGCCCTACCTGGCGATGATGAACAGGATCGGGCGCGAGCGCGGTTGGCCGCCCTCGGGCCGGGCCGAGTACGAGGCCCTGCGCTCGCCGCGGGGAGCGGTCGCCGCCGGCGCGCCCGAGCAGGTGGCCGAGAAGATCCTCTTCGAGCACGAGCTGTTCGGAAACACCCGCTACGTCGCGCAGATGAGCGTCGGGGCGGTCAAGCACGCCGATGTCCTGAGCTCGATGGAGCGGTTCGGGACCGAGGTGGCTCCGGTCGTGCGCGCCGAGGTCGCCCGGCGCTCAGAGCAAGCGCTCGTATAGGGCCAGGGTGGCGCGAGCCGCCGCGTCCCACGAGTACGGCCCGCGGGCCGCGGCCAGCGCGGCCGCCCCCAGCGTCTCGCGGGCGGACGGCGAGCCGACCAGTTCGGCCAGCGCCGCGCGCAAAGCCTCGACATCGCCGGGGGCTACGAGCCGCGCGGCGCCGTACGCGGCGACCTCCGAGAAGCCGCCGACGTCGCTGACCACGGTGGCGCGGCCAAAGGCCAGGGCGGTGGCCAGCACGCCCGAGAAGTCAAAGCGGTCAGTCGGCGCGTAGGGCAGCACGACCACGTCGGCGCGGCGGAAGAAGGCGGCCAGCTCGGCGTCGCCGACGAAGCGGGGCACGAAGCGGACGCCGGCTCCAGCGCCGGCGCGCAGGGGGGCCAGGTCCATCCGGGGGCGTCCGACGATCCACAGCTCCGCGCCGGTCACCCCGCGCCAGGCGTCGAGCAGGGTCTCGATCCCCTTGTAGGGACGCAGGAGCCCGAAGAACAGAACCACGGGTCCGTCTACGGCGGCCAGGTCAGGGGGCAACGACACGTCGGCCGGCGCGGCGGCGAGCTCGTCAAAGGCGCCGTGGGGAATCACGTTGACCTTGTCGGCGGCGACGCCGAGACCCTCGCTGAGCGCGCGGCGCCCGTACTCGGAGTGCACGACGAGCGCGTCCATGCGGTCAAACAGGCGGCGCTGGGCGCGGGCCTGGCCCGGGCGCGGCTCTCGGGGCAGGAGATCGTGGGCGGTGAGCACCCGGGGGCGGTCCGGGAGCAGCGAGCCGTCCAGCCAGGGCACGGTCAGCCATTGGAAGTGAACGACATCGGCGCTGCGCGCGGCCGCTCGCCGGTAGGCGAGCATGTCGGGGACGTGGGTGACGAGCTTGGTCACCTGGCGCAACCGCGACGCCGGCCGCCCCACCGCCCGCAGATAGAAGCGCTCGGAGACCCGATAGCCGTGGGCGGGCGCGACCTCGCCGTAGACGAAATCGCTGGTGACCAGCTCGGCCTCGGCGCCGGCCCGGGCCAGGGCCGCGCACAGAGCCCGGTCATAGGGTGGCGTGTAGGCCGGGGGGTCGACGATGTGAACGCGCATCAGACGGCGGCGCTCACCCGTGATCCTGAAGCAGCGGGTGCCCGCTCAACGCGGCCAGTCGGCGCGCCACGGCCGGCGCGCTGCCGCCCCCCAACGCGTGTACACGGGCGTCGCGGTCGGCGGCGAGGCGGAGCGCCGCCGGGGCCAGAGCGGCAAGGGACGGCTCATCCGGCGACCGTCCCAGCCGGTCGCGCCCCGCCCGCAGCGGGTGTCGGACGAGGACCCCAAGCAGCGCAGCCAGCCGCGCCGCGGCGCCGTCGTCCTCGCGGTAGGCGATTGACAGCTCCCGACCGGTCCGGGGGTCAAAGGCCTCGGGGCGCGCCGCCGCCTCGACCCGCGCTCCGCACAGGGTGCGGGCGTAGTCGGCCAGGGGATCGCCGCGGCTCGGGAAGCGGTCGACGACCAGGACCACCTCGGCGGCGGCACCCGAGCCGGCCGAGCGGGGCCGGTTGGAGAGGGCGAACCCGGCCAGCTCTTCGAAACCGAGCAGCGCATCGAGGGCGAGGAAGGCCCCACGATCGCGCCGGCTGACCGAGGCGGCCGGCGGCAGCGAGCGCCGGGGCGCGGCGGGCGATCCGCCGCCGTGTCGGAGCACGCGCCCGGCCGCCCGGCGCAGGGCCGGCTCGGGCTCGAAGTCCTCATAGCGGCGCGAGAGCCAGGCCCGCCCGGCGGCGTACCCTCGCCACTGCCGGCGCAGGGCCTCGAGGCTGGTCCGGTAGCGGTGACGAACCCGGGCCTGAGGTCGCGCCTCCAGACGCCAGCCGGAGCGCTGCAGGCGCCAGCTGAAGTCGGTGTCCTCAGCCGCGCGGACGCCTTCGTAGAACCCGCCGACCAGCTCAAAGGCGCGACGGCGCACGAGCAGGTTGGCGGCCGCGGCGCGAGGCAGGTAGGGATGGGCCAGGTGTACCCCCAGTCCGAGCCAGCCCCGGGCGGCCCCGTAGCGGGCGGCCAGCGTCCCCTCTTCCGCCGAGACCGACGCGACCTCGCCGGCCAGAGCGCCCACGTCGTCGGCCACCGGGACCGAGAAATAGCGGTCCAGGAGATCGGGGTCGGCGACGCAGTCGGCGTCGAGGAAGAGGATCCAGCCGCGGGTCGCGTGCTCGGCCCCGACGTTGCGGGCGTGCGAAGGTGAGTGCTCGCCGGTGGCGGCGACCACGACGAGACCGTCGCAGGGGCTGACCACCCCGGAGTTGTCAGTCAGGATCAGCTCATCATCAGGACCGCGGGTGAGCGCCAGCAGTGCCGCCAGCGCTGCCTCGCCCTCGGCGCGGGAACCGGCGAACGGCATCACCACGCTGACCGCGGGGCGGCTCACGGCTGACTCCCGGGCGGGACCGGGAACCGGCGCGCCCGCAAATGCCCCACGAACGCCCGGGCCTGGTCCAGCTCGGCGCGGTGGGCAAAACCGGTGCCCAGCAAGACCAGTGGAATCGCGGCGAACACGGCCAGCCGGGTCAGCAGCCCCACGGCGCCGGAGGTCGGCAAGACCAAATCACCGGCGGCCGTCAGGCCGCCCATAATCACCACCAACCGGGCCAGCCGTCCCCACTCGAAGTCGACCGCGAAGACGTTGCGGGTCAGCAGGTACATGACGGTCAGCATGACCGCATAGGCGCCGCACAGGGCGATCCCGGCGCCGGCGATCCCAAGCGGTCCGACCAGCACGAGGAGCAGGATCACGTTGACGGCCAGGCCGGCCAGCGCGGCGGGGAAGTTGCGCGTCGTGACCTTGGCGCGGCCGGCGATGACCAGGAACACCACCCACAGACCGTAGAGCGCCCAGCCCAGAGCGACCCAGGGCAGCGCCCGGTAGGCCCCGGCGTAGGCCGGCGCGGCGAGCAGTCGCAGGATCCAGCGCCCGAGCAGAGCCAGGCCGGCCACGACCCAGCCGCTGACGCACAGATAGTAGGTCGTGACCAGGCCGTAGAGCCTCGACGCCTGCGAATCGTCCTCGATCGAATACGCCAGTGGTGGCCACGCGTACTGGAACGCCCTGACGATGAAGGCCACGGCCCCGGCCAGCTTGACGGCGATCGAGTAGAGCCCGGCCAGGGCCTGGCTGCGGTCGTGGTAGACGTAGTAGCGGTCGACGATGCTGAGCGCGTAGACCGAGGCTTCGGCGGGGACGGTCGGCAGGCCGAAGCGGAGCAGCGCCCCGATCCGCTCGGCGGGTCGGCCGCGGGGAGCGAGGCGGTGGCGCAGGGTCCACCACAACCCGAATAGGACGATCGTCGAGACGCCGTAGTTGGCGAGCAGCAGTCCGCGGGCGCCGTCGCGCAGGCCGACCACGAGCACGACCGAGGCCGCGACGGTGAGGACGACGTTGGTGAGCGTGGCGACCGCGTAGGTGCGCAGGCGCTCGTCTACGCGGAGCAGGCCGTAGGCGAGCTCGAGGTTGGTGAACGACCACAACCCCAGAACAGCGACCAGGAAGGTGGTGGCATCCCGGTGGCTGAGGACGATCTGGCTGAGGGGACCGGCGAAACCGGCGAGCAGCGCCGAGACCAGCGTGGTGGCGACGAGCAGAAACCTGGCCGTGCGGCGGACGAGGGCGTCGCGCCGGGCGCGATCCTGGTCGGTGAAGTAGAAGCGCAGGAAGGCCTCGATCATCCCGAAGCGGACCAGGATGCTGATCAGGATCACGCCGGTGGCGAGCAGCTCGACCACCCCATACCCGGCCGGACTGATGTACCTGGTGTAGACCGGCAGCAACAGCACGGCGAGCAGCTTGGCGACGACGTCGGCGAACTGGTAGGCAGCCAGCGCCGAGACCAGGCGCTTCAGATAGGCGGTCATGCCGGCTTAGCGCGAGAGCACGGTCCAGATCCGGCTGAGGATCTGCTGGGCGTCGAACTTCCGGGCCAGGAGGGCGCCGAAGCCCGGGATCCCGACCTCGATCACGATTCCGTGGCCGAGCCGGAAGCCGATGATGGCCGAGGAACTCGTGGTGGTCCCGGCCGCCGAGGCGATGGCCAGCGGCGGGGTGACGGACCTGAAGGGCTGGTAATAGGGGAAGCCCCGGAACGCGCCCGAGGTCCCCGTGAAGAGCTTGAGCTGGTCCTGGCCGGCCAGGATGAAGGACCCGCGGGTAGCGACCAGCGGACCCGGGTGGGCGCCGAAGATGTCGGCCGCGCGGGCGGCGCTCGGGTGGCGAGCGCGTCCGGCGGCGATGACCACACTGCGGCGCAGCGAGTCGATGCCGAGCGAGAGAAGATGGCCGCCGGAGCTGACGTAGCCGCGCAGGGCGGTGGCCAGCGGCGGGGGCACCCAGCGCTCGTCGCCGGCCAGGACCACGCCGGCGTGACCGGCCAAGCCGGGGCCAGGGCCGGCGAGCAGCGCCAGGTCGGTGGTCAAGGCGTAGCTCAGGTGGTCCTGGCCCAGCGCCTTGACCAGTCCGGTCAGCGCCCCCCAGCCGGCCGGGAGGCCGTCGACCAGCGGCCGCGAGAGCAGGATCGGGTAACCGGCGCTGAGCGTGTTGGGGATGCCGTCGCCATCGTCGTCGACGGGGTTCAGACCCTGCCAGGTCAGGGCGGGGAGGACGACGAGCACCCGCGCGTGGCTGCCGGCGGCCGGGGGGCCGATGATCGGAACCAGGGTGCGATGGGAGCCGTAGCGCAGAGCGAGCTCGTACAGGCCCGACACGCGGGGGCCGCCGGGGACGGGCACCCGCAGTGCGAAGGCCCGGGAGCGCCCCGAGCCGAGCAGCTTCTTGGCCCCGGCGGCACGCAGGGCCCAGGCGTAGCTGTGCTGGCGGGCATCTACGTAGACCGTGGCCGAACGGCCGGCGGCGACCGGCGCGAGCGGAGGCAGGGCGGCGAGGTAGCGGACCGTCACCCCGGCGTGCGCGGTGGTCCCGGCCACCGGGGGATGCTCGGCCGGAAAGACGCCGGTGTTACAGGCCCGGTCGGTGACCACCAGACCGATCAGGTACGTGCCCTGCGGGGCGGGGGCGCCGTGGGCAACGGTGCCGTCCCAGCGAGCCCGGCCCCCGCGGGGCGCGAGGAAGCTCTTGACCAGGCGCGGGGAGCCGGGCAGGTCGCTGCGGTAGACGAGGATCCGCCCGGCCGCGCCCTGGCTGCCGGTATAGCGGATGGTCGCGCCCGAGACACCGGCCCGGGGAATCAGATTCGGGGTGACGCCGGTGACCTTCGGATGCGGCGCGACGGTCTCGACCGTGACCGGGAGAGCGCCGGCGTTGTTGGAGATCAGGACGGAGCGGCCCTGGTGGATGAGCGAAACGCGGATGTAGTACACGCCGTCGGAGGCGATCGTGCCGCTGGCGGTGCGCCCGTTCCAGACGAAGGCCCGGCGCACCGGGTGGCGGCCGGCGATCATGTGGACCCCGGAGGCGAGCGTGGCCACGATCGTCTGGTTGCGATCGACGATGTAGACGTCCACGTCGTCAGACCGGTTGAGCAGATAGAAGGACACCCGCATCGAGCGGTGGCTGACCCCCTTGCAGACGCGACCGTCGAGCGGGTTGATGGCCGCCGGGGACGGGGCCGGGTAGCCGGCCAGGAGCGGCGTCGAGATCTTCAGGTGCTGGGTGACGAAGAAGGCGGCGATGGTCACCGCCGCCAAGATCACGAACGCGATGACCGGCAGACGCCTCACAGGCCCTCCAGGGCGACACTGGGCACGTCGAACTCGTGAAAGGCGGACAGGCCGCGCGGGTCAGCGGCGCAGAGCATGACTCGAATCGATCCGCCGTGGCAGACGGCGAGCGCCGGGAGCGCCGAGGTGCCATGGATCTCGCTCAGGACGGCGGTGACGCGCGCCTGCTGCTCGGGCAGCGACTCGCCGTCCGGGAAGCGGAAGCCGGGGTCAGGCCGGCGCCAGGCGGCGTAGAGCTCGGGCTCCGCGCGCTCGATGTCGCGCATGTAGCGTCCCTCCCAGCGGCCTCGGAAGCCCTCGCGCAGGCGGGCGTCGAGTCTCGGGGCCAGGCCGAGCCGCGCACCGACGATCTCCGCCGTCTCCCGGGCCCGGCTCAGGTCTGAGGCCCACAGGGAGCCAAACCCGTCCCCGGCCACGCGGTCGGCCAGTGCGTGGGCCTGAGCACGACCGACGTCGTTGAGGGGAGTGTCGGTGAAGCCCTGGAAGCGGAAGGGCTCGAGGTTGTCGTTGGTCTCGCCGTGGCGGGCCACAAAGACCCCCTGAAGCGAGCTAGTGCTCGTGGCGACCACTACCCATCGAAGTCGACGACCGCCGTGTCCGAGCGGAGCCCGACTCGCATCGTCTCGAGCGAGAGGACCTCCTCGGGGATGATGTTGCCCAGGTTCACGTCGCGGCCGAAGCGGCGGATGAACCAGACCTGCTGGTCCATGCGGGGCGCCTCGAAGAGGATCTTCTCGGGCGAGACGGCGTGGACGATCTCGTCGATCAGGCCCATCTGAACTTCGCCGTCGTGGCGGAAGATGCCGACGTTGCCGCCCTCACGGGCTTCGGCGATGACCTTCTCGGCGCCGGCCTCGAGCTCGGACACGATCTGCTCGACCCAGCGAAAGGGAGCCATGATCCGCGTGTTGTCCTTGGAGCCGACTTCAGAGATCACCGTGAACTCCTCGGACAGCTTGCGGATCAGCTCTAGCTTGCGCTCGTGTTCGAGGGTGATGGTTCCGTCGGAGACCTCGATGTGGTCAAGACCGAGCTCGTGCAACCACGCCACGAGGCGGTCGAGCCGGTCCTGGGCGATGGCCAGCTCGGTCAGCGTGCCGCCGAACATGACGTCGATCCCGTGCTCGCGATAGCGGGCCAGCTTGGCGTCGAGGTTGCCGGTGGCCACGGCGGTGCCCCAGCCGAGCTTGACCATGTCGATGTACTCGCCGGCCACTTCGGCCAGGCCGTCGACCTCGGTCACCGAAAGACCTCGGTCGAGCACGTGCGTGATCCCCTCCCGGCGAGGCTTGGTGGCCCTTTCGGGGAGACTGAGCAGGTCCTTCATCGGCATCGCGAAGGAGAGGCTACGTCGTGGCGGAGGCCGTGGTCGTCTGACCGGGCGGGGCCGTGGCGCCCGGGGTCGACGACGTGCTCACGGCCGCCGCGAGGTCTGACCCGACGGTGACGACGACCTGGGCCGCGCAGGAGGCGGGCGGCGGGCAGGCCACCGCCTGGTTGGACGAGCCGACCGCCTGAACCGCGGACAGGCCAAGGCCGAGCGACTTGGCCACGATCAGGGCGGCGGCGCGATGGCCGGGGAGATAGCCGACCACGGTCGCGGTCTGCGTCTGATCGGTCGCGGTGGCGACGTAGCCCGGCTTGTACCCCGCAGTCCCGAGCTTGACCGAGATGTCATGGGCCAAGTTCGGGGTCGAGGTGCCGTTGAGGACTGCCACCGTAACCGACGAAGGCTTGACCGCCGTCCGGCCTCGGCCGCGGCGCTGGCGCGAGCCGCCGGTGGCGGCGTTGGAGATCGGCGCCGTGGCGCTCGAGCTGTGGGAGCTGCTGGCGCCGCCGGAGGTGAGCACGAGCAGGGCCGCGACGATCACGCCCACCACGAGCAGGCCGGCCAAGCCGAGGACGAGACCGCGAGCGCCTGAGCGCGGCGGGCGGGCGGGCGGCCGGCGCGGGGGCGGCGCCAGGGGTCGAGGGGCGCCGGGGCGGACC
>JBPCIY010000084.1:0-23344 GCA_051005855.1 Solirubrobacteraceae bacterium | reverse complement strand
GCTCGACGAGCTCGAAGAGCCACAAGCAGCAACAAAAGCCGCCAAAGAGGTAGCGGCAGCACCAGCACCCATCCGCTTGCCGGCCATCTTCAAAAACTTCTTACGCTCCACATCGTCACGGACGAGCCGTTCGACGGCGCCGAGCTCAGAAGGGGCGTCCTTGCTCTGCACGGAGTCGGACATGGGTCTCCTTCGTTTGATTTACCGTCCCGTATACGGGGGTTTCCATCCACCGGATCACTGTTGATCTGGATCCCCAGTCTTCGCGTATCGCGGCCATGACCCTTCCGAGAACCCTCAGCGCGTTGTTCGTGGCGGTCGTCCTCGCGGCCTGCGGATCGAGCAGTTCGAGCTCGTCGCATGCCGCCGCCAAGTCCCCCACGACGGCCAGCGCCCCCGCCACCGGTTCCACGGCCAAGGTGGTCAGCGTCTCGATCAAGGACTACGCGTTCAAGCCCGCGACGATCACCGTGCCGGCCGGAACGAAGGTCACCTTCACCAACCATGACCAGACGGCCCACACGGCGACCAGCACCGCCCCGGCGTTTGACACCGGCAGCGTGGCGCCGGGAGCGAGCAAAGCGGTGGTCCTGCACAAGCCGGGCACCTACACGTACTACTGCCAGTTCCACGCTTTCATGCGGGCGACAGTGGTCGTGAAGTAGGTCGGGGAGCGTCCGGCGCTGGGACGGCGTCCGGGGCGGGCATGTCTCCATGGCCTCGCTCTCCAGCTCACCGATTCCGACCCTTCGCGGCCGGTTTACCGAGCGCCACGCCGCCACGCTGCTCTGCGGGCCGGGTTCGGACCGCGCCCCGGGGAAAGTCCGGGCCCTGGCCGCGCGGGGGCTTGAGGGAGCCGTCGCCTCGCTGACGCGCCCGTCGGGTGCGCCCCGGCTGATCGGCGCCGCTCCCCACGATGACCACGGTCGCCCGCTGGACCCGATCAATGCTCTGGGGTCATGACCATATGGCCACGCTCGAGCCCTGACCGGGTTCACCAACGACTGGAGCGATCGCAGCGGCCCGACCAACTTCCGCTTCGATCTCAGCTTGCACGACACCGGAGTGAAGAAGATCTTCGGCCAGCGTGGTGGTTCCCTGGCCCAGCCGCCTCCGTGACGGCCAATACGATTTTCGCGAGCAACTGCAAGCTCGCCGACCCCGGCCGCCGTAACATTCGGCGGGTGAATGACCAAGGGCGCGTGCGCCCGAGCGAGGTAACGGGCGTGGGCTTTGACCCTGAGCTGTCCTACGCACGAGGGGCGCGCACTCCGGTCCTGCTCGAGGAGACGATCGGCGCCAACCTCGATCAGACGATCGCCCGCTACGGGGACCGCGAGGCCTTGGTCTCCTGCCAGCAGGGGACGCGCCTGACCTACGCCCAGCTCGGCGCCGCGGTCGACGAGCTCGCCCGCGGATTGATCGCCGTCGGCTTGGCGCCGGGCGACCGGCTGGGAATCTGGAGTCCCAACCGGGTCGAGTGGACGCTGGTGCAGTACGCGACCGCCAAGCTGGGCGTGATCCTGGTCAACATCAACCCGGCCTACCGGACCTCGGAGCTCGAGTACGTCATGCGCCAGTCCGGCTGCCGGATGCTGATCGCCGCGCCGGTCTTCAAGACCTCCGACTACCGGAGCATGGTGACCGAGGTCCGCCCGGCGCTGACTGAGCTCGAGCGCGTGGTGTTCCTCGACGGGCCCGAGTGGGATGACCTGCTGGCCTCCGCGGCGGAGGTAGCCGAAGACGAGCTCGCCGCCCGGGGGGCCGAGCTGGCTCCGGGCGATGCGATCAACATCCAGTACACCAGCGGTACGACCGGATTTCCCAAGGGAGCGACGCTCACCCACTCAAACCTGCTCAACAACGGATTCATGGTCGGCGAGGGCTGCCGCTACACCGAAGCTGACCGGGTCTGTATCCCGGTGCCCTTCTACCACTGCTTCGGCATGGTGCTCGGGAATCTCGCCTGCACTTCGCATGGTGCGGCGATGGTGATCCCCGCGCCCGCCTTCGAGCCCGAGGCGACCCTGTCCGCGGTGGCCACCGAGCGCTGCACCTCGCTGTACGGCGTGCCGACGATGTTCATCGCTCAGCTCGACCACCCTCGCTTTGATGAGTTTGACCTCGAGTCGCTGCGGACCGGAGTGATGGCCGGCTCCCCGTGCCCGGTCGAGGTCATGCGCCGCGTGATCGAGCGCATGCACATGAGCGAGGTCGGCATCTGCTACGGGATGACCGAGACCTCTCCGGTGTCGACCCAGACCGCGTTCGACGACCCGCTGGAGAAGCGGGTCGGCACCGTCGGGCGGGTGGTGCCCCACGTCGAGATCAAGGTGGTGGATGCGAGCGGCGAGACCGTGCCCCGCGGCGAAAGCGGCGAGCTCTGCACCCGGGGCTACAGCGTCATGCTCGGCTACTGGAACGACCCCGAGCGCACCCGCGAGGCGATCGACGAGGACGCCTGGATGCACACCGGAGATCTGGCCGAGATGGACGCCGACGGCTACGTCAACATTGTCGGTCGGATCAAGGATATGGTCATCCGCGGCGGTGAGAACCTCTATCCCCGTGAGATCGAGGAATTTCTCTACGGGCATCCGGACATCGCCGATGTCCAGGTGATCGGGGTTCCCGATCAGCGCTACGGCGAGGAGCTGATGGCCTGGATCATTGCGCGCAAGGGAACGTCGCTGGACCGCGAGCAGATCGAGGGCTACTGCCGGGGCAAGATCGCCCATCACAAGATCCCCCGGTACGTGAAGCTGGTCGACGCGTTCCCGATGACCGTCACCGGCAAGGTGCAGAAGTTCAAGCTGCGCGAGCTGGCCGTCGAGAAGCTCGATCTCGGCGCCTCGGCCTCGGTCAAGACGGCCTGAGCGCCCGCGGCGGTCGTGGGGTCGCGGGGTCGGGGGTCTGAGCTTTGCTGAGGCGTCGCTAACCGTCGGACCACAAAGCGGTCACATCTCGCGTCGCTGAGCGGGACAGACTCCGCGGCCCGGAGCTTGCCTCCGTCCCTCAACCGCGAGCACAGGAGCACCCCTGAATGAAGCGCAACCTCCCCTGGATGGCCGGAGTCCTCGGGGCGACCCTGGCCCTGGCGGCCTGTGGCAGCTCGAGCAGCAGGTCCGCGTCGGCGTCCAAGACCACCGCCGGCACGGGCTCGAAGGCGGCAGCCACAGAGGGCAAGCCCATGCTGCTCGTGTACTCGGCGCAGGGCTATGACAAGAACACAGTGGCCGCGTTCCAAAAGGCCACCGGGATCCCGGCCAAGCTGGTTGACGACTCCACCGGGCCGCTGCTGGCCCGGATCCAGGCTGAGCGAGCCAATCCACAGTGGGGGCTGCTCTGGGTGGACGGCAACGAGGCGTTCGCGGCACTCGATCGCCAGGGACTGCTGGCCAAGCACCTCACCAGCCCGCCCCTGAACGCCACCGGTAAGAGCCTCACCGCTGCCGACGGCAGCTTCATCCCCACTGGGACAACGATGGCCTGCACGCTGATCTACGACAGCCACGCCATCAAGAAGCCTCCGACCAGCTGGCAGCAGCTGCTCTCCAGCCGGTACAAGGGCAAGGTGGGGATGAACAATCCCGCCGTCTCAGGGCCCACCTATCCGTGCGTGGCCGGGCTCATGAACTATCTCGGCGGCGTGGCCCAGGGTGAGGCCTTTCTGAAAAAGCTCAAGGCCAACGGCCTGCGCGTGTCCCAGACCAATCCCGACACCCTCCACCTTCTCCAGACCGGCCAGATCTCGATGGCCCTGATCCAGAGCTCGGCGGCGGTCGGTGCCGTCCAGACGACCCAGGGGCTCAACGTCGCCTACCTGCCAAAGCTGACCCTGCTGCCGGGTGGCATCGGAGTCGACGCCAAGGCACCGGCGGCCATGCGCGAGGAGGCGCAGAAGTTCATTGACTTCGTGCTCTCCGCGGCCGGTCAGCACGAGATGCAGACCGGCGATCCCAGTGGTGACTCGCTGTTCTGGCCGACGCTGGCCAGCGCCAGCCCGCTGGCCGGGCTGCCCGCTCTGGCCGGGGTCTCCAAGCAGGCCATCGACCCCTACGTGTGGGGGCCCCGAGAGCCGGCGATCAACAACTGGTTCACGACCAACATCGCCCAGTGATGCAGCTGTGACGGCGATTGCCCAACGCCGGGCCGGGGTGCGGCTGCGACGCCCGCGCCTCGGCCTCTCGGGCGTGATGGCGCTCCTACTCGGGTTCTGCTGGTGCTCCCGATCGGGGCCTTCCTGCTCGTGGCCGCCAGCCCGCGGCTGTTCTCGCAGGGGACGGCCACCTTCACGCTGAGCCCGTTTGGAACCGCCCTGAGCGGTGCCGCTTTGCGGGCGTTGCTGGACACGGCCCTGGTTGGGGTTGGCTCGGCTCTGCTCGCGGTGGCCTGGGGGCTCCCGCTCGCGTTGCTCGTCCACCGCACCAACCTGGCCGGCCGGCGGCTCTGGCAGGTGGGGATCTGGGCCCTCCTCCTCGCTCCGAGCTATCTGGTCGCGCTCGGCTGGGAGCGCCTGTTCGAGCCCGGCGGCGTGCTCGTCCGCGCCGGGCTCGATCTCCCGGCGATTCGCGGGTTGCTGTACGGACCGGTGGGGGTGATTGGCGTCCTCGGGGTAAGGGGGTTCCCTTTGCCTTCCTGGCCATCTCGGCGGCGCTCCCGGGTCTGGGCTCGAGCTTCGAGCACGCCGCCCGCGTTCATGGCGCGGGCCGTTTGCGGGGGCTATCGCTGGTCGTGCCGATCATCGCCCCAGCGATTTGGACGTCGTTGGCGATCGTCTTCGCTGAGTCGATCAGCGACTTCGGGGTGGCGGCGACCCTCGCCTACGACGCTCATTTTCCGGTCGCCACCTTCGCGCTCTACAACGCGGTTGACAACACTCCAATCTCATTCCCGCTGGCCGCGGCGATCGGGAGCACGCTGATCGGCTTGGCGGCGGTGGCCCTGCTGGCTCAGCGGCGGGCGCTGCGCGGGCGTTCCTACCGAGTGCTGTCGGGCCGGACCCGGCCCTACGTGCGCCATCACTTTGGCCGCCTCGGCCAGCTGGCGGCCGGCGGCGCCGTGGCGGTCTTTTTCTGGCCGCGATCGGCGTGCCCGTGTTGGGCGCGATCAGTGCGTCGCTGATCAAGAACCTCGGGACCCAGCTGTACGGCTTCACGCTCACCCTGGATAACTACCGGCGCGTGGTCAGCACCAGTGAGCTCTACACGCCACTGCTGTACTCGATGCGGCTGGCCCTGATCGTCTCCACGAGCGTGATGATGCTCTCGGTCCCCGTGGCCCGGCTACTCACCCGACGCTCGGCCGGGTCGGTCGGAAGAACGCTGGACCTGGTTCTGCTCGGAGCCGTGGCCCTGCCGTCGATCGTGCTCGCAGCGGGCTATATCCTCATCTACAACCTGCCCGTCATGCACTTGCTGGGTCTCGTCCTTTACGGCACGACCGCGCTCCTCGCCCTCGGCTATGTGGCCGGCGCGCTGCCCAACAACGCACGTATCCTGATCGGGCCTCTGGCCCAGCTGCACGACACGCTGCTGACCTCGGCCCGTACCCACGGGGCCGGCACGGTTACCGCGTGGCGCCGGGTGGCCATCCCAGTCCTCTCGCGCTACATCGTCTGGGTCTGGCTGTACTGCTTTGCCGGCACGCTGCTCGAGTTGCCGATCTCGCAGTTGCTCTACCCGCCCAGCCAGTACCCGCTTCGGTGGCGATCGAGCGGAGGCTCCCGACCTACGACTTCGCCGGTGGAACCGCGATGGAAGTGGTGGGCGTGCTGGCGGCTCTGCTCGTCACCGGCCTCGTGCTCGCGCTCTACCGGGTGCTTGCCCCCCGAGGCTGGCGTAACGTGGGGGCCGCGACGTGATGCGGCTTGGCCGCGCCTGCGCGGCTCCGGACACGTCGGTCGGCGGGGCCGCGACGGCAGTGTCGCTGGACGGGCTCAGCAAGCGCTACGAGAGCGTGACCGCACTCAATGACGTCTCCCTGACGGTCCCGCGTGGCCAGTTCCTGGTGCTGCTGGGCCCGTCGGGCTCCGGGAAATCGACGCTGATCCGGTGCCTGGCGGGGATCGACCGTCCGAGCGCCGGGACGATCTCGATCGCCGGAGCGGTCGTGGCCGATCATTACCGCCAGGTCCCGCCCGAACGTCGCGACCTGGCCATGGTCTTTCAGGATTTCGCGCTCTGGCCGCACATGACGGTGGGCGAGAACGTCGCCTTCGCCCTGCGCCGCCGGGCTCTGAGCACCGCCGAGGGACGCTCACGAGCGGCGGCGATGCTCGATCGGATGGGGCTGGGGCTGGCGGCCTACGGCAAGCGCTATCCCCACGAGCTGTCGGGGGGCGAGCAGCAGCGGGTCGCGCTCGCCCGGGCCCTGGTCGCCAAGCCGGCGCTCCTGCTCTTCGACGAGCCGCTGAGCTCGCTCGACGCCAACCTGCGCGAGCGGCTGCGGATCGAAATCGACACGCTGGTTCGCGATCAGGGGGCGACCGCGGTCTACATCACCCATGATCAACGAGAGGCCGTCGCCCTGGGCGACCAGGTGGGGATCCTGGAGCGCGGGCGCCTGGTCCAGCTCGGCCGGCCCGAGATGATCTACGGTGCGCCGGCCACGGCGTTCGCGGCCCGCTTCACCGGGCTCTCGGGCACGTTCGACGGCCGGCTGATGGGGCCGGTCCCAGGGGACGGCGAGCTCGTTCACGTGGCCGTGGCCACCGACGCTCCCGGGCGGGTGCTCGATCTCCACGCGACCTCGCGGTCCGCCCTGGCCGTCGGAGCCGCCGTACAGGTCATGCTGCGTCCAACCGCGGTCCGCATCTGCCGGCCCGAAGCTCGGGCGCGGTCCTGCGGCGCCGTGGTCCGCGACGGCGCCTACCACGGCCGCGGCTATGACTACGTCCTCGAGTTGGCCCCGAGATCGAGCTGACGGGCGCGTTCAGCCCGCGGCGTCTGAACCGTGGCGACCACGTCGGAGTCGTGATCGATCCGCGCGGGGCGCTCATGTTCGAAGCCGACCCGGCCCGTCCGGTGGCGCCGCTGGCCGCCGATGCGCTCGTCTCCAGACCCCGACCCACCTCGCCGCCCCGTACCGCAAATCAGCCGTCGGTTTTTTGCGCCGGTTACTAGGCTTGGAGGCACGGTGCTTGCCCTTCTACTCCTGATCACCCTTCGGCGCCGCTCATGAGCGGCGCCGAATTTGGGCTCGCTCTCTCGGTGTTCCTCGCTTGCGCGGTTGAGGCCGTGGAGGCGTTGACGATTGTTCTGGCGGTGGGCTTTACCCGCAGCTGGCGCTCGGCGTTCATCGGCGTCGGCGGGGCGATCGTGCTGTTGGCCGCGGTCACGGCCGCGCTGGGCCCGGCGCTGACCTCCCTGCCAATCAATGTCCTGCGCTTGATCGTCGGCGGTCTCCTGCTGGTCTTCGGGCTGCAGTGGCTGCGCAAGGCGATCCTCAGAGCTTCCGGCCACAAGGCTCTCCACGACGAGGCCGCGACCTTCGCGCAGGAGCGCGCGGCGGCCAGCGGCGCCGGGTCGGTGGCCAGCGGGTTTGACGGCTACTCGTTCACCGTCGCCTTCAAGGGCGTTTTCCTCGAGGGGCTCGAGGTGATCTTCGTCGTGCTCACCTTCGGTGCCAACCAGCATCGGATTGACCTGGCCGCCATTGCCGCGGCCATCGCGGTGGCCGTCGTCGTTCTGACCGGGCTCGTAATCCACGCGCCGCTCTCGCGCGTGCCCGAGAACACCATGAAGTTCGGCGTCGGCGTGATGCTGACCTCATTCGGGATGTTCTGGGGGGCGGAGGGGGCCGGAGCTCACTGGCCCGGCAGCGACGCGGCCCTGCTCGCCCTGATCCCCGGAACGCTGATCCTGGGTCTGGTCATGGTCCGTGTCACGCGCCGCCCCCCCGAACCGCGGACGTCGGAGGCGCGGGCCGATGAGACGGCGGTGCACGCATGAACCGTCTGGAGGCGTTCGGGCGTTTCGTCTGGGATTTCGTGGTCGGCGACGACTGGCGAATCGCGCTCGTGGTGATCGTGGGGCTGGCGGTGACGGCGATCGTGGCCGGAGCCGGAACGACGGCCTGGTGGATCCTGCCCCTGGCCACCGTGGGCGTGCTCGGCCTATCGGTCTGGCGAGCGGCGCGCTCGGAGCGGTAGGCGGCCGGTCGGCGCGGCTGGCTCGCCGGTCGGTCGCGGGGGCTCGGCGTGGCTGACGCGATTGCCCTGCCGCTCGCGCTCCTCGCGCTGACGGCCTTACTGGCGGTTGCGCTGCTCAGGCCCAAGCACGTGTCCGAGGCCGCGGCGGCTCTAGCTGGCGCGGTCGTGCTGCTGGGCGTGGGGGCGATCAGCCTCTCCCAGGCGCAAGCCTCGCTGCGGTCACTGGGGCCGACGGTCGGGTTCTTGGCCGCCCTGCTCCTGATCGCCGAAGGCTGCCGGCGCGAGGGTCTGTTTGAAGCCATCGGCCAGATCATGGCCCGCCGCTCGGGGAGTGACGCTCGCCGGCTGCTGGCCTTTGTATTCACGGCGGCCTCGGCGGTGACGATCGTGCTCGGGCTCGACGCCACCGTCGTGCTCCTGCCGCCGATCGTGCTCGCCACCACCGCCCGCCTGCGCACTGATCCCAAGCGGCCTCTCTACGCCTGCGCTCACCTGGCCAACTCCGCCTCGCTGCTGCTGCCCGTCTCCAACCTCACGAACCTCTTGGCCTTCCGAGCGAGCGGCCTGTCCTTTGCGCACTTTGCCGTGTTGATGGCGCTGCCCACGGTCGGGGCGGTGGCGGTCGAATGGCTGGTCATTTCGCGTTGGTCACCGGGCGGGTCAGGGGCCGGCGTGGGCCGACCGGCCGCTGCCATGGCCGGGGCCTCGCCTGGGGCCGCGCCTGCGGGCGGGGTTGCGGTCGAGCGGCCGCTACCGCGCTTTGCCGTCACCGTGCTCGGGCTCACCCTGCTCGGCTTTGCGGTCAGCTCGCCGCTCGGTGTTGCTCCCCTCTGGGTGGCCGTGGCCGGAGCGGTGGTCATCAACCTCCCGGTCTTGTGGGCCGGGGGCGGGCCGGGCGTGGGGGCGGTGCCGGGCGTCGAGGCGCTCCTCGGGCTGGTGCGCGCCATCGAACCGGGCTTCCTCATCTTCGTCTTCGGGCTCGGGGTGATCGTGGCCACCGCCAGCGGGCACGGCCTCAGCGACGCGGTCCGGGACGTACTGCCATCGGGTGCGACGCTCCCCGACCTGATTCTGGTGGCGGCGATCAGCGGCCTGCTGGCCAATCTGGTCAACAACCTGCCCGCAACCCTGATCCTGATTCCGGTCGCGGCCGGCTTTGGCACCGGGCCGGTCCTGGCTGTGCTCGTTGGGGTCAACGTCGGACCCAACCTGGCTCAGGTCGGCTCGCTGGCCACGCTGTTGTGGCGGCGGGTGCTGCGGGCCGAGGGGGTGGAGTACGGCGCGGGGGAGTTCGTAGGCCTCGGACTCGTCACCGTGCCGCCGGCGCTGGTGACAGCGGCCGGGCTGCTGTGGCTCTCGCTGCGGCTGTTCTGAGCGCGAGCGGGCGGCGAGGCGGCGGGCGACGGCGCGGACGGGACGGTGACTCGGACGGCCCCCGGGCTCTCGACCTGCAAACGCGCCAACCTTGGCGCGGCCCTCCGGGTTTTCCTCTCGCGCAGGCTCAGCCCCATTTTGCGCCAACCTGGGCGCGGACCGACAAGGTTTGCCCAGAATGCAGGCTCGGCCGGCGGGGCGGCCTCGCCCCGGATCACGTTCGCCGACCAGGCACCCCTCGGCGTGCGAAGAGCCCGAGCGTGACCAGGGCGAGAGCGGCGCCGGC
This sequence comes from Solirubrobacteraceae bacterium, assembly GCA_051005855.1. GTDB lineage: Bacteria > Actinomycetota > Thermoleophilia > Solirubrobacterales > Solirubrobacteraceae > Palsa-465. Next base: position 13,532 of record JBPCIY010000084.1, on the reverse strand, counting down.
TTCCTGATCCACCGGGAGACCGGTGTTGGGCAGGGTGGGCCGGGTGGCAGCGATCGCCAGGGTAGTCGGGGTGGTGGCGCGGGTCGGGCTCGAGGCCGCGGACGCTGGGCTCGTGGTGGTCGCCGCCAAGACCGTGATCGTGCCGTGCATGAACGGATGGATCGAGCAGAAGTACGCGTAGGTGCCGGCGCGGGTGAACGTGTGTGAGGCGCTGTGACCGCGGCTCAGCTGGCCGGTGTCAAAGCTTCCGTCGCGAGCGGTCGCGGTGTGGCCGCTTGGCCCCGAGTTGGTCCAGGTAACGGTGTCGCCGACGTGGATGGCCACTGTGGCCGGCGTGAAATGAAAGTCGGCGATGCCAACCGGGGGGTCCCCAGCGGCCCGGGCGACGCGATGCGGGGCGAGGCGATCCGGGGCGAGGTGTCGCGGGGCGAAGTGATGCGGGATGGAGGCCCGGTGCGCGCGGGCCCGGCCCACCTCGTGCGCGTCGAGCGCGCCGGGTCGCCGCGACTCTGGGGCGACGCGGACAAACAGGGTGCGCGACTGGCTCGCGGCGGCGCCGATCATCTGCACGAGCACGCGATGGATGACGGGCTGGGCGAAGACGACGCTGAGCTGGCCAGCGCCCAGGGTCTGACGCGAGCCGGCCCGCGCGCCGCTCACTTGCCAGGTGACGCCGCGTAGATCGCTCGGGAGGTTGAGCACAGTCAGCCGAACGCGGTCGCCCGCCCGAGGTCTGGCGGGGAAGGCGGCCAGGGCGGGGGAGAGCGCGCCAAGCCGCGGTGTCCCAGCCCGCCCGTGGTCAGTCGGCCCGGCCTGGGCGATGGCGCCCGCCGGCGACGTCGTGGCCAGCAGCAGGACGGCGGTGACGCGGCCCGGGGTCAAGCACGGGGTCTTCACGGTCAGTACGCGTACTTGCCGCCACTGCTCGACGGGCTCGCGGGCGCCTCGGTGCCCTTGTGCCCGTCCGTGCTGACTGCGTTCCAGGTCCCGACGTCTTTGAGCCCCTGGCCCTTGGCCTGCCCCGGGGACTGATCCTGGGTGAAGGTGTAGAGCGGCATGTCGTGATAGGTGACCTGGTCACCGAGACCAGCGCGCTTGATCACGCCCAGCCCGCTGACGCTTCCGCTCGGCCGGCGGCCGGCCGAAACGGTCAGCGGGTGCCAGATGTGCAGGCAGCCGTTCAGGCAGATGAAGTGGCCTGTGCGCTCGCGGCTCAGCCGGTAGAGGGTCAGACCACGAGCGTTGACCAGCACGGCGCTGCCGACGGTCGCGTTGGCCGTGACGCGCACGGTCGCCGCGCTCGGCGTCGCCGGGGCGGCGGGGCCCACGGCGGGGCTCGCGTTCGAGTAGCTCGAGCCGCAGGCCACGAGCATCAGCGTCGCGGGTACAGCGGCGAGCGAGGGGAGGGAACGGCGCATGGGCGGACTCCTGACGAGAAACGTTCGGTTGGACTCGAGACCGGTTTGCGCTCATAGAGACGGCCGTGCGGGGGTATCCTTCCCGCACCGGAAGCGAGCGCGAGTGGCCGGCCTGATCGTCAGCTGGGGGAAGGACGACACTCGGTGCTACTTGGAGGCGACGGTTCTGGCTCGCCGGTAGGGTCAGCGACAGGCTTCGTGCCGTTGGATCGGAACCTACATTTCCGTGGCCGGCGTCGGCAGCTTCGCGAGGAAGCCGGAGATCTCGCCGAAATGCGCGGTCAAGTCCGGCACCTGTCCAGCGTCGATCGCTTCGAGGCTGCGCGCCAGCCGTGGACGCCAGTCCGCCGCCGGGACCGGCCACTCGAGCGTCACGACGTTGATCCCGGCCCTGACGCTTTCGGCCGGAACTTCGATCTGCACCGACCGCCACTGCTCGCTTAGCTCTACTTCCGCAACCAGCCACCCATTCACACCCACCGATACCGTCTCCGCCCTGGGGCTGCCGGCCGGAAGTCGTGCGCTCAGGCTGAGCCGAAGACCTGCGCAGCGCTCGATTGACATGTGGAATGAGTGGGATTCGCCACGGCGCGATCATGCACGCTGTGTTGGGGGCGCGCGATGCTCGAGGGCTCGGGTCGCAGGCGAGGATCCGCATTGCGCCCTATGCCCGCGACCATGGCGTCTGATCCGCCGGGCCCAAGCGCGTCGGCGATGACCTGCACGAGCGCGAGGTCGCCGATCTCCGCGCCGCCGTATCCGCGAGCTGCCCCGAGATAACGAGCCACCGACGGATGCATGACCGCCTCGCGGTAGCTCTCGCAGATCCAGTCGGGGGCGTCCCGGGTGCGGAAGTCGACATACCGTGTCATCAGACCGGCCACCGACGGGGAGGTGCGCAGGGCATCGGCACACCGAGCGAGGACCGCCGGCACCGGCTGCCCGTGATGGCTGTGATGGATCGCGGCGAGGAACCGGGCCGTCGCCTCATCCTCAGCGGAGGGTTGCATGGCCCGGGCCGTGAACCAGCTAGGCGGATGCGGGCGGCCAAGGAGTGGTCTCGACACGCGGGCCGCAACCTCGGCCATGGTGCGAACGATGCCCTCCCAGCTGAGATGACAGTAGTCGAGGAACGCCGCTGGGTCAGGAAGCCGCGCACCCGAGTTGGTGCTCAGAAGCTCCGGGAGGTCGACCAGCGCGAATGCGTGCTCGGTCGCCTTGGCGCGGAGTAGGTCCTGAACCCAGCGGGGGCAGCGGGGCGTGGCCGGCGCCAGCCGTCCGCTCGGAGCATCACGGGCGGCCTCGAGCGCCGCCCGAACCGCGCTGTCGTCGCCCAGCCGAGTAGCGGCCTCAGCCAGCAGGACCCAGCCCTCGTTGGTGCTTCCACCGTCTAGCTCCAGGACCCGCTGGGCGGCTGTGCGCGCGTCCTGGCTGCGCTGCTCGGCCAGCGCCAACCGTCCGAGCGCCAATGCCGAGTGCCAGGCCCTTGCATCATCTGGTGTCAGAAGGGGGTCCACTGTCGAGGCTGGATGCCAAACGCCCAGGCCGAACTCCGGCACCACCACCACCACCACCGGGATCCCGCGCAAGCGGGCCTGCAACGCCAGCAGGTCGAGCACCGTTGCCGCCCGGGTCGCCGACTGCGCGGCGAGCGCGGAGGCGGCGGCCGACCCGCCGCCACGCCGCAGAGCGTCCGTTAGCTCGGACAGCTCGTCCGGCTCGGCGGCCAGCCGCTGCCAGTTGTTGCCGGCGAAGAGGACGACGGCGTCGGGCTCGAGCAGCCCGAGAGCCTGAACGACCTGGCTGAGCTCGGCGAGATCGGCGTCGGTACGGGCCAGATCGACTACCTCCAATGCCGTCTCGCTCGTACTGAGCATGTGCGCCAACAGCCCGGCCGGCGTCGCCACAGGATCGTAGAAATAGCCTCGTGCAGCCGACTCGCCCAGCAGGACGACCCGCCTGCCCCCATCGCGCGCCGGGATGCGCCCTACGTCGGCCCACAGATGCCACTCGGCCTCCATCGCGGCGGCGCGCACCAGCCCCGCGCCGGCCCCCGGGCCTTCCTGCTCCCAGATCCCGACCCTCCGCGGAGAGGAGCCGCCCACCTGCGCCAGCACGTCGAGGGCCTCGGTGGGCGTGCGTAGCGGAGCTCCGGCGGTTAGGCGCAGGCGACGGAAGCTGTGCGCGCCCGCCTCATTGTTCAGCATCCTGGCGGATTGCCGGGCAGCTTCCCGTTCTGCCTCGTCCGGCCGGCCGCGCGTCACGTCAGAGGAAGCTGTAGACGGAATCGCCCGACGGCTCGGCCGCGCGAGGCTGACCGGCGAGCCACTCGCGCCGGTCCTCGTCCAGCATTGCCCGGTCGAGGACGAAGTCCTCGAGCACGAGGCAGTCCAGGTCCGAGCGGGCGAAGCAGAGCAGGGCATCGGCGGGCGAGCAGACGATCGGTTCCCCCCGGAGATTGAGAGACGTGTTACGTCACGCGGCTCACCGTGCGCCGACTCCCACGCCTGCCTGACCAGGGCCTGAACCAGACAGCTGTGGGAGGTGAGCCTGAGCGCACCCGACACGCCGCGTCCCGCGGTGATCGGCAGCGAGGGCGGCGGCGCGGGTGGCTTGGCGGCCAGGCCGTCACGTTGCACCCGCCGGTGGATCAGACGGGCGCTGAAAACGGCCCACCAGGCAGCGCGAAGCGTCGAGATGGAGGCCACTCAGGACTCGAGTAGCTCGCGTTCACTCAGCGAGGTCAGAAAGCTGTCGAGATCACGCTCGGCGATCTTCCGGACGATCCCGAACTCCTCGGTGAGGGTGCGACACAGCTCATCCCGGTTTGCGCCCGCCACCAGCGCTGGCCACACGGCCGCCCCGGTCCGGTTTACCGAGAAATAGCGGGACGCGCGCAGGTCAAGCGCGACGATCTGACCTTCCACCTCACGCCACTCGAGCGCCTCGGCCCGCAGCTGGAACTTCCCTTCCGCGTGCACGGCGCGGAGCATAGCTGCATAGCGCTCGACTGGATGCGGACCACCGGTGGCTCCTATGCTGAGCGGTGTGGACCGGCCGTCGCTTGCCCAGCTGCCTGGACGGCGCCGCGTGGGTCCGCGGCACTATGAGCGCTTCGTCCCGCTGCTGGCTGAGCTGGCGGACGGGGACGGAGCGGCGCTGCTGCCGGATCCCTCCGATCCGAAGCGGTTCGTCGAGGCCGCGTGTTTTCACGGCCTGGCGGGCCAGGTCTTGACGGGATTGCGCGCGCAGCGCCTGCGGCTTCCCGCCGAGCACATAGAGGTCATCGAGGTCGCGCAGGCGGCGCTGATGGTGCGCGCGGTGCTCCTTCGAGCGGAGCTCCGTCGGATTGGCCCGGTGATCGCTGCGGCGTGTGGAACCGCCCCCGTACTGATCAAGGGCCCTGCGCTCGCAGACCGCTTCTATGCGACTCCGGAGTTCCGGCCGTTCGTCGACCTGGACCTCATCGTTCCGCTCGACGAGCTGCCGTCTGCCGTCGAGGCGCTGACCAGCGCGAGCGGCTACACGGTGGTCTCCCAGAGATGGCCGGCAAGTCTCGAGCGCCACGGACACGCGGTCGAGCTTTGCCGCGAGCTCGGAGCGCACAGCCTTGAGCTGGAGCTCCACTGGCGAATTAGCGACGATCCCCTCGCGGCGCCGCTCGATCACGCTCGCCTGGCCTCAGGCTCGGTTGCTCTGCCCGGGGCACCTGGAGTACTGGTTCCAGGATTCAGCGAGCAAATCCTGGTGGTCGCCCTGCACATCCTGCACCATTCGGAGCGGCGCCTGATCTGGTTGCTGGATCTCGTTGCCGTCGGACGGGCGGCGAGCGAAGCGCAGTGGCGCGCCGCATTCGAGCTTGCGGATGGACTGGGCCTCGCGTGGGTCCTGCACGAGGCGCTCGATCTGTGCGCGGGGCATCTTCGCTTCGACCGGACGCGCCCAGCGGCCAGTGCGTGGGGCCGCGACTGGGGGCCGCTTCGGGCGGCGCAGGCGATTGGGGGGCCGGTCGGGTATCACTTTGGTCATCTCGCCACCCTCGGCTGGACCGAGCGTCTGGAGTACCTGGCAACCGGCACCCGGGGTCGGCTCGAGCGGGCGGCCAGGGCCCTCATGACCAAGCGTTTCTGATCCCGACCCGCGAACCCTTGGCCAGCGGTGGCGCTGCTGCGACAATCGCCGCTTGCTTGACGTGCGCCCTGCTGTGGGCACTGGTGAGCCTTTTCTGTTCATGATCGAGTGCTCCGGGCGCCCGTTCGCAGACGCGGCCGTGGCCGAGTGCCGGCGGCTCGGGCGGCGGCTGACCATCGTGATGGCCGATCCAGTCAGCGGGATGGGGGCCGTCAGGCGCCGGCGGACCCGGCTGACCCGGCCGATCCGAGAGTTCGTCGAACGCCGCCGGCGCGGCTGTCGCGTCTGGCTCTCCGAAGATGTCAACGGGTCAAGTTTCCCTACGCCGGTTGCCCCCGCAGCCCGACGGGATCATCACTGCGTATACGCAGATCTTCACCGGCGCGACCATTGAGCGCTTTCGCACGCTGGTCAACCTGCATCCGTCACTGCTGCCGTTCTATCGAGGTCCCTCCCCGGTCTACTGGTGCCTTGAGCATGGCGAGGAGCGCTCCGGCTACACGCTGCACGAGGTCACCGAGAGGATCGATGACGGACCGGTGCTGCGCCAGGAGGTGGTCCGCATCGCCGAGTGCCCCGACGCGACCGCTGAGATCCTCGCCGCGGCGATCCCGGCGGTGATCGAATGGCTCCGGCACCGGGTGACGGGGGCCGATTTCCCTCGGTGCTCCGTTGACGCGGCCGCCGTCTACCGGGTTCACGAGGGCTACCGGACGATGACCGAGTATTGGGAAAACGAGCGGCGTCTCGGCCGGCTGAGCCACTGAGCATCGCTGATCCACCATCGGCGGGATGCCACGGGTCCCCACCAAACAAGGAGAAAAGCCCCGCACGCGCGGGGCGTTCCCTCATGCACCCGAGAAGACTCGAGCTTCCACGGACCAATCGGTCCACAACGCCCTCAACCTTTGTGCGGCGCGTGTATTGGCCCCAGGGATGTCAAGATCGTGCAGATTGGTCGGTTTCGTCGACGCGCTGGACAGATTGGACGCATTGGATGTTGTCCCGTGTGTGTCACGCGCAGCCAGAATTTGCGTTTAGGTGACCACATCGATGCTATGGTGACCACATGCGAGAGATCGGAGTCCGGGACCTGAAGCGTTCGCTCAGCGAGACGCTCCGCGCAGTCGAGCGTGGCGAACAGGTTCGCGTGACTGTCCGTGGCCGTGCAGTTGCGGACATCGTGCCCGCCGGCGCTTCGGCGGCTGACCCTCGCGTCCGCACGCTGGTCGCCGAGGGCCGTCTCACGCCACCTGCAGCCACGAGACCGCGGCGAGCGCCACGGCTGGCGAAGACGGATCGCAGCGCCTCGTCGCTGGTCCTCGCCGACCGGGACGCCGAGCGCTGAATCTGTATCTGGACGCGAGCGCGCTCGTGAAGCGCTATGTCGCCGAGCCAGGCAGCGACATAGTGCGCGATCTGATGACGCACGCCGAGGGGTGGTTCATGTGTCGCGTTGGGTTCCTGGAGACGGCGCGAGCGGTCGGGCTTGCCGGAGGTAGTGCGGCCTCGATCAATGCCGTCCGGGCAGAGTGGTCAGCCTTCGGGGTGATCGAGGTCGACCAGCAGCTAGTCGATCAGGCTATTGGACTCGCGTTCTCCAACGAGCTCCGGAGCTTGGACGCCTTGCATCTCGCAGCCGCGCTCGTGCTTCCACGCGATGACCTGACGCTCACTACGTGGGATCGTCGACTGCACACGGCGGCGCTCGCCAGCGGGCTCTCGGTGGTCCCGGCGATGCTCGACTGACGAGGATCGATCAGCACCCCGGCGCCTCTTTCCGAGGGTCTGAACCGGCCTCGGTAGCTGAACGCGTCCAGCGTCCCTTTACCCGATGGTCCCGGGCCTCTGGGGTGGCTGGATCGGGAATGGTTCAGAAAGGCCGCCTGCGGACAGGCTTACCGGACGCAAGCGTTTCTCAGGCCCTGATCGCGTCGCCGGCTGGACAGTTGGTGTCGCGCTGGGAACGAGGTGCGTTCCCCACCGATAGGAGTCTGAAATGGCAGCCACAACGCTGAACGAACGTGACACGAAGCTCGTCGCCTGGCTAAACGAGGCGTATGCGAAGGAGGCCGAGCTGGAAGTCGATCTGGCGGCGCACATCGCGTTGACCGGCAAGGCCTCGTACAAGAAGCGGCTTCAGAAGCATCTCAAGGAGACCCGGGAGCACAAGCGCTCGGTCGCCAAGCGGATCAAGACGCTTGGTGGCACGGCTGCCGCGGGGCCGGCGGTTCCCGGTGTCCCCGTCGGGGTGGGCGAGGTGGCCGGAAAGGCGATCTCGGCCGTCAAGGGTCAGATGGGTGCCGCTCGGGCGGCCCTGACCGAGCAGCCCGAGACGCATGTGCGCAACGCGCAGGAGGAGCTTCGTGAGGAGCATGTCGAGATCGCGATCTACACGCGGGTCGAGACGTTCGCCACTGAGGTCGGCGATCGTGACACTGCGCAGCTGGCCAAGCGAATTCGCCGCGAGGAGGAGCGCATGGCGAAGTACTTGACCGCCGAGCTGCCCCGGCTCGTGAAGGACGTCGTGAAGGCCGACGTGCCTCGCGATCAGCGCGCGAAGTCGGGAGCGTCACGACGGAAGAAAGGCACCCGCGCGAGCGCGGGCAGGAAGTCGACCCGTCGCGCCACCGCCACGCGTTAGCCCGATCATCGCGTGCCCATGGATCGGACATCGGGCGTCAGACCGGAGGACGGTGCACTGACGACGAATCGCCTACTTCACCGCACTGATCTGCATCGCCGCGTCAGCACCGACCGAGGCCACTAGACAGTTATAGGACCCGACGAGGTTGCCCTGGCAGGGCTCGGGCAGGGTGGCGAGCGGGGCCCGCTCGTCGACTGACGCGATGACTGTCGCGCCGTCCTGCCACGGTTGCAGGTAGTGGCCGCCGAGTGGGCTCTGCGTGCGGACGCGGCGTACCGAATGGACGTCTCTGTCATGCGACAACATTTACGTCCACCTGGGGGGCGGAAGCAGCGATCTGCCTCCGAACGCAAGAAAGCCCCGCCACGCGGGGCTTTCTCAGTGCGCCCGAGAAGACTCGAACTTCCACGGACCAATCGGTCCACAAGGCCCTCAACCTTGCATGGCCCGTGTAGATGCTTCTAGCGGCGTCCAAATCGTCCAAATTGGTCGGTTTCGTGGACACCATGGACGCAATGGACGAGGTGGATGTTGTCACGGCTGTTGTCACGAGGAGCCTGGTCGGGAGTCGAACGCGACCGTCCTGTGGTCGCGGTCGGCGCAGTCGTGCGAACGGACCGCGGCCAGCCTGCGGCCGTCGACGGCGTGATGTCGTCAGCGTCAGCGCCACCGATGTTCGGGCGACGGCGGCCGGGGAAGGGGACGGTGAGACAGTCACGCTGCCGTTGTGTGCGCGGGAGATTGAAGCTTGGGATCTCGGCGCTGCGCGCCGAGATGGGTCACGCGCGACGTGCGATCTCTTCGGTGCACGGTGAGCGCAGGTCCTCTTCAAGGCGGCGCTGGCGACGGCAAGTCGGCTGCAGCGCAGGCTGGTCACGGCCAGCAGCGCCGCCGAGACGAGCAGCAGCGGTTGCGCAACCGAGTTCAGCTGCGGCGCGAGGGTCCTGACCGCGGCGCTGGTGCTGCCAAGGCCGATCAGCCCGAGCGCGGCGGCGAATCCGCCGGGCAGCATCGCGACCATCAGTAAGCAGCTCGCCAGCGCACCAAGGCCGCCGAGCAGGCGTGCTGCCCCAACGGTCCGTTGGCGTGGGTCGGGGTCGCTTATCAGCCAAGCGTAGCCAGGAGAGCTCAGCGGCTCACGGCTTTAGCCGCCAGCCGCGCCGCACAAGGATGACCGCCGCGAGGAACACCGCCGTGGCGACCACGAGGGCTAGGAGAAGTGCGGCGAGCGCCGAGGTCTCGTGAACCCCCGAGAAGCCCTGGCGGGTGGCGTCGACGAGGTAGTAGAGCGGGTCGACGCGAGTGATCGTCCGCCACGGCTGATGCAGACGATGCGCCGCGTAGAACACACCCCCGAGCAAGGCGAGCGGAGCGATCAGCAGGTTGGCGATAAAGGCGTGCTGATCAAAGCTGTCAGCCCATACCCCAGTGATCACACCGAGCGCGCCGAACACCAGACCGCACAGCCCGAGCGCCGCGATCAGCAACAGCGGATCGTGCGGTGCGCCCGCGAACGGGGATGCGGCGAGCGCAAGGATCAGCGCAGAAAGCCAGCCCCGCAACAAGCCGCCGCTCATGTAGGCGAGCACCAGCTGCCACGAACGCAACGGGCTCGTGAGTATGTCTTCGATGTAGCCCTCGTTCTTGGCCTGAAACAGGCTCGTCGAATTGTTCGCAAACGCCTGACCGGCGACCGTGATGACCAGCAATCCCGGCAGGATGAAGCGCACGTAGGAGACCCCGGCAACGGTGTGCAGCCGGCCGCCGAGCGCGCCACCGAAGATCGCCAGAAAGATCAGGCCCGTGATCACCGACGGCAACAGCGTCTGGGTCCACAGGCCCAGCACGCGCCGCATCTCACGCGCCGCCAGCGCCCACGTCGCCCGACGCCCAACCAGACGCAGCTCAGCCACGGCAGCATCAGTGGCCACTAGCGCATCGCCTCAATGTAGGCGTCTTGGAGGTCCTCGCCGCCATAGCGGGCGATCAGCTCAGCGGAGCTGCCCTCGGCGAGGATCCGGCCGTCGCGGATAAACGCGACCCGCTCGCACAGCTCCTGCGCCTCTTCCAGATAGTGCGTCGTCAACAGCACCGTGACGTTCTCGTCGCGGTGCAGCCGGCGCAGGTAGGACCACAGCTCATGGCGCAGTTCGAGATCCACGCCGGCGGTCGGCTCATCCAAGATCAACAACCGCGGACGATGCACCAGCGCCCGCGCGATCAACAACCGCCGGCGCATCCCACCCGACAGCCGGATCGGTGTGCTCCGCGCCTTGGCGGTCAAATCGAACACGTCAAGCAGCTCATCCGCGCGCCGACCCGCCTCAAGACGATCCATCCCGAAATAGCGCCCGTGATACACCAGGACATCGCGGACGCTGAGAAAGCGATCGAGATGGACATCCTGCGGCGCGACGCCAAGCAGCAGCCGCGCCCGCTGAGCGTCGCTGACCACGTCATGGCCGAACACAAACAAGCGGCCGGCCGGAGCGCGAACCAGCCCACCGACCATCCCGATCAACGTGCTCTTTCCCGAACCGTTCGGGCCCAACAACCCGAAAAAGCAGCCAGCCGGTATTCGCAGCGACAGGCCGCGAAGCGCTGAAGTCCCATCCCCGTAAGTCTTCTCGACCGCTTCGGCGCACAGCGCCGCGCTCTGAAGATCGAGATCGAGCATCACCCAAGTCTGCCTATCACACGCCGGCCGGGTCACGGCCCCCGCGCGGCAGGATGTCCTGTGCCGGGTCTACGCCGGGGGCATCCGCCCCGATCCGACCGACCGCCGGTCCCCAGATCCACGTGGCTGGGTCCATGCCGCCGGCCGCGAGGTCGCCGATGCACATCGCGCAACCGACCTCAGCCTCTGCTCAAGCCCGGACACGAAGACGACCAGCAGCGACGCTCGCTCCGCTCGAGACGAAGACCAGCAGCCGACGAGTTCGTGGTGCCCAGACCACCGCTTCGCCAGGCGTTGCGCAAGCGCCAGCTGGCCTTGGCGTCACACCTGCTCCGGAACGATCCCGATCATCTCGGAGCCGTCGATGCCCGACGTCGGCCACACGCTTGGAATCGTTCCGATCCGGCACTGTGCTGTCGCCCCAATCGGCGGCTCAGCACTTCTGCTTCGCGCCGCGGGCAGACGAATGCGGGAGCGCGACGAGCTCGCACCGAGGGCAGCCGGGAGGTGCGCTGCAGCGCTGCGCTGCAAGGAAGGGGTAGGTCGGGGGGGCCTGTCGCGGGGCGAGCGGCCTCGCGCTCGCCTGAGAGACGGAAGTCTCGTCGGCAAGGCGGCCGTTCGTCCATCCGTTCGTGTGGGGTGTCCGGATCGGTTCCCGAGGAAGGTCGGAGGGGTCGCCCGCTCCGCGACATCGGGTGTTAGGGCGTGGGCAGCCGCCAGCGTCGGGGCGCGATGAGGTCGTGCGTCGCCTCGGGCCCCCAGGTTCCCGGGGCGTAGCGCTGCAGCGGGGGAGGGCCCTCGAGCAGAGGCTGCGAGGCGCTCCAGAGCTGCTCGATCCCGGTTGCGTCGGTGAACAGGGTGCGGTCGCCGGTCATCGCGTCGTACATCAGCCGCTCGTAGGGCTGCAGGGCCTCGGAGGTGCCGAACGTTTCTCCCGGGGAGTACTCCATCCGCGCCTGCCCGAGCCGCATCCTGGGTCCGGGCACCTTCGCGAGGAAGCTCGCAGCGATCCCGCCGGGGTCGGAGAGATCGATGGTGAGGTGGTCGGGTCCGAAGTCCTCGACCAGCGCGTCGGCGATGTCGAACATTCGGCGTGGCGGGCGCCGGAAGATGATCGTGAGCAGGCGGCGCTGGTCGGCCAGGCGCTTGCCTGTGCGCAGGAAGAACGGCACGCCGGCTCGATCGTGGCTCGGGCGGCGATGAACGTCTCCGTCTCGGAGTCGTCGCTGACGCCGTACTCGTTGCGATAGCCGTCGTATTGCCCGCGGATCGTGTGCTCGGGGAGGATCGGCTCGATCGCCCGGAAGACCTTGCCGCTCTCCTCGCCGAGCGCGTCGGCGTGCAACGAGGTGGGTGGCTCCATGGCCACGAAGCCCCATGTGGAAGGTGCGTGACCACCATGTCGCGGTAGGCGCCGGTTTGCTCGTAGGAGCCCTCGCAACCGTCGACGGCAACGGTCTCGGGCACATCGATCGGGGGGTGGTCGATGTGGTTGCGATTCCAGATCGGCTCGAACAAGCCGTTGGGAAGCACAGGCGATCAGGTTCTGGACCGCCTCGCGGCCGAGGAAATGGTCGATTCGGAACACGCGCTCCTCGGGGAGCGCCCCGCCGATGAGGGTGTTTGAGGCGTCGGGCGCTCTGCAGGTCGGTCCCGAACGGCTTCTCGAGGACCACCCGGGCCCGCTCGTCGAGGCCGCACGCGCCGATCGCCTCGACTAGGTCCGCCGAGGCGCCCGGCGGCACCGACAGGTAGAGCAGGCGCCGCGGCCGGCCGCTCAGCTGGCTCTCGGCGAGTTGCACCGCCTCGGTCAGGGGCTCGGTCGCGTCGGGCGGGAACGCCACGGAGGACAGCCGGGCGGCGAAGCACTCCCAGGCGTGCGGGTCGGCGCCGTCGCCAACCGCGTTGCGGGCGAGCTCGCGGAACTCGTGGTCGGGGCGGTCCCGGCGGGAGGTGCCGATGATGCGGAAGCCCTGGGGCATCAGCCCGGCGGTGGCGAGGTGGAAGAGCCCGGGTAGGAGCTTTTCGCGAGGTCGCCGAAGGCGCCGAAGAGGACGATGACGTGGTCCTCGGGCACCGTGGCGCCGCCGGCGCGCCTCAGGGATGGGCGGTCGTCACGAGCGCCGCGGGCCCGGCGCTACTGATATGGACGACACTGCCGGCCAAAACCCAGACTCCGCACGGCAGACGCGACACATCTTGATGACGGTGCCGCCTGCTCCATCCTCGTTGCCCAATCCTGCGTCAAGCGCTCAGGGCTTCGGGCGCTCCTTCCTAGACCAGACCGTTCGCGGCTGTGCGCGACGTCTTCGCTGCGCTCAGCCTACCCGGCCTCTCGGCCATACGGTCTAGGTGGTGACGATGATCGCCCGATAGTCATTGAGGTTGTGGCGGGTCGGCCCGGTCTCGACGAGATCGTGGAGCTCGCTGAAGACGCGATGGGCATCGTTGTGCTGGAGGCTTTCGGCGGGGTCCAGGCCGCCGGCGTGAGCGCGGGTGATGGTGTCGGGGGTGATGATTGCGCCGGCGGCGTTGGTGGTGCCGTCGATGCCGTCGGTGTCGCAGGCGATTGCCCACACGCCGTCGGCGCCGAGGTCGTGCGCGAGCCAGAGCAGGAATTCCTGGTTGCGGCCGCCGAGCCCGTTGCCGTGCACGGTGA
>JBPCIY010000083.1:0-16301 GCA_051005855.1 Solirubrobacteraceae bacterium | reverse complement strand
AACGGCTACGGGGTGATCTTTGCCGGCAGCGGGTCGCACACCTCTGACGGCAACGTGGTGGCCGACAACGTGATCGCTGACTCAAGCGACGGCTATGACGTGCAGTCCTACTGGGGCGGGGCCGTGGGGCGCGGGAACCTGCTCCAGAGCAACTGCATCTACCGCGCGGCCAAGGGAGCGATCTCCCGGCCCACCACTGGATTCACGGCTGTCGGCAACTTGGTCGCCCGCCCCCGTTTCGTCGACGCCGCGCGCCACCGGTATGGATTGCTCCCGGGCAGCCCGTGCCTGCACGTGGTGGGCTTCGATGCGGCCAGGCCGGTGGCCCACGCGGCCCATGGCAAGCGGCACGCTCGCTCGCGGCACCACGTTCGCCCGCGCCGCCATGCGCGCCGCCGGCGCCATCACCCGACTAGATCCTCGTAGAGCCGGCCCACTCGTTCAGCTACCGCGTCGATCGTGAGTCTGGCCAGCTCGGTCGCCGCGGTGCTGGCCATGCGCTCGCGCTCGCTGGGATCCGCCAGCAGGCGGTGGATCGCGGTCGCCAGCGCGGTCGGATCCCGGGGGGGGACCAGGAGAGCCGTGCGTCCGTCCTCGAGGATCTCGGGAATGCCGCCGACGGCTGTGCTCACCACGGGCACCCGGTTCACAACGCACTCGCCGATGAACACGGGCGTCCCTTCATAGTCAGACGACAGGGCGGCCACATCGGCACAACGCAGAATCGCGTCGATATCACTGCGTCGGCCGAGGAAGTGGACCGCGTCTTGAAGACCGAGATCTCGCGTGTGCTGCTCGAGGGGTTCGCGGCACGCACCGTCGCCCGCGATCACGAGATGAGCATCAAGGCCGCGATTTCGGATCTCAAGCATCGCCTCGAGCAGCACCGACAACGCCTTTTGGGGCCGGAGCACGGCGACCACGACGACCAACGGGGTGTCGCTAGCGAGCCCAAGCTCGGTGCGCAGGTCCGGGCCAGACGAGCCAGGGCGCGAGATGTAAACGGAGGCTGGGATCACGACGATCTTGCCCCGGGGCACGTGCTCGACGCTGACCATGCGCTCCTGGTCGGCCTTCGACACCGCGATAAAGCGGGTGGCTAGGCGTCCGATGACGCGGCCATCCAGCCAGGCGCGCAGAGGATCGCCTTGGTAGGACCAGGTGTGCTCGTGAGCGATGATCACCGGGACCCGACACGCGCGGCCGATCAGCGTGCCCCAGAGGTTGGATCCGAACTTGTGGGCGTGCAGGACGTCAAAGCGCTCGCGACGGAGGAGCCGGACGAGCCTGAGCAGCCGCAGGACGTCCCACTTGCCGCGGCGCTCCAACGCGATGTGACGGACCCCGGCCGATCTGAGGGTGCCGATGACCTGAGGTTCGACGCTTCGGGTCGCGCAGATCCAGCTCTCAAACCGGTTCGCCGGCAAGTGGGTCGCCAGCGCGATGGCAAAGCGCTCGGCTCCTCCCTGATCGGTGGCGACGTCGACGAGCGAGAGCACGCGCAGGCGGAGCGACCTAGGCTCGAAGCCGGTGGCGACCGCCTCTCCGTCGGCCTGCGAGTCGCCTGGCGGCTCAGCGCGGACCACGCTCAGCGGGAGGGGGGGATCAAACGTGGGGCTGCTGGTTCCGTCCGCGCGGTCGGCCCGGCGGTGGAGGAGCGCCGGGCGATCGCCAGCAGGCACGGGCACATGGCAAGCTGGATCCACAGCACCTTGCTGAACTGATCCGAGATGAAGAAATCGGTGGCGAGAATGCCCACGGTGGCCACGAAGACCCCGCGCGAGACGAGCTCCAGAGCCTGGTCTCCGGCCTGTCGGAACAAGCGTGCCGCCTGGATGGCGCACCAGAGCAGAGCTCCGAGGACGCCCAGGAACATGACCAGGCCGGGAATACCAAGCTCGGCTAATACCTCCAGATACATGTTGTGCGCCACCTTGGGCTCGTCCACGATGAAGGCGTTGTAAGTCGTCGGTCCGCCCGGGAGCAGGAGGTAGTCGATCGTGCTGTTGGCGAAGTTCCCCACTCCAACCCCGGTGATCGGATTCGCTTTGACCATGCGCCAGCCGACCTTCCAGATGTCGACCCGGCCGGTCCCCCCCTGAATCGTGGTGATCCGGGCCCGCGCGGCGGGAGAAGCCACGCTCGCGTAATAGCCGACCGTGCCCAGGGCAATCGTCGCGGCGATCGTGAGCAGGAGCGCCCTCCGCCGTGGCCCGGCGAAGGCAATGCCAGCAACGAGAGCGGCTCCCAGCCCGAACATCCCACCGCGCGAGACGGTGTCGATCAGCGCCACGAGGGCCAGGAGCGCCGCTCCGACCGACAATAGCCGCGCGACCGGGTGAAAGGATCGCATGCTGGTCAGCACGACCGAGAGCACGATGCCGGAGACCAGCAGCGAGGCGAGATAGTTGGCGTCCAAACCCGCTCCGCCCAGGCGTGAACTACCCTGGGCCAGCGCGTCGGTGCGCGCGAACAGCATTCCGTACAGAGACGAGAGCACCGACCCGGCGACCAGGACCGCGACCAGCCAGATCATGTGGCGCCGGTTGCGGATGGCCGTGAACACGATCGGCAGAAGGAGCAGGTCCAGGCCCCATCGAGAGACCTCCGTGATTGCCGCCGGAGGGCTCTTGGACCACGCGATACTGAGCACGATCCAGGTCAAAAAGCCCACCGCCAGCGAGGCGATCCCCGGGTGCGCGGTGGAGAAGCCGCTGCGAACCTTCGGCCGCACCGCCAGCGTCGCCAGCCACGAGAGCGCCACTAGCGTACCCGCCACCTTGGCGGCGGACAGCGTGCCGCTGACGCCGGGGAGATTCGAGAAGAAGGCCAGCAGGCCGAAGCACATCAGCCCGAGCGTCACGTCGGCCATGATCAGAGCAACCAATACCAGGGCGGCCGATGCGCCGATCACCACCTTCGGGTCAACGCCGGCCGGGATGCCGACGACCGCGCAGCCCAAGACAGCCAGCAGCCCGGCCACAACAGCGGGTTCACGAAAAGGGAGCCGCGAGTCAGTTCGGTGCACGGGCGTCAAGCCGGTTTGGTGAAGCCACGCTGATTTGGGATTGTATCCGCCCGTGGCCCCAGGACCTGGGGGTAGGCGTCGGCGAGGCGAGCGCAGAACTCCGCCAGCTGCGTAGCCGGATGGAGGTGCTGCGCTGCCTTGAGCGAGCGCGCACTGAGCTGGGCGCGGAGGTCCGGGTCCCGCAGGACCTGGGAGACGCCGCTCGCCAGCGCGGGCGGATCACCCACCGGAACCAGGACGCCGTTGCCATCGCGCAAGAAGGCGGGCAGGCCTCCAACCGCGGTGGCGACCACCGGAAGCCCCCGGGCCATCGCCTCCACGACGGAATGGGGGAGACCCTCGGAGCGTGACGGCAGTACGAAAGCATCACTGTCGTCCAACGCGGAGATCAGCTGCGGGCCATGGGGGACAAAGCCGGCGAAGTTGACTCGGTCGGCCACTCCCAGACTCTCGGCCAGAGCCTCGAGCTCCGCCCGCAGCGGACCGTCGCCGAGTATCTCCACCCGTACCGCCAAGCCTTGCTCGCCGAGAAGCGCGACTGCTCGCAGGAGGTCATCGATCCCCTTCTCGCCCGAGAGCCGGGCGACGGTCACCAGCCGGTGCTCTAATCCGTCGGCGTGGCTGGCCGTCCGCGGTATGGTGGCGATCGGAAAGTCGCGGCTGAGCGCCGGGTAGAGGTCATAGACGCGGGCCTGGGGCGACGCGTATCTCTCCACCAGCTCGTGACCGGCCACGAACGCCGGTACGCCGGCTCGGATCCAATGGCGGACAGCGGACTCCATCAGTTTCAGGGCGGCCACGTAGGGACGAGCCTGCCGCGCGCCCAGGATCCAGCGGATCGTACGTTGCTTCTCGCCGCGCACAAGCAGAAAAACGGGCCTGCGCCAGAGTCGGGCGAGCGTGATCAGGATTGTGCCGACGGCGCTGGGGGCCACGGCGCCGACGAGGTCACTACGCCTCAGGTATCTGGCGAAGATCATTACCGTGGCCGGCGCAACTCGGTGAATGCGACGAACCAACATGCGCGCGCTGCTCCAATGGGGAAGGCCGACGATCCGCACTCCCGGGGGGACTGTGACCGTCCCGTATTCGGGGTTCCGAGCGCCACCCCGCTTGAGCGGCAGCAGCAGCGTGGTCTCGGCCGTGAGGCTCCCCAAACCGAGGAAGAAGTCGAACAGATGGGGGTAGCGAGCGGTGTACTGGCCGTCGATCTCGTGCATCGGCTGGTTGAGAAACAGGGCCACGCGCACATCGGCAAGCTGGACAGGTGGCTGTTTAGAGTGTCGGATCAATGCGGTTTCTCTTCGTCAGCCACTACTTCTATCCCGAGGTCGGCGCTCCACAGACTCGCATCCTCGAAACCGCGCAGCGGCTGACTGCCGCGGGCCACGAGGTTTCGGTGCTGACCGGCTTTCCCAATTACCCCGACGGAGTCATTCCCAAGGAGTATCGGCGCCGCGCGCTGCAACGTGAGCGGTTGGGCGAGATCCGTCTGATCCGCTCCGCCGTGTATCCATCGGCCAACTCTGGCTTCGCGCGGCGGTTGCTAAACCATGCCTCCTTTGCCCTTAGCTGCCTGCTGGCCGCCCCGATGGCCCAGCGCCCGGACGTGATCGTCGCGGAAACGCCGCCGCTCTTCACGGCGGTCTCGGGGGTGCTGATCGCTCGCGGATGGCGCGCGCCGCTGATCTTGAACGTGGCCGACCTGTGGCCAGAGTCGGCGGTTCAGCTCGGGATGCTGAGCGATCCCCGGGCGATCCGCGCCGCCACGATTCTCGAGACCTTCGCCTACCGCCATGCGGCGGCGATCACCGTGCCGACCGCGGGGATGCGGACGACGCTGGTGGGGCGCGGCGAGCCTGGGGACAAGGTCGTACACCTCCCCAACGCGGTCGACATCGGACGCTTCGGCGTGGGCACTGGTTCCGAATGCCCAGCCAACGGAGATCAACGGCCCCGCGTGATCTATTGCGGCACCGTTGGGCTCGCCCAGGGGGTGGGTACGATCGTCCAAGCCGCCCACGAGCTGCGGACGATGGGCGCTGAGATCGACTTTCTGATCGTCGGCGACGGCGCTGAACGGGAGGGGCTGGCGCAACTGGCGCGGGAGCGCGGGCTGTCCAATGTCCGCTTCGCCGGCCGCGTGCCCCGTGAGGACGTCCCGAGCCTGATCGGCTCATCCGATGTCGCGGTCCTGTCCCTGCGCGACGTGCCGCTGTTCGAGGACGCGCTGCCGACCAAGCTGCTCGAATACATGGCTGCCGGACTGCCCGTGGTGGCCTCGGCGGCGGGCGACGTATCGCGTCTGCTGAGCCGAGCCGATGCCGGTGTTGCTTGCGCCCCCGCGGACGCTCGCGCGCTGGCCACCGGCATTCGCCGGGTCACGGAGGATCCGGCGCGGGCCCGGGAGATGGGGGCCAACGGCCGGCGCTACGTGCGGGCTCACTACAGCCGTGATGCTTTCGTCAGCTCACTGGAGCGGATAGCCGAGAGCCTGACTCAGTAGTAGTCGGGGCGCCCGCTGGTCCCCACCACCACGAACCCGGCCGGGCGCACGTTGTGGTGGGCGAGCATTTCGGCGGTCTCGACGAGGTTCTCAGTGTTCGTGTTGCCCAACCGGACCACGAGCAGAACCGCATCCAGGTAACGCGATCCGCTCAGCAGGTCAGGTGCGTAGATCAGCGGCGGAGCATCGATGACCACCCAGTCGTGGCTCTCACGGACGGCAAGGAGGACCGCCTGAAACCGGGACGGCATCAGCGGCTGAGGTGTGGCGCCGTTGCGGCTGGCCAAGAGCATCTGCACCTCGTTGGCGCCCGCGGGCATCGTCAGGACGGCGTCCTTGACTCCCGCGTTGCCTTGCAGCACGCTCTCCAAGCCGATGTCGGGCTTGACGCCCAGCGCTGCGCCCAGGCTGGGCCGGCGCAGATCGCCTTCGATCAGGATCACCCGCTCCGAGGAAGCGGCCAGCGCGGCGGCCAGGTTGAGCGCGGTGGTGCTCTTGCCGTCGAACGGAGAGGCTCCGGTGACCAGCACGATCCGTCCGCGTCGTGTGGTGGCATCCGGACTTGCCCGCTTGGCCGCGACCAGCACCGAGCGGACGGTGGCGTATGCGTCGGCCGCCTCGGGAGCCACGGAATCCGGAGTCATGGGTCCGCCGCCGCGCCTCCAGCGCCGCCGCCGCACCGCCGGAACGCGCGCGAGAATTGGGACGCTGAACCGCTCACGAAGGTCCTGCTCGCGTCGTAGACGAGGGTCGAGGAGCCGGGTCAAGAGCACCAAGCCAACTCCGAGGACCAGGCCACCGAACAGGGCGGCGACCACGGTCAGCGTCTTGCGAGGAGAGATCGGCGAGCTCGGAGCGTCGGCCAAGGCCTGCACCCGGAAGTTGGGATCACCGCTCTGGAGGAGGGTCTCCAACTCCGCCAGCTGTGCGCCCAGGGCCGCGCGGGCGCCTCCGTCGCTGGAGCCGAGGCCGGCGATCCGCGCCTGCAGGGCCGGAATCAGGACAGCCAGCTGATGCCGGAGAGCTGTTGTTCGGTCTTGCACGACGGCGTTGACGAAGGCATTAGCCAGCGCCTGCGCCCCCTGAGCGGTGCTGCCGGTCGCGGCCACGTCGACGGAGTCGCTCTCGGCCACCGGCGTGGCCACAACGTGGGTGAGCAGATCCTGGGCCGAGCGCCGGGTCTTGAGGATCCCGCTCACGCGCTGCGCCACCGGCGTGGTCGTCACGAAGCCGGCCCCGGTCTCGATGTCGCGCAACGGATCCGAGGAGGCCTGAATCAGGCCGAGGCCCGACACAGAAACGGTACTGGACACCGGGGTGACCAGGAGCGTGGCGTGCGCTTGGTAGACCTTGGTCGCCCGCTCGACGTAGAAGATCGCGCCGGCGAGCGCGGCCACGATCGTGACGAGCACGATCCAGCGGCCGTCCCAGAGCACCTCTAGATACTGGCCAAACCCCGGCTTCTCGTCGGGTGGCGTGATCCAGTTGGCGCTGTCGCTCTGCGCGTCTGAGTCGTCAGGGGCTCGGGTTGGCATCAATTTCGGGGGGCTCGTCGCCAGGCTCACTGTCGCAGATCCATTGGTCATCGGGTGGGCCCGCTGAATGCTGCCGGGCTCTTCGAAGTCTTCGCGCATTTCCCTCCTTATCGGCCGCATCGGTCCAAAGCAAGAGCCCAGTCACGGCCACGGCAGCCCGGCCGCCGGCTCGGCGCCGCTTAGGCGTGGACAAACGTGGTCGCCCTGGTCATCCGCTAGAACACGGCGGGATGCAGCCGAGATCGAGCTTCGGGGATCCAACCGCGGTCGGCTCGGTCGCTGGCGCGGATACGAACGGCCATGGCTGACTGCGGGCCCAGAAACGAGCCCGCCGATGGACGGAACGACGAGCCGGCCGATGTCGTTTCCAACACGGCTCTGGCCCTGGTGACGCAGGTGGTCACCGCCGGTCTAACCGCGGTCCTCACCCTGTACCTGACGCGGAAGCTCGGTCCACGCTCGTTCGGTGAGTTCTCGCTGGCCGTGAGTGTCGTCGGCGTGATGCTGGTCGTCGCCGACGGCGGGATCTCCGCGTCCAGCGGCCGCTTCCTGGCCGAGCAGCGCCGCGACCGCCAGCGGGTGGTGACGATTCTGGCCAACGCGCTGACCTTGAAGCTGATTGTCGCGCTGACGGCCAGCGTGGCCCTGTTCGCGCTCGCTGCGCCCCTGGCCCACGCCTACGCCGACCCTGACCTGACCTGGCCCTTTCGGGCCGTGGCGATCGTGCTCTTCACCCAGAGCCTCATGGCGTACTACTCCAATGCGCTGGTCTCGGTTGAGAGGATCTCGGCGAACCTTGCGATCTACACGGCCGAGAGCATCGCTGAGACCCTGGCTAGTGTCGCCCTGGTGGCCTTGGGCGGGGGGGCCGGCGGAGCAGCGTTCGGCCGGGCGATCGGCTACGCAGTCGGCGCGGTGGCGGCAATCTGGCTCAGCGCTCGGGTCTTCGGGCGGCGCGCATTGGTCCCGGCCAAGCCGAACCGAGGGGTCGTCGGGCCGATCGTGCGTTACGCCGGGGTGATGTTCGTGGTCAGCGGCGCCTGGACGCTGTTCAGCCAGGTCGACGTTCTGCTGATCGGCGCCTACGTCGGGAGCGCTGAGGTCGGCTTGTTCTCGGCGCCGCTGCGGCTGTGCACGGTCCTGCACTATCCCGGGCTCGCGATCCAGAACAGCGTCGCGCCGCGCCTGGCTCGCGGACCCGGCCGCGAGCCCGATGTGCGGTCGTTTCAGGTCGCGCTGCGTGGCCTGGTCATCCTCCAGGCGGCCATGCTGGCCCCGGTTCTGGTCTGGGCGTCGCCAATCATCGATCTGCTGCTCGGCTCCGGCTACGCGCGGTCAGCTGAGGTTCTGCGCGCTTTGGCGCCGTTCGTGTTCATGCAAGGCCTCGGGCCGGTCATCTCAGTCGGCGTCAACTACCTCGGGGGCTCACGGCGGCGGATCAGGATCGCGGTGGCGGCCTTCCTCATCGATCTGCTGCTTGACGTGCTCCTGATCCCGCGGATCGGTGCGCTGGGGGGGGCGATCGCGACGTCGGTCGCCTATGCGTTGTACGTCCCCGCGCATCTCCTCATCTGTCGCGACCTGCTGGGCATTTCGTTGCGACCGTTGACCATCACGTCGATCCGAGCGCTGATTGCCTCGGCGGGCGCTGCGGGCGTTCTGTGGCTGACCGGGACGTCTTCGCTGAGCCTGTCGGACTGGCTCCTGGGCGGCGCGGGCGCCGCGGCGGCCTTCATCGGCCTGCTGCTACTCAGCCGCGAGGTCAGCCCGTCGGACTTCAGGCGCCTCGCCCGGGCCGTCGCGCGCCTGGCCCGCTCGCGCACTGGCTGAGGGTCAGCGCTGGTAGCTCCCCACCTGGGGATAGGAGTCAAGGTCGGCGCGAATGGCTGCGATGGTCTGCCTGAGTCCCTCCGACAGCGTCGTCTGAGGCTCCCAGCCCAGTTGCCGACGGGCCTTGGTTGCGTCGGCGCACAATTGCTCCACCTCGCTGTTGGGCGGCCTGAGGCGATCTGGATCGGACTCTATTGGCGGTCTCGGGCCGTCGGCGGCGACCAGATCGATGATGCGCTCCGCCAGGGAACCGACGGCGATGTGCTTGCCGTTGCCGAGGTTGAACGTCTCGCCGACCACGTCGGGAGCCTCAGACGCGGCGATCATCCCCGCGGCCGTATCGGTCACGAAAGTCAGGTCGCGGGTCGGCTCCAGCGCGCCAAGGCGAACCGTCCCGGCCGTCAACGCCTGCGTCACGATCGTCGGAATGATCGCCCGCGCTGACTGGCGCGGACCGTACGTGTTGAACGGGCGTACCGTCACGACGGGCAGATCGAAGGCGCGACGAAAGCTTTCGGCGGCCTGGTCAGCGCCGATCTTCGACGCGGAGTAGGGCGATTGCCCGATCAGGGGATGGTGCTCGGAGATCGGAATCGTCTGCGCGGTTCCGTAGACCTCGCTCGTGGAAACGTGCACGAACCGGTGCACCTGCTGGCACCGGGCGGCCTGTAGCACGTGGACGGTGCCCAGGGTGTTGGTGGCAAACACCGAATGCGGGGCCGTGTAGGAGTACGGGATGGCGATCAGCGCCGCTAGATGGAGGACGATCTCCCGTCCCTGCACGACGGCGTCCATCGCGTACGGGTCGGTGATGTCTCCGAGGACGACCTCGATCTCGCGGCGGATCTCGGCGTCGAGCCCGTCGAGGTGGCCCGCCTCGCCGCGACCGTTGTAGCGCACGAGGGTGCGGACTCGGTCTCCGCGCCGCACGAGCGCCTCGCACAGGTGACTGCCGATGAAACCCCCGCCACCGGTGACGAGCACTGTTCGCGCCATCAGCTACTAGTCGCGGGGCGGCGTCAGAACGATGTTCGGTCCCGCCGGCGGGGCACCTTCGACCGCGCCGGGCGGCTGCGCCTCGACCGCGAATCCCCGCGCCGTCGACGAGAGACCCTCGGTGGGCGGGAGATCCTCGGCCAAGCCTCGATCCTGCGAGGTCATCTCGGGCCTGAGCCTGGAGTCGTCGGGCACGAGGCGGTCGCGCATGTGCTCGAAGTCGTTGATGGCGCTTTCGTAGTCCTCACGGCGTCCGAGATCGACCCAGTACGCGTCCGAGTGCCAGGCGCCCACGAATTCGCCCGCGTCGATCAGGCGGAGGGCAAGATCAGGTAGATCGAGAGTCACGTTGGGCTCGATGTATTTGAGCACCTCGGGCGAGAAGCAGTAGACGCCCATCGAAACATCGTAGGTGAGCCGCGGCTTCTCGACGTACCCGGTCAAACGCTTGACACCGTTCGTGCTCTCGCATTCGAGGACGCCGAGTGACACCTGGACATGTCGCGTTGTGCTGGCGATCGTCGCGATCGCACCCGACGCCACGTGGTCGGTGAACAGCTGGCGATAGTCGAGGTCCGTCAACACATCGCCGTTCATGACCAGGAAGGGCTCGTCGAGACCCTCGATCAGCGCCAGCGCCCCGACGGTTCCCATCGGCTCGCGCTCGCGGATGTAGTCGATCTCCAGCCGCCGCTTGTTACGGTGGTTGAGGACCGCCTCGATCAGCTCGCCCATGTAGCCGGTGGCGACCGTGAGACGCTGGAAGCCGCTGGCGTAGAGCTGACTCATGACGATGTCGAGCACGGGACGGTCGCCAATGGGGAGAAGTGGCTTGGGCAGCACCGCCGTGTACGGCCGAAGTCGCATTCCCTGACCGCCGGCGAGGATGACGGCGCGTGGCATAGGATCCCTATCGGCCTCTGGCTGATTGGCTTGAGCCTTCGGGGGATTTACTCTAGCCCGACTGCCGAGGTGCCGATTGAAGGCTCTGAAAGAATGAGACAGGGTGCAATGAACGAGCCGTTGTCGCGCCAAGAGCCTCCGTCATGGGAGGGTAGGGCACGGTATCTCGCGCTCAGCCCACACCCGGTGCTGAGTTTCCTGCACGAACCGGACGTCAGTCGGCGGCGGGGTGTCGCGGTCCTGTTCTGTCCGCCCTTTGGCTGGGACGACATGTGTTCCTATCGTGCCCGGCGCAACTGGGCTCAGTCCCTGGCCCGGGCTGGGTATCCGACCGTGCGCTTTGACCTCCCGAGCACGGGAGACAGCGGCGGTGGACCGGGCGAGCCCGCTCGCGTGGCCGCCTGGATCGACGCCACGGCGCAGATGATCGCGCGGACTCGGGAGCGTACCGGCGCCGACCGCCTGGCCGTTTTCGGTCTCGGCCTGGGTGGCTTGCTGGCCTGGCAGGCGATCGCCGACGGCGCGGAGGTGGAGGACCTGCTCCTGTGGGCGGTCCCGTCCAGTGGACGAGCGCTGCTGCGCGAGCAGCGAGTGCACGCGCAGATGGTCGCCGCGGGCTACGCCCCAGAGCACCAGCAGACGGCTTTTCCCGAGGATCAGGATCTGGAGCTGATCGGATACCGGATGACCGCCGAGACCGCTGCCGACCTGCGCGCGCTCAAGCCCACCCGCCACCAGCCCGATCATCCGCCGGAGCGGGTGTTGCTGCTCAGCCGTGACCAGATCCCGGTGGCTCCCGATTTGCAGGAGTACTTTGCTCGGGCGTGTGCCGATGTATGCGTCGAGACAACGGGTGACCTCAATGCGCTGTTCGCCGTCCCCCAACTCGCCCTGACGCCTGTGGAGACGATCGAGCGCTCGATCGCCTGGCTGGGCGAGGGCGATCGGAGTCATGACGCCGGGCCAAGCCAGCGCGAAACTAGCTCGTCCGGCGCGCCAGGCCCCCATCCGGAGCTCGAGTCAGTTGAGCTCGAGTACGAGGGCAAACGGGTCCGCGAGACGGTCGTGGAGACGGAAGTCGGCGGATACCGAATCTCGGGGATCCTCACTTCGCCAGTCGATGCTCCGCCCGCAGATGTCACAGCCGTGCTGCTGAGCGCCGGGGCGTTGCGACGTACTGGTCTCAGCCGGGTGTGGGTCGAGCTGGCGCGGCGTTGGGCTGGCGCTGGGGTCAGCTCGCTGCGCCTTGACCAGCCTGGAATCGGCGATTCGAGTGGCGACGAGCGCAGCCTCGTCTCCAACCACGCCCTCTATGACCCCCAGTCGACCCAGATCGTGCTCGAGGTGCTGGAGTGGTTGACCGCCCAGGGACTGCCTGAGCGCTATGTGATGGTCGGCTCCTGCGCGGGCGCCTATTGGTCGCTCCACGCCGCCTTGGCCGACCCGCGGATCGTCGCCGCGCTGATGATCACGCTGTACGCGTTTGAGTTCAGCGACGACCTGGTCGTTGAACGCACGACCGCGCGCGCCCTCAGCGCGCTCCGGGGGCGGTTTTGGCGGCGTCTGCTGCGCCGGGACGTCACGGCGGCGGAGGTGCGGACCAAGCTGCGCAGCGTCAGTCCGGGGAGGCTGGGCGGTCGGTTCTTCGCTTCGGCTGAGAGAGGCCAGACCAAGGCCATGGAGCGAATGTTCGATGCGCTGCGAGATCAGGGTACGTACGCCCTGTTCCTGGTCTGTGACGAGCAGCGGCTGCTGCGGCAGGTGGCTCCGCACGGTCATTTCCGAAGTCTGGCCCGTTGGCCGAACGTGGAGCTGGAACGGCTGGCCTCGCCGGACAACCTGTTCCGCGCGCTGCCACTCCAGCAGCAGGTCCACGCGTCGCTTGACCGAGCTTTGGATCGGGCCATCGGCGCGGATGTCAGAACGCGTCTGTTGTCAGCGCCTCAGCGTCGATAGCCGGTTCCGTCGACTACCCTGGCGCCGGCATGAAGCTGCACTCGACAGGCCACGCGCGTAGAGGCGCCGTCATCGGCCTCGGCATGATGGGGCGCCACCACGCGCGACTCCTGCAGAGCTCGGTTCGCGTCGAGTTCGCTGGCGCGGTCGACCCAGGCGGAGACCGCTACCGAGCCGTCCACGATCCGGCCCTCGTATTCGAGTCCACCGAAGGGCTGCTGGACGCCGGGCGCCTGGACTTCGCCGTCGTCGCGGTGCCGACCGAACTCCATCTCCCGGTTGCCAAGCTGCTGGCGCCAGCCGGTGTCCCGATGCTGATCGAGAAGCCGCTCGCAGCCTCGAGTCAGGCGGCAAGACAGATCGTCGAGCTCTGCACGGCGGCGGGCGTGCTAGGCGCGGTCGGCCACGTGGAACGCTTCAACCCGGCGCTCCAGGAGCTTCGCCGACGGCTCCTCGACGGTCAGGTCGGGCGAGTGTTCACGGCCGCGACCGTGCGCAGCGGTCCGTTCCCGTCGCGCGTGCAGGACGTTGGGGTGGTCAAGGACCTGGCCACCCACGACATCGATCTGGTCAGCTGGCTGGCCGATTCCCAGATGGCCACCGTGGCCGCACAGACCCAGTACCTCACGGGCCGCGAGCACGAGGATCTGGTGCTCGCCACCGGGGCGCTGGCCTCCGGAACGGCGTTCAACCTAGCCGTCGACTGGGTCTCGCCGGCCAAGGTCCGGCGGGCCCGAGTGCTCGGCGAGCGCGGTCTGCTGGAGGCCGACTCGCTCACCGGGGACCTGTTCTTCTACGAGAACGGCGCGATGCGAGTCGTGTGGTCAGCGGCCCAGCAGTTTCGCGGGGTCAGCGAAGGCGACGTGATCCGGTATGCGCTGCGCCGAGAGGAGCCCCTCAAGATCGAGCACGAGACATTCCTGGACCTGCTCGACGGCCGTCGCGAAGCCGAGGTCGTCACACTGAAGCGGGGGGTAGAGATCGTGGAGAGTGCCGAGGCCGTGCTGCGCAGTGCGAGCACTGGCGAGACCGTCCGGCTGCCCGGGCGCTCGGACAAGGCCTAGTGCGGGCGGTCGTCGTCGCGTTGGGCAAGATCGGGCTGCCGCTGGCGGCGAAGATCGCGCTGGCCGGCCACGAGGTCGTCGGCTGCGATGTCGATGATCGCGTGGTCGAGCTGGTCAATGCCGGCCGAGCGCCGTTTCCGGGCGAGGCCGGTCTGGGCGACGCGCTGTCCCAGCTCGTGGGATCCGGTCGCCTCCGAGCGAGCACAGACACGGCTGAGGCGGTGGCCGCCGGCCCCGATCTCGTCGTCGCGGTACCGCCACTCGTGGTCGACGAGAGCGCCAACCCCGATTTCGCCATCCTCGACTCGGTGGTGCAGGAGATCGGCCGTGGCCTGCAATCGGGCGCGGTGGTGAGCATCGAGACGACGATTCCGGTCGGCACGACACGCAGCCGGCTCGCGCCGGCTCTCGCTGAGCTGTCCGGCCTGCGCCGGGAGCAGGACTTCTTCGTTGTGCACAGTCCGGAGCGCGTCTACTCGGGGCGCATATTCTCCGACCTCGAGAGCTATCCCAAGCTGATCGGGGGCCTCAGCGAGCCCGGCGAGCGCCGGGCCGCTGAGCTCTACGGCTCGTTTCTCGGCGCCGAGGTCAGATGCCTAGGGTCAGCCGAGGCCGCCGAGCTCACCAAGCTCGCGGAGACGACCTATCGCGACGTCAACATCGCGCTCGCCAACGAGTTCGCCCGGTTCGCCGATCGTCTTGGAATCGATTTCGGCCTGGTGATCGAAGCGGCGAACTCCCAGCCCTTCTCCCATCTGCACCAGCCCGGTGTCGCGGTGGGTGGCCACTGCATTCCGGTCTACCCGCGGTTCTACTTGAGCGGAGATCCGACCGCCCAGCTGCCAGCGGCCGCTCGCGCCATCAACGAGGCGATGCCAGCCTACGCCGTCGATCTGCTCGCCAGCGAGTTGGCGGCGGGACTCGCCGGCGCCCGTGTCCTGATCCTAGGCGTCAGCTACCGGGGCGGGGTCAAAGAGACCGCGTTCTCAGGTGCCTTTTCGCTCGCGGCGGTGCTGCGCGCCCGCGGCGCGGTCCCGGTGGTCATTGATCCGCTCTACGAGGACGACGAGTTGCGGGCGCTCGGATTTCAGCCGTGGGCAGGAGAGGACGTGGTGGCCGCCGTCCTGCAAGCTGACCACGAGGCGTTCTTGAGCCTGACACCAGGCGAGCTGCCGGGGGTGAAGGTGCTCATCGACGGACGCGGTGTGCTGGAACCTGGCCCCTGGACAGCGGAGGGCGTCAAGGTTCGTCGCATCGGTCGCGCTTGATGTGGCCGCACGGCAGGGCGCGGGCCGCGATGTTTGGACGTGCGGATAGTCACACGCGGGCTCACGAAGAGCATGATCCTCGCCATGACCTCACTCAGACCACCCCATCGCTTGCTTCTCGTCCTCGATCCTCGCGCGCCGGGCTCGGCCGGGGCCGGTCACGGCGTGCGGCGTTATCGTCTGGCCCGACTGAACGGCGAGCCGCCCCAACCAGCGCCCCGCTCGGTCAGTCGGCCGGCCCTGACCCGGGCCGCCGGGCAGCCAGGCCGTCGAGCCCGCCGTCGAGCGCGGCCGTCGGGCGCGCTACGATTAGCGGAG
Organism: Solirubrobacteraceae bacterium; assembly: GCA_051005855.1. Lineage (GTDB taxonomy): Bacteria > Actinomycetota > Thermoleophilia > Solirubrobacterales > Solirubrobacteraceae > Palsa-465. The sequence goes on along the minus strand of JBPCIY010000083.1, from coordinate 897 downwards.
CTATGCATACCGACGTCGAGGCATCCCGCAGCAAGCCGCCCATCCTGAAGCGCGCCGTCGCTGGCTTGGTGGTCATCGCCGTGGTGGCGCTGGCGATCCACGTCGTGATCGGTTTGGTGGTCACGGTGTTCTGGATCGCCGTCGTGCTCGCCGCGGTCGTGGCCGTGCTGTGGGCCCTCAACACGCTGCTCTGAGAACGTAAGACAGGGAGGACCAGCTGCAGGGTCTCGGCCTACTGGTGATCCTGTTCTTCTTCGGCCTCGCCGGCGGGCTCGTCGGCCGTATGAAGGGCAGCTCGTTCTTCATCTGGTTCCTGGTCTCGTTCTGCGTCCCCTTCGTCGGGCTCCTGACTGCGATTCTGTACCGCTATGAGAACCGGGAGCTGCGCCGGCAATGCCCGAACTGCGGTCGGGTGCTGAAGCTCGAGGATGCCGTCTGCACGACTTGTGGGGCGGAGCTCGAGTTTCCAGAGGTGGCGATCCAGTCCGAGTGGGGCCGACTGCGTCGCGGACAGTCAGGCCGGCGAGCCGTGTAGACCGCGCCGGGCACGGCTTTGGGCCTCGGTGGGCGCCGGGCTGGGCCAGGGCCCGCTGTTAGACTCGGGGGGCGATGCGCGCCGTAGACGCCCTCATGGAATGTCTCAAGGCCGAGGGCGTAGATGTCGTATTCGGGCTGCCCGGCGGTGCCAACCTGCCCACTTACGACGCTTTCTACGACGCGGGCATCAGGCACATCCTCGTCCGCCACGAGGCCGGGGGCGGCCATGCCGCCGAGGGTTACGCCAAGGCGACGGGCAAGGTGGGGGTGTCGTTGGGAACCAGCGGCCCCGGCGCCACCAACCTGGTGACCCCGATCTGCGACGCGATGATGGACTCGGTCCCGGTCGTGTTCCTCACC
>JBPCIY010000082.1:0-10131 GCA_051005855.1 Solirubrobacteraceae bacterium | reverse complement strand
TCAGACGTGTGGAACAGACGCAGTGCCCTGGGGCTTCGAAGTCAAAGCTTCCCCCTTGGGGCGGGGGGGCGCAGGCGAAGTCTGGCTCGAAGTCGGGGCCGGGGTCGGGCTCGCGGGGCAGCGGCCGGGCGGCTGGACCGGCCGCGGCGGCGTCGCCGGCGAAGCGCGCCCGGGGCTCGAACCCGTGGGCCCGCGCCACGGCCCCGAGTGTGCGGGCCGCGGCCCGGAGTTCCTGCTCGCCGTGGGTGGCCATCACGGCCAGGCGCAGACGCGAGGTCATCGGGGGCACGGTCGGGGGCCGGATCGCCTGCGCGAACACGCCGCGCGAAAGCGCCGCTTCGCAGATGCGCATGGCGCGGTCGGCCTCGCCGATGACCAGCGGCAGGATCTGGGTCCGGGATTCCCCTACGTCAAAGCCCTCGGCTTGGAGCGCTCCGCGCAGCGCCGCCGCGTTGGCGGCCAGCTTCTCTACCCGCCGCGGTCGCTCCTGGAGCAGATCGAGGGCGGCGAGCGCTCCGGCCACGGCCGGCGGGGGCAGCGCGGTCGAGAAGATGAAGGTCCGGGCGGCGTTGACCAGATAGCGAGCCATCTGCTGGTCGCAGGCCACGAACGCGCCGTAGGAGCCCAGGGACTTGCCCAGCGTGCCGACGATCACGTCGACCTGGTCCTCGAGCCCGGCCTCGGCCAGCGCCCCTCGACCGCCCGGACCCAATGTGCCCGTGCCGTGGGCCTCGTCGACCAGGGTCCGCAGCCCGTGGCGCTCGGCCAACTCGACGAGCTCGAGCAGCGGGGCGACGTCACCATCCATCGAGAACACGCTGTCGGTCACGATCAGGGCGCCGCGTCCCTCGGCCTCGTTTATACCCCACTCGAGATGCTCGGGGTCGGCGTGGTCATAGACGAACACCTCGGCCCGGGACAGCCGGCAGCCGTCGATGATCGACGCGTGGTTGAGCTCGTCGGAGAAGATCACATCGCCGGGGCGGGCCAGTGCAGCGATGGCGCCCGCGTTGGCGAGGTAGCCCGAGCCGAACACGAGCGCGCTTTGGCGACCCTTGAAGGCGGCCAGGCGCTCCTCGAGACGGCGATGGATGGTCATCGTCCCCGAGACCAGCCGCGAGGCGCCGGCCCCGACGCCCCAGCGCATGGCCGCGTCGGCGGCGGCATCGCGGACCCGGGGGTGGTCGGCCAGGCCGAGGTAGTTGTTGGAGCAGAGCAGCAGCACCGGTTTGCCGTCCAGCACCACGTGCGGGCCCTGGGGACCGCTGACGAGGCGCGTGCGGCGGTGCAGTCCCAGTGACCGCAGCTCATCCAACCGCGCCTCGAGCTCGATCACGCCGCCTCGCGCTCCGGGCTGGGCGCCGGCTGCTGCGGCGCTCGATTAGGGGCTCCGTCGGGCCGCGGCGGAATGCTCCGCTTGGGCGCAAAGCGCAGCTGGGAGGACGGATCCCAGAGCCGGACCTCGAACGCCGGAGCGTCCGGTACCGAGGGTGCCGCGCGGGCGCCGGGGGCGGACATGGCCGCGCTGATCAAATCCGGTGTCTCACCCTCCAGCCAGCCCGAGCGGTTGTCCGGCCGGGGGTTGGCGCCATTGTCGGCCTGCGGCGCGACGTTCAGCCCCAGCTCCTCGAACATGCCCCGATCCTCGTCGGGCGTGTTGCCCAAAGTGGTCAGGAAGTTGCCCATCATCACGCCGTTGAGGCCTGCCTTGACCGCCGTGGCCTTCAGGTCGCCCAGGTTCTCCACCCGTCCGCCGCACAGCCGGAACAGCGCCTCGGGGAGAATCAGGCGGAAGATCGCAATCCACTTGACGACCTCCCAGGGATCCATCAGCTCGCGGTCACCGAATTTGGTCCCGGGGCGGGGGTTGAGCAGATTGATGGGCACGCTGGTCGGGTTGATCGCGGACAGCTCGAAGGCCATCTCGACCCGCTGCGCCCGCGTCTCGCCGAGGTTGAGGATCCCGCCCACGCAGGTCTCCAGCCCGGCCTCACGGACGGCATCGATCGTGCGCAGCCGACCCTGGTAGCGAACCGTGGTGGAGACCTCGGGGTAGTAGGACTCGGCCGTCTCGACGTTGTGATGAACGCGCTGGATCCCTGCCTCCCGCAGCGCCTTGGCGCGCGCGACCGACGTGTGCCCAATTGACGCGCAGCGCTTGAGGTTGGTGTGCTCGGCGACCAGACGCGCCCCCTCGAGCACCTTCTCGAAGTCGCGCTTGGACAGGCCCTGGCCCTGGGTGACCATGCAGAAGCGGTGCGCGCCGGCCGCTTGGGCGGCGCGCGCGTGCTCCAGGATCTGCTCGGGCTCCATCATCGCGTGCATCGGGGTCTGCGCCTCGGCGTATTTGCTCTGGGCGCAGAAGCCACAATCCTCGGCGCATCCGCCCGACTTGGCGTTGACCAGCGAGCACATGTCGGTGGAGTCACCGAAACGCTGCACCCGAGCCGCCCAGGCCCGTTCCACCAAGTTCCCGATCTCGGTGTGGTCCTCCAGCTCACCGAGGCCGGTGGCCTCCTCGCGGGTGATCAGCGGCGGCATCGAAGCGGAACGCTAGACACCGGTCCGGACAGCATTTGAGATCGCGCGGGGCCCAGGTATCGTCACGCTCATGATCAAAGCGGTGCACCGGATCACCGACGAGGCCCAGCTGCGCGAGATCATCGGCGGCGGCCCGGCCACGCAGGTGGTGGCGAAGCTGACCGATCACGTCAACGAACTCACGCGGCAGTTCATCGAGGCCTCGCCGTTCGTGTGCGTGGGGACCGCGCTCGCCGAGGGTGGGATCGACGTCAGTCCGCGGGGCGACCCGGCGGGGTTCGTGCGGGTGCTGGACGAGCGGACGCTGCTGGTCCCCGAGCGACCCGGCAACCGGATCGCCGACACGCTGACCAATCTGCTGAGCGACGACCGGATCGCCCTGCTGTTCGTGATTCCGGGCGTGGGCGACACCTTCCGCGTTAACGGGCGCGCCGTGATCACCGACGACCGGGGGCTTCTGGAGCCGTGTGCGGTCAACGGCAAGGTGCCCAAGCTGGGCATCCTGGTCTCGGTCCAGGAGGCCTACACGCAGTGCTCCAAGGCGCTGATCCGGTCCGAGCTGTGGAACCCCGAGCGTCACGTCGAGCGCTCCCAGCTGCCCTCCTCCGGGGCGATCCTGCGCCTGCTCGCCGACGGTGACTTCGACGCTGAGCGCCACGACCGCGAACGCGCGGCCCGCTACGCCCGGGGCGACGGCCTCTACTGACCGTGCCCGATCGCCTGCACTTCACCGATTTCGACGCGGCCAACGAGCTGATCGCCACCGACCCGATGGCGCTCCTGATCGGGTTCGTGCTCGATCAGCAGGTGACCGTGCAAAAGGCGTTCTCGGGTCCGCTAGTCCTGCTCGAGCGGCTCGGCTCGATCGATGCCGCCACCGTCGCCGACGCCGATCTGGACGCGATTTTCCGCGAGCGCCCGGCCCTCCATCGCTTCCCGGGCTCGATGGCCAAGCGCGTACACGACCTCGCCGTCCACGTCCGCGACGAGTACGACGGCGATGCCGCGCGGATCTGGACCGACGCCGCCGACACCGCCGCGTTGCGGGCCAACCTGTCCGCGCTGCCGGGCTTCGGAGAGATGAAGGTCAAGGCGATGGGCGCGGTCCTGGCCAAGCGGTTTGACGTCGCGGCCGCGGCCGGCCTCGTCCCCGGCCATCCGACCCTCGGAGATGTCGACTCCGCCCAGGCCCTGGCCGACTACCAGTCGGGTAAGCGCGCGCACAAGGCGCAGCTCCGAGCCCGCGCGCGGGCCGAGTAGTCCCCCCGGACGCGGGACGCCCGTCGCTCCGACGATGCCGCGCCGTGCCGCCCGCCTCGCCGGACTGGGGACGACGATCTTCACCGAGATGTCGGCGCTGGCCCAGCGCACGGGGGCGATCAACCTCGGCCAGGGGTTTCCCGACACCGACGGTCCGTCTGAGGCGATCGAGGCCGCCGTCACCGCGCTGCGCTCCGGCGAGAACCAATACGCGCCCCTCCCCGGCGTGCCGGCCCTGCGGGAGGCGGTGCGCGAACACCAACGCCGGCACTACGGGCTCGAGCCCGAGGACGTACTGATCACGTTCGGGGCCACCGAGGCGATCGCGGCCGCGCTGCTGGGCCTCTGTGACCCCGGCGACGAGGTCGTGGTGCTCGAGCCCTACTACGACTCCTACGCCGCCTGCATTGCCTTTGCCGGGGCGCACCGGCATCCGGTGACGCTGCGCCCGCCCGCCTTCGCACTGGATCCGGAGGCGTTGCACACTGCGATCGGCCCCCGCGCCCGGGTACTGCTGCTCAACACTCCCCACAACCCGACCGGACGGGTCCTCGATCGCTCCGAGCTGGAGCTGATGGCCACCGCCTGCCGCGAGCATGACCTGGTCTGCGTCACCGACGAGGTCTATGAGCACCTGGTCTACGACGGGCGCCACGTGCCGATCGCGACGCTGCCGGGGATGGCGGAGCGGACCCTGACCATCTCGAGCATCGGCAAGTCGTTCTCGTTCACGGGCTGGAAGATCGGCTGGTGCTCAGGGCCGGCCGAACTGGTCGCCTCGGCGCGCACGGTCAAGCAGTTTCTGACCTTTGCCGGCGGGACGCCGCTGCAGCACGCGTCGGCCGCCGCCCTGCGCCTGGCGCCGTCGCACTTGGAGGCGCTGCGCGAGGACCTGCGCGCCAAGCGCGATCAGCTGTGCGCCGGGCTAGTGGCGGCCGGGCTGGCCCCGCTGACCCCCGCCGCGACCTATTTCGTCAACGCCGACGTCGGCACCGACGCCGTCCGCTTCTGCGCCGAACTACCCGAGCGCTGCGGCGTGGTCGCGATCCCGACCAGCGTCTTCTACGACGATCAGCAGGCCGCGCCGACGCTGGTCCGCTTCGCCTTCTGCAAGCGCGAAGAAGTCATCGCGCAGGCGGCGCAGCGGCTGGCCACCCTGGCGAGTACCTAACGCCCCTGCCACTCCGGGGGGCGCTTCTCGGCGAAGGCCCGGACGCCCTCGCGGAAATCAGCGGAGGAGAAACACGCCCGGCGCAGCTCGAGTAATTCCCGCTCGACGGCCGGGGCGAGCGCGGCCTCGGCGTCGAGTACGGCGCGGATGACCCGTTTGTTACCGCGCTGTGCGAGTGGCGCGTTGGCGGCGAGCTGCCCGGCCAACGAGAGCGCGGCGTCGGGAAGCTCGTCGGGCTCGACGACCGAGTTAACCAGCCCCCAACTCAGCGCCGTGGCGGCGTCGATCAGGCCGCCGACCAGGAACAGCTCGCGCGTCCGGCTCGCGCCGATGGCGTCGATGAACTTGCGGATCCCGGTGTGGGAGTAGACCAGGCCGAGCTTGGCCGGGGGCATACCGAGCTTGATCGGGACGGCGGCGATCCGCAGGTCGCAGGAGAGGGCGAGCTCGAGGCCACCGCCGATCGTGGGGCCGTTGAGCGCCGCCAGGGTGGGAAACGGGTAGGCCTCGATCGCGTCGATGGCCGCCGCAAACGGATGCGCGACGAGCTTCTCGGCCTCGTCGGCGAGCATAATCGGTGCCGACCCACCCAGCCCCCCGATGTCGTAGCCGGCCGAAAAGATCCGCTCCTCGCCGGTGATCAGCACGCAGCGAGCATCGAGCTCGGGCATCACGGTGGCGAAGCGGTCGAGGATGGGCTGATCCAACGCTCCCCGCTTGTCGGGGTTGGATATGACCAGCCGCGCCACTCCCGGCGCGGGCTCGTCGATCAGCAGCTGTCCCGCCGGGGCGTTATTCAAGGACAACGAGCGTGTCGCCCTCGGACACAGATTGACCCTCGCTGCAGCGAATCTCTGAAACCACCCCGGGATCCTCCGCCTCGACCGGCATCTCCATTTTCATCGATTCGAGGATCACGACAGCGTCCCCTTCCTCGACGCTGTCGCCCACCTCGACCTCGATCTTCCACACGGTGCCGGTTATGTGGGCTTCGACCTCGGGCAAACTTGCACTCCTCGTGACGGGCGGCGGGCGCGACGGGTGCGGCGGAGAATAGAGCCGGCCGCTGACACCAACGCTATGGCTCTAGGTGACCGCGAACTCGTCGGGGTTGGGGCCGATCCGTTCGCCGCGGTCGAGCTTGGCAATCTGTGCGAGCTGGTCCTCGCCGAGCTCGAAGTCGAGCACGTCGAAGTTTTCACGGATCCGCTCGGGGGTGACTGACTTGGGGATCACCACGTTGCCCAGCTCCAGGTGCCAGCGCAGGACGACTTGGGCGGGTGTCCGCTTGAGCCCCTCAGCGATCTCGAGCACGGCCGGCGCTCGCAGAGCCGCGCCCTGACCGAGCGGGCTCCAGGCCTCGGTGAGGATCCCGTGCTCCTGATGGAAGGCACGCAGCTCGGACTGCTGCAGCGCCGGATGGAGCTCGATCTGGTTGACGGCCGGAACCACGCCGGTGTCCTCGATGATCCGCTCGAGGTGGGGGATGTGGAAGTTGGACACGCCGATCGCGCGGGCGCGGCCGTCGGCGGCGAGCTCGGTGAGCGCCCGCCAGCTCTCCGAGTAGAGGTCACGGGACGGGATCGGCCAATGGATCAGATAGAGATCCACGTAGTCGAAGTCGAGCTGGTCGAGGCTGCGGTGAAACGCCCGCAGGGTGGAGTCGTGGCCGTGCTCGCTGTTCCACAGCTTGGTGGTCACGAACAGCTCTTCGCGATCGAGGCCGCTGGTGCGGACTGCCTCGCCGACTCCGGCCTCGTTGCCGTAGGCGGCGGCGGTGTCGATATGGCGATACCCGGTGGCCAGCGCCTCGCGGACCGTCGCGGCGGTCTCCTCGGGCGGAACCTGAAAGACGCCGAAGCCGAGCTGCGGGATCGGGTGGGTGCTTGAGCCCAGAAGGGGAAGCTCTGTAACGGTGTTGGTCATTTCCTGAGTATCGCCGGGCCGGCGACGCCGCAAACACGGGTGTGCGGCCGTCAAATGAGCGGTTGCTGGTGTGAGCCCTATGCTCGCCCGGGCATGATCCTCGCCATCGACCAGGGGACGACTGGCACGACCTGCCTCGTCTTTGACGACCAGGCCGAGCTGACCGGCCGGGCCTATCGGGAATTTGACCAGCACTTTCCGCGGCCCGGTTGGGTCGAGCACGATCTGGACGAGATCTGGGCGGTGACCCAAGCGGTCGCGGGCGAGGCGCTGGACGACGCCGGCGTTCGCGCCGGCGAGCTGGCCGCGGTCGGAATCACCAACCAGCGCGAGACGGTGTGCGTGTGGGATCCAGAGAGCGGCGAGCCGTTGCACCGCGCGATCGTCTGGCAGGACCGCCGGACCGCCGCCCGCTGCGACGAATTGCGCGCCGCCGGGCACGAGGCTCTGATCCGCGGGCGGACCGGCCTGGTGCTCGACCCGTACTTCTCGGGCACGAAGATCGAGTGGCTGCTGCACAACGTAGACGGGCTGCGCGATCGCGCTGAGTCGGGCCGGGCGATGTTCGGGACGATCGACGCCTGGTTGATCCATCGATTGACCGGAGAGCGCGCCACCGATGCCTCCAACGCCTCGCGGACGATGCTGTTTGACATCGGAGCCGGGGCCTGGGACGGCGAGCTGCTCGAGCTGTTTGGAATCCCGGAGCGGGCACTACCCAAGGTGGTGTCCAGCTCGGGTCAGATCGCCACCACTCGGCCCCAGATGCTGCACGGCCACGAGGTTCCGGTGGCCGGCGTGGCCGGCGACCAGCAGGCCGCCCTGTTCGGCCACGCCTGCGTCGATCCCGGTCTGGGCAAGAACACCTACGGCACCGGCTCGTTCGTGCTCCAGAACGCCGGTTACTCGGTGCCCGAAGTCGCCGAGGGGCTGCTCGGGACGGTGGCCTGGCGGATCGGTGAGCGCCTCACCTACGCGCTGGAGGCAGCGATCTTCGTGACCGGGGCTGCCGTCCAGTGGCTCCGGGACGGACTGGGCATCATCGCGGTGGCGGCCGAGAGCGAGCCGCTCGCCGCGTCGCTTGACAGCAACGACGGGGTCTACTTCGTACCTGCGCTGACCGGCCTGGGCTCGCCCCACTGGGATCCCTACGCGCGGGGGACTATCGTCGGCCTGACCCGCGGTGCCACCCGGGCCCATCTCGCTCGGGCGGCGCTGGAGTCGATCGCCTACCAAACCGTCGACGCCGTGCGCGCGATGGAGAGGGCGTGTGAGACCGAGCTGACCGAGCTGCGCGCCGACGGCGGCGCCACCGTCAACGCCTGGCTGATGCAGTTTCAGGCCGATGTCCTCGGCGTTCCGGTGAGCGTCCCCGAAGTGGCCGAGACGACCGCCCTCGGAGCGGCATACCTGGCCGGGGTGGGCACCGGGATCTGGAAGATCGATGACGTCAGCCGGCACTGGCGCGAGAAGCACCGCTACGAGCCGGCGATGGAGGCCGCGCAGCGCGAGCGGCTCCTGCACGACTGGGGCCGGGCCCTCGAGCGTGCGCGCGGCTGGGCCGAGGCGTAGGCTGATCGGGGAGTGATGGCGCTGGATACCCCCGATCCGGACGAGCCGCTCGACATCGACCTGCTGGCCGCCTCGCTGCGCGCTGACGGCTCGGAGATCGGAAGCTTCGTCGAGGTGATGGCGGTCAAGCTGGAGGCGGCCGTGCCCGGTCTGGTTTCGGTGCAGCGCCGCCGCGACGGGATGTTCGGGCCCAAGCGCGCCGTCAGCGTGGCCGTGGACGCCGGAGATCAGCGCCTGGAGCTGCGCCGGTCTGGAGCCGGCGTTGAGGCCCGCAGCTCACGCCTCTCGAAAGGGATCGTGCTCAAGTCAGAGGTCGTGGAGACTGATGTCTGGCTCACCGCCCTCGGCGCCGCTCTGGCCGCTGAGGCGCAGCGCAGCCAGACCACCCGGCAAGCGCTCGAACGCCTGCTCAACGGATAGGAGACAAGTGATGGGGTTCCTCAAGCGCGACGACGACCCGCAGCCGCCCGCGGCGGGCCCGGACGGAGCCTCCGCGGCGCCGCACGCGGCGACCTACGAGGCGGGCTCGCTGGCCGGGATTCCCGACTCGGGCCGCGATCGCATCGCCCGCATGAAGCAGGAGGTCGCCCGCGGCTTCTTCACCAGTGACCTGTCCGTCAACGAGTTCCTGCTCGTCAAGCAGTCGGGCTTTGAGCCGCTCGGTCTCGTGCTGGGCAGCTCGATCTACCACATCGGCTTTCAACAGGCGATGTGGAATCAGAATCAGGAGATGGGCGTCCTGACCCAGGCCATGTACCACGCGCGGGAGCTGGCCATGACGCGCATGGAGGAGGAAGCCGACCAGCTCGGCGCCGACGGGGTGGTCGGGGTCCGGCTCGACATCGGGCGCTATGACTGGGGCGCTGACCTGGCCGAGTTCATCGCGGTTGGGACCGCCGTCAAGCACGCCGGGGGGGAGCTGCACCGCGCGCCGACCGGACGACCCTTCACCTCGGACATGAGTGGCCAGGACTTCGCCACCCTGCTGCGGGCCGGGTACCGGCCGACCGGGCTGGTGATGGGCAACTGCGTCTACCACGTCGCCCGCCAGGGGATGCTCGCCTCGCTCAAACAGGTGGGACGGAACGTCGAGATGCCCAACTTCACCCAGGCGCTCTACGAGGCCCGCGAGCTGGCCATGGAGCGCATGCAGTCCGAAGCCGACGAGCTCCAGTCCGAGGGGATCGTCGGGGCGCGCATCATCGAGCGCAGCCACGGCTGGGGGTCGCACGTGATCGAGTTCTTCGCGATTGGGACGGCCGTGGTGACCACCAGCACCGAGCACCAGATCGAGAAGCCGGCGCTGGTCCTGCCGCTCCAGGGCTAAACCGTGGTCCCAGATGCCCCGTGCGGCCGGGACCGGACCGGGGCTTGGTCGATCCGTGGCGTAGATCGCAGGGGATCGTACGAAGGTCCTGCGACCACGCGAGATCTTCGAGCTCGTGGCCGCGCGACCCCGATCGGTCGGGGAGCTGGCCAGCTTCGCGCAACGTCTGCGGCGCTGACGGGTATTCATCGGCAAGCCATGAACGATGTCGAGCTCAAGCCGCAGCGCTACAAGGACGACCGCCCTTCGGAGTATTTCGACGAGTACCACGCCCGCGTGCGCGAGGGGGAGCCCGAGGCCAGGTCCTACGAGATCGTTCGGATCGTCACCATGC
>JBPCIY010000081.1:0-26122 GCA_051005855.1 Solirubrobacteraceae bacterium | reverse complement strand
GCAGACGGCGACGGTGCGCGGCACGTCCGGCGGCCGCGAGGTCGACCTGGCCCTGTCGCGCACGGACGGCTGCCGCATCGCGCAGTGGGATGCGCTCGGCGTGCTGCTCGAACCGTGACACCGCTCTCCGCGCTGCGTGCGCACCTGGCCGGAGCGGTCGTGACGCTCAACTACGACGGGACGCTCGCCCCGGTCGTGGAGCGGCCCGAGGACGCCGTACCCGCCCCGGGCGCCGTCGCGGCGCTGACCGCGCTCGCCCTGAAGCTGGGGATCTCGAGGGCCGACGGGGGCGATGAGGCCGACCGCGACACGGCCGGGCCGGGGCGGCGCCGGCGTCCAGAACCTCCGCCCCGCGGCCAAGGGGCCGAGGCCTCCTAGTACGCGCCCGGGTCGTCGGCGTCGCGCGGGCCGGATTGGTAGCCGGGGCAAGCGGTAACCGGGAGGCGAGGGTAGCGCGGGAAGCGATCGGGCTCGTCCCGCGAGCGGCGACAGAGCGAGAACATCGACCCGCGCGTGGTCCGGACCAACTGCTGATGGCGGCAGCTGTCGCAGAGCCCGACCGGCGGAGCAGGCAGCCCCGCCGGGCGCCCGCTCACTTCAGGCCGGCGGCCCGCGCATCGGCGCGCAGCCGAGCCCGGCTGCGGGAGTCAAAGGCGGTAACCGCCGCTATCCAGACGATCTGTCCGCGCCGGACTCGATAGAGCAGGTGCGTCCCGTGGGCGAGGCGGTGGCCGAGCCACAACCCGTGCCCGAGCGAGCGGCCCAGGCGCTTGAGGCGCTTGCCGCGCGGGGCGCGAGAACCCGGATGCAGCCCTCCGGCCCGCACGCCGGGGGCGGTGCTGGCCACCATCCGGACGCGGCCGCGGGGGCTGAAAACGACCATCGTGCGCCCGCGGCCGCGTGCGCTCACGCAGTACTGGAAGGACCGGCCGGGGCGCGAGGCGGGCTGCCCGGCGGCGTAGAGGATCGCCGTGGAGCCGATCCCGAGCCGAAGTGCCCCCAGACCGCGAGCCCCGAGCCGCCCGGTCGCCGGGACGCAGCCGCCGGTCGCCCTCACCCCGTAGGCGCGCTCCCACATCTGCAGGTAGGCCTCGGCGCCGTGGAACATGTCAGCGATCAGCGGACGGCCGCCGATCATCTGAAGCTCGTGGAGCCAGTCGGGGAACATGCCGTAGTTGGCGACCCCGTCCTGGTTGAGATCGAAGGTGCGCCGGCCCCAGACCTCGCGGGTGAAGGTCACCTTGCCGTCGTAGGAGGTGAACGGGTAGGTGATCGGGTTCGAGGTGTCGGGCTGGCTTTCCTCGGCCAGACCGTTCATGTCGGCGCCATAGCCGAAGCCGGCCCCGTTGTAGAAGCGCTTGTTGCGCACCGTCAGGCTGGTCTTCCACTGGTCGACGAAATTGCTTGGGGAGGCGCCCGCGATCGGGGTCACGAACCCACCCAGGTTGTAGATCCGCGGGTTCTCCTGGGGAGAGTCCCAGCTGTGGGCCGAGATCACGCCCGAATAGTGATGGGCCTCGAGCAGCGAGAGCGTCGTGTTAGCCGCCTTGACGTCCATGTGGTCGAGCTCCACGATCATGTGCTGCTGAATCATCTTGTCGATCAGGTAGGCACCGAGATCGGTGAGCCCGCGGGTGTTGCAGTGCGGCGGGGGCGGATAGACGGGGAGCTGGCCGGCCGGTGAAACCGCCCCCCCGGTTGGCAGCCCCGGAGGCGGTGAGGGCAGGAGCGCCTTCCCGACCGGGCCGTTGAGCAGCGTGGCCAGGCCGCCGATCGGGGCCGTGGTCATCTGGGTCGAGTCGTGTTCGGGGCCGGTGCAGGTCTGGATGTCCCAGTAACGGCCGGTCTCGAGGTGGTTGCCGCCGTTGACGAGCTGGCCGGTCTCGCCCGAGTCCATCTTGGTCCCGCCGAAGGCGTTGTCGAACTTATGGATCGGGAAGAAGGTGCTGACGCCCAGCCCCCGGACCTCGGTGAGGCCGGCATCGATCTGCTTGCGGTCACAGAGCGGCTGGCCCATGTACTCGCCGCAGTTGAACAGATCAGAGACCTCGATCCCCTCGACCACGGCCAGCTTGCCGGAGTTGATCACCCGGCGGGCCTGGAAGGGACTGGTGACGATCTGGAAGAAGCCCTTGCCGGGGCCGCCGGACTGGGCGTCGATGTAGTCCCGGAGGTCGCGGAGATCCTTGGCCTGGATGCGGACCGCGCTCATGTCGTTGCACGGGTTGTGGCGCTTGCTCATCAGCGTGCACAGCGCTTCATTGTCGACCAGTTGGGTGACCATGACCCGCAGCCCGGCCTTCCAGGCCCGCTCGATCCCGGTGTAGTAGTCGCCCTCTTCGGCCAGCATGGTCGGCGAGGGCCATTCCTTGAAGGTCGGCCAGCCGACGGTGTCGTGGGGATGCGAGGGCGAGCCGTAATCGAGGAAGCTCTCCACCTGCCCGTTGGTGCCGGTCTCGTTGGGCGCGCAATCGGGGAGCGCGAACTCGACGCCGAAGGGATGCCAGGGCCGCCCGCAGTGAAAGTCGCCGCCGAGAAACTCGAACGCCGTCACGTGCGTGTGGGCGTCGATCGTGCCCGTCACGGTCGATGTGGGGCTGGGGCCGCTGAACGGCTGGCCGGCGGCATTGACTCCGGCCTCGGGGTAGACCGCGCAGCCGCTGGCGGGCTTGAAGGTGACGGCCATGGCGCCGCCGGTGCCGAGATTGGTCATCGTGTAGCCGCGCTGGAGACTGCCGTCGACCTGCCAGACGGTGTCGGTGGCCGGGCTCGCGGTCGGGACCGCCCCGGCGCCCAGGAAGTCGCCGCGGTGGCCGTAGATCAGATACTGGCCCAGGGCGGCGGCCTGCATCGAGAACGGCGCGTCGGCGGCGGCGAGGCGGTGACCGGCGGAAGAGATCGAGAAACAGCCATGCACGAGCGAATAGCGGCTGGCCGTCGTGCCGGTGTCGGGCGGGAGCGGGTTGGCCTTCGTCTTGGCCGGCACAAAGCGGGTGACGGCTGACGCCGCATGCCGTGCGCCGAAACGACCGTGGGCGGGGCTGGCGGCTGGGGCGCTGGCCGAGGCGAGCGCGACGACCAATCCGCTGAGCGTCACCAGGACCGCGATCAAGCGTAGTGATCGACTCACCGCGTCACCTCCTCCAGGATCTGCACAAGCGAACCATATCGCTGCCCAGTTTCCCGGTGCAGAGCGATTTCGCACGTGCGGTTACTGGAGATCGCGGCATCGAGCCGGCGTCCGGCCAATTCGGCGGTCAGGCCGCGCAGCGCCGAGGCCGGCAGCTCGGGGTGAAACAGGCCCCGGTCCCCGGCCATCCCACAGCAACCGCCGGCGGCGGGAACGAGGACCTCGTCGGCGATCCGTCCCGCCACGGCGGTCAGCTGGGCGGCCAGGCCGAGCTGGGAGCAAGCGCAGGTGGCGTGGACGGCCACGGTCCCCAGGCGCCGCGTGATCTCGAGCCGGTCGAGCAGCCGGTCGTGAATCCAGGCCACCGAGTCGAGCACCTCCACCCCTTCGAGCCCGAGCTCGGAGACGACGCCGAGCGTGCAGGAGCTGGCGTCGATCACCACGGGCAGGCGCCCGCTGTCGCTCCAGCGCGCCAGCGCTTCCCGCGTGCGCGCCGCCATCAACTCGTGGCCGTCGGCGTAGCCCTTGGAGCTCCACGGAACGCCGCAGCAGTGTCCGGCCACGTCGCCGGGAATCCAGACCGGCCGGCCGGCGCGGGCCGAGAGGGCGACCAGGGCCTCAGGCACCGTGGGCTCATCGGCTCGGTCGCGGGGGTTACCGAAGATGCGGTTCAGGCACGCCGGCAGGTAGACGGCGGCTGCGCCCGCGCGCGAGGTGACCGGCAGGGCGGCGGGCGCGGGCGCGGGGATGCTCTCGCTCCAGGCCGGGACACCCACCCGCGAGGCGGGCCCAGCAGCGCGCAGACCCGCCCGGGCAGCGCGCTCGGCGGTCGCGTAGCGGCGGGCGGCGCCGACCGCGACCCGCTCGGACCGCTCGCCGTGAGCGCGCCCGCGCAGCTCCTTGACGAGCTTTCCGGTGTCGATCGCCACCGGGCAGGCGGCCGCGCAGGAGCCGTCGGCCGCACAGGTGTCAAGCCCGTCGTAGGCGAACTCCTTCAGCAGAGTCGTCAGCACCGGTGAGCCGGCCGGCTGGCGCGCCATCTCGCGGCGCAGGACGATGCGCTGCCGGGGTGTCGTGGTCACGTTGCGCGAGGGACAGACGGGCTCACAGAAGCCGCATTCGATGCATTTGGTCGCCACCGCCTCAATCTCGGGCACGCTCTTGAGGTTGCGCAGGTGAACCTCGGGATCGCGGTTGAGGACCACGCCCGGCGCCAGGATCCCGTCGGGGTCGGCCAGCGCCTTGATCCGCCACATCAGCTCGGTCGCCGCCTCGCCCCACTCACGGGCCACGAACGGCGCCATGTTGATCCCGGTCCCGTGCTCGGCCTTGAGCGAGCCGTCGTACTTGTCGACGATCAGCTCGACCAGCTCGTGCATGAAGGTGTCGTAGCGCTCGAGCTCGGAGTTCTCGCCGAAGTTGGGCGTGAGGATGAAGTGCAGGTTGCCGGCCGATGCGTGTCCAGCCAGCCCGGGCAGGAAACCGTGCTGGCCCAGCAGTGCCTGGAGGTCACGCGCACCCTCGGCGATCCGGGCCGGCGGGACGCACACGTCCTCGATGATCATCGTCACGCCCGGCGGACGCACCGCGGCCAGCAGCCCCTGCATACCCTCGCGCACGCGCCATAAGAGCTCCACCTCCTCGGCGTCTCGGGAGAACCGGACGGCGTCGTCGCCCCCGAGCAGAGGCCGGCCGGCGAGAATCTCGCGGGCGGCTTGTTCGGGCCCATCGAGCTCGTCGGGATCCTCAGCCCGAAACTCGATCAGTAGGGCGGCCGAGGTGGGAGGCAGCTCCTTCCACTCCTCGGGGGTCCCGGGCATGTTGTAGGCGGCGGCGATCAGGGTCGGGGCGACCATGATCTCGGTCGCGGTGGCCCCGGCCGCGACCAGCTCGCCGACCGCGTCCGCGGCGCTGTCGAGGTCCTGGAAACCGACCAGGGCCAGCGCCGTATGGCGCCCCAGGGGCACGGTCTCGAACACGGCCTCGGCGACAAAGGCCAGCGTCCCCTCGGAGCCGATCACCAGCCGGCGGAAGATCTCCAGCGGGGTGTCAGCGTCCAGGAACGCGCACAGGCGGTAACCGGTGGTGTTCTTGATCTCGAATTTCCGCGCTATCCGTGCGGAGAGCTCCGCGTCGGCGCGGATCTCGTCGCGGATCTGGACCAGGCCGGCGGCCAGCTCGGGGGCAGCGGTGGCGAACTCCTGCTCGGCGTCGGGGGTGGCGGTGTCGATCACGGCGCCGTTGGCCAGCACGAGCGTGAGGGCGCGGACGGTCTGGTAGGAGTCGGCGACCACGCCACAGCGCATCCCGCCCGAGTTGTTGGCGACCACACCGCCGACGCAGGCGATGTTCGTGCTGGCGGGGTCGGGGCCCAGGCGGCGGCTGTAGCGGGCCAGGTGCCGGTTGACGAGACCCAGCGTGGCGCCCGGTCCGACGCGCGCCCGCGCGCCGTCGGCCTCGACTCGCACCTGTTGGAAGTGGTGGCGCACGTCGACCAGGATCGAGTCGGTCTGGGATTGGCCATTGAGGCTCGTGCCCCCGGCCCGGAAGACGATTGGCGTCTTGAGCGCCGCCGCGGTGCGCAGCAGCTTGGTCACATCCCGGGCGTCCCGAGGGCGGACCACCGCCTGGGGGATCAACCGGTAGGCGCTCGCGTCGGAGGCGAAGCGGATGAGATCGGTCGCCCGCGTGAGGACCTGGTCGGCCCCCAGGGCCGCGATCAGCCGGCTGCGCAGCGGCTCGGGCGTACCGGCGGCGACCCAATCCGGCGCCCGGTCAGGCGCCGGCGAGGGCTCGGGGGTCGGGACCGCGCGCGCCCAGGACAGGGGCCGGGACAGGAGCCGGGACGCCACTATTCCAGCCACATGCCAGAGGCGACGGGAACTTGGATGAGCCGCGGCCCATCCTGAGCCGCGGTCGCTTCGCGCAGCGCCTGGGTCAACTCCTCGCGCCCGGACACCTCCGAGGCCTTCATCCCGTAGGCGCGGGCGACGGCGGCGACATCGAGGCCCGGCAGGTCAAGCCCGGGGGCACCGGTGACCTGTTCGAGCATCGCGAACCACTTGAGGATCATGTACTCCTGGTTGCGCAGCACGAGGAAGGTGACCGGCGCCTGATAGGCCACCGCGCTCCACAGGGCGGTGATCCCGTACTGGGCCGAGCCCTCACCGAGCACGCAGACCACGGGCCGGTCGGGCTGGGCGAGCTGCACGCCGACCCCGGCCGAGATCCCGAAGCCGAGGCCGCCGCTGGCGCCGAAGTAGTAGCTCCCGGGGGTAGAGATGCGCAGCCGGTTGCGCAGGGCCAGCGTGCACGATGGTGTCTCGACGACCGCGATCGCGTCCTCCGGCCACGCATCAGCCAGCGCGGCCATCGCCTCCGAGCCGCTCAGCGGATCGGCCTCGGGAGGATCGCCCGGCTCGGGGCGGGGTTCGGGCGTCGCGCGGTCGGCTGGCGGGACCGCTTCGACCAGAGCTTGCAAGGCAAAACCGACATCGCCCACGATCGCCTCCCCCATCGGCGCCCGGGCCGCCTCGCCGGGGTCACTGGTCAGCGCGACCAGCTCGGTGCCCGGCCCCAGGAACGGGCCCGGGATATATGGGTAGTAGGGGAAGACCGAGGAACCGACGACCAGCACCAGGTCGTGGTCCTTGAGGGTTTCGGAGATCGGCCCGATCGCCGGCGGCAGGACTCCGACGAAGTTCGGATGGCGCTCGGGGAAGCCCAGCCGCGAACCACCGGTGGCCGGGCTCGCCCAGACCGGAAGCCGCTGCTTCTCGGCCAGGGCGACGGCGTGCTTCCAGGCGCCGGCGGCGTCGATGTCGGGGCCGGCCACCAGAACCGGGTGCTGGGCGGCAGCCAGCCGGGCGGCCAAGGCGGTGAGGGCCTCGGGATCCGGGGCCGTGCGGCCCCTGACCCGTCGGGCCAGGGCGCTGGCCGAGCGGTCCTCGTCGGCCTCGGCGTTCCAGTCGTCCATCGGGATCGAGACGAAGGCGGGGCCCCGGGGGGGCAGCATCGCGTGGTGGATAGCGCGTCCCAACGCGAGCGGAACGTCCTGGGCGCGCGGGGCCTCGTGGCTGTACTTCACGTACGGCTGCGGTCCGACCGTCGCGTCGCGGTTGGTCAGATTGGCCTCGATCGTGATCTGAGCGCGGACCTGCTGGCCGGCGGTGATGACCAGCGGCGCTTTGTTGGCCTGGGCGTTGAAGATCCCGCCCACGGCGTTGCCGACGCCGGGCGCCGTGTGCAGGTTGACGTGGGTCGGGCGGCCCGTGGCTTGGGCGTAGCCGTCGGCCATCCCCATCACGACCAGCTCCTGGAGCACGAGGATGTAGGTGAAGTCTTCGGGGAAGTCGGCGAGCATCGGCAGCTCGGTGGAGCCCGGGTTGCCGAAGATCGTGGTCATCCCGTGGGCACGGAACAGGTCGAACGTCGCTTCGCGGACAGTGGCCATCGAGCCGATCTCCTCCTTGGTCTGGTCGGGTGCGGCGGTGGGGGCGGGGTGAGACCATATTCCGCGCGCCCGCACCGTGCTCACCTCAGCCGGGGGTGGGGGGAGCGGGACCGCCGGCTCAGAGCCGGGCCGAGACCTCGGACGCGGCGCGCTGACCCGAGCTGACCGCCCCGTCCATGTAGCCGTTCCAGTATCCGGCGGTCTCGGTGCCGGCCCAGTGCAAGCGGCCCACGGGCCGGCGCAGGTGCGGGCCGTAGCCGACCAGCGAGCCGACGGCCGGGATCCCGACCGGACAGCCGCGGGTCCACTCCTCCTGGCTCCAGCTCGTCTCCAGGAATTGCTCGGCTCGCCGCGCCTCGGATCCGAACAGCGCCGCGAGCTGCTCGAGGACCGCGCGCCGGCGCGCCGCGGGAGCCAGCGTGGCGTACCGGCGGGCGTTGTCGCCGCCTACGAACCCGAACAGGACGCCCGGACGACCACCCGGAGGGGAGTCATCGAAGGTGACGCTGATCGGAAAGCCGGTCGCCACCGCCGAGCCGGTCAAACCCCGGGCTCGCCAGAACGGCCGCCGGTAGACGGCCGCCACCTTGGTCAGGGTGCCCTGGCCGTAGCGCTGGGTGAGCTGGTCGCGCTCGAAGGGCAGGATCGGCGCGTAGGCGATGCGGCCGGCCAGGGTCGGCGGGATGGCCACGATCACGCGCCGGGCCGTGACCGTGATGCCATCGGCGATCACGGTGACGCGCGGCCCGGTCTGCTCGATCCGGCGCACCGGGGCACCGAGCACGACCCGCGAGCCCAGGGCCGCGGCCAGCTTGAGCGGTAAGGCCTGCGAACCGCCGACCAAGCGGGCGGCCTGAGCCCCGCCCCGGGTGTTGAAGTTGCGCTCGAACGTGCCGGGGTGCTTGGCGTCTCCGGAGGCGGCGATGTAGAAGAGCGCGAACAGGAGTGAGACCTCGCGCGGCTCGGCGCCGAAGATCGGCCGCAGGGCGGCGCTGACCAGGGCCCGAAAGCGCGGCGAGGCGTTGCGCTGATCCAGGTAGGACTGGAGGGTCTGGCCGTCGAGATCGCGAGCCCCCGGCGTGTCCCAGGGCGCGTGGACCGGGACGGTGGTCGCGAGCTGGTCGAGCGCCAGCACGGTGCCGGCCAGCTCGGCGGCGATGGCCGGGTCGGGCGGCGCGGTTCCGAACGGACCCCGGTCGCTGTAGAGAACGCGGCCGGTGGCACTCGCGTAGACGTCCTGGCCGCGGTCATAGACCGGGAAGGTGGCGACGCGCAGCTCGCGGGCCAGCGCGAGGACGTGATTCTGGGTCGGTCCGACGAAAGTCCCGCCGCGCTCGGAGATGTGGCCGCCGCCGATGTCGTGATTGAGGATCCGCCCCCCGACCCGCTCGCGGGCCTCGAGCACGGCCACCGCCTGGCCGGCCCGGACGAGCTGGCGGGCGGCCGTCAGTCCGGCCAGCCCGGCGCCGACCACGACCACGTCGGCCGAGCGCGGCCCGGCGGGGGCGCGGGCCGCATGGGCTCCGGTGGCCTGGGCCGGCGCGGCGGTGCCCAATGCCGCCGCCGCACCGGCAGCCGCCGCACCGGTCACGAAGCCGCGGCGCGTGACCGCGGCGGGCCGGTCCTCGGCGCTCACCGTGGCGCCCGGGACCCGAGCCGGGATCTGTATTGGCGCGCGGCAAGCTGGTCGCCAACCGCGTCAAGCTGGGCCGCGTCCAGAGTCCGGGGTGGCCCGAGGGAGGCCGCTCGCCAGTAGACCCCGGCGACCCACTCGAGCAGCCGCGTGCGGGCCGTGGCGGTGGGCAGGTCATCGCCGTAGGTGAGCGTGCCGTGATTGGCCATGAGCACGGCGGTGCGATCCTCGAGCCCGTCGAGTGTGACCGCAGCCAGCTCCTCGGTGCCGAAGGTGGCGTAGCGCGCCACCCGCACGGGCCCGCCCAGGGCGATCATCTGGTAGTGCACGGCAGGGAGCTCGTCGAGTACGCAGGCCAACGCCGTACTGACCGGGGCGTGGGCGTGGACGACCGCTCCCGCCCCGTAGCGCCGGTAGGTCCCGAGGTGCAGGGCGAGCTCGGAGGTCGGGCCCCACGGGCCATCGAGATGAGCGCCCTGCAAATCGATCACGGCGACGTCGACGGCGTCCAGCGTGGCCAGCACGGCGCCCGTGGGCGTGATCGCGATCCGCTCGCCGTGGCGCTCGGAGACGTTGCCGGCGGTGCCGAGCACGAGGCCGTCGGCAGCCAGGTCACGGGCGGCGGCGGCGACCCGCTCACGCTGGTACTCGAGCATCGTCGCGATGCTACCCCCGCAGGCCGGCGGCGGGCCTCGGTCCACCCTATCCATACTATACTTTATGAAGTATGCCCACGTTCTGGCGTCTGATCGGCTTCCTGCGTCCCTACCGGCGGGGCGTGATCTGGTCGTTCCTGCTGTCCTTCGGCGCGCTCGGGGCCACGGTCCTGATCCCGTACCTGACCGGGTTGGCGATCAACGCGATCCGCCCCCACCATCACCACTCCCTGACCCTGCTGGCGGTGGCCATCGCCGCGGCCGGCCTCGGCCGGCTCGTGCTCAGCGTCTTTCGCCGGCTGGTCGCCGGACGGGTTTCGCTTGGCGTCGAGATGGACCTGCGCAACCGCCTCTACGGCCATTTGCAGCGGCTCGAGCTTTCGTTCTTCGATCGCCAGCAAACCGGTCAGTTGATGTCCCGGGCGACCGTGGACCTGCAGTCGGTGCGCTTCTTCCTCGGCTACGGCCTGATCTTCATCGCCCAGTCACTGGTCACGATCCTGCTCGCTGCCGTGGCCATGTTCCTGCTCCAGCCCGGTCTGGCGGCGATTTCGCTGGCGCCGGTGCCGTTCGTGGTCCTGATCGCCAACCGCTACGGGCACAAGTCCCGGCCGGCCATGCAGGAGGCCCAGCAGCGCATCGCCGAGTTGACCGCCGACGTGGAGGAGAACGTCTCGGGCGTCCGCGTGGTCAAGGCCTTTGCCCAGGAGGACCGACAGCTGCACCGTTTCCAGCACACGGTCCAACGCGTCTTTGAGCAACAGGTACTGGCCACCCGAATCCAGGCCTTCTACGGACCGATGATCAGCTTCCTGCCCAACCTGGGGCTGGGCGCGATCCTGCTCTTCGGCGGCCGCGAGGTGATCAACGGCTCGCTCTCGGTCGGCGCCTTCACCGCGTTCTACGCCTACCTGCTGATGCTGATCTCTCCGATGCGCACGCTCGGGTACATGCTCGGCGCCGCCCAGCGCTCGACCGCCTCGGGGGCGCGCATCTTCCAGATCCTCGATCGCGAGCCCGAGATCGTCTCCCCGCCCGACGCCCCAGCCTTGCCCGCCGGAAGCGGACAGGTGAGCCTCCGGGGGGTCGGACTGACGTTCGCGGGCTCAACCCGCCCGGCCCTACGTGACGTCAACCTCGAGGTTCCCGCTGGCCAAACCGTGGCGCTGGTCGGGGCGATGGGGTCGGGCAAGTCCGCGCTCGTCCAGCTCCTGCCCCGGCTCTATGACGTCAATACGGGCTCGGTCGAGATCGACGGCGCCGACGTGCGCTCGGTCGAGCTGGCCAGCCTGCGCAACGCGATCGCGATCGTCAACGACGACCCCTTCCTGTTCTCGGCCACCGTGCACGAGAACATCGCCTACGCCCACCCCGAGGCCAGCCGCGAGGACGTCGAGCGCGCCGCCGCGGCCGCCCAGGCCGCTGACTTCATCGAACGTCTACCCGACGGCTATGACACTCGGATCGGCGAGCGCGGGTTCACGCTCTCGGGCGGTCAGCGCCAGCGGATCGCGATCGCTCGAGCGATCCTCGCCGACCCGCGAATCCTGATCCTCGACGACGCGACCTCATCGGTCGACGCGTCGACCGAGCAGGAGATCAAGACCGGGCTCGGCGAGGTGCTCTCGGGCCGGACCACATTCGTCATCGCCCACCGCCTCTCGACGATCGCGCTGGCCGACCGCATCGTCGTTCTCGAGCACGGACGGGTGGTCGCCGACGGATCGCACGCCGAGCTGCTGCACAGCTCCGACCTGTATCGCGAGATCGTGGAGAAAGGCATGCCCGATCAAGTCTTTCTCAACCGCAAGGTGGATTCCGAGCGCGAGCCTCTGCGAGCGGGACTGTGAGCGCCGCGCGAGGCCTCGAGCTGCGCCGGCGCCTGCGCGAGACCGGTGGCCGCGGGCGCAAGCTCAGGGGCCTGGCTGAGCTGCTGGCCCCATATCGACTGCGCGTGCTGGCGATGTTCACTGCGCTGGTCCTGGCGACCGCCGCCGCCCTGGCTCCGGCTCTGCTGGCCAAGTTCGCCATCGATAACGGCATCCGCCGGCACGACGTGGGCACGCTGGATCTGGTCGTCGTGGCCTTTTTGGCTTCCGCGATCGTCTATGCGCTGGCCACCTGGGCCCAGACCTACCTGGTCGGGTGGGTCGGTCAGCGCGCGCTCCAGGACCTGCGGGTCAAGCTGTTCGTGCACCTCCAGTCGCTGTCGATCGGCTTCTACTCGCGCAATCGCGCGGGCGTGGTGATCTCGCGCATGACCAACGACGTCGAGGCGCTCGACCAGCTCGTCGAGGACGGCCTGGCCACGCTGATCCAGTCCAGCCTGACGCTGATCGGGGTGGTGGTGATCCTGATCGTGCTCGACTTCCACCTGGCCCTCTTGACCTTCATCGCGCTGCCGATCCTGGCCGTTGGCGCACTGCTCTTCCGGATCGCCTCGGCTGACGCCTACCGGCTCACCCGGGAGAAGATCGCCTCGATCACCGGTTACCTGCAGGAGAGCCTGTCGGGAATCCGCGTCGTCCGCGCCTTTGGCCAGGAGCGCCAGCACATCCGTGAGTTCCGCCGGCTCAACGACGAGAACCGCAACGCCAACATGACCACGGTCAACCTCAACGCCGCCTACTTCCCGGCCGTCGAGCTGTTGTCGGCGCTGGTCACGGTCGAGATCCTGGTCATCGGCGGGATCGAGGTCATCAACGGTCACACGACCACCGGCGTGGTCTTCGGGTTCATCGCCGCTCTGAACAACTTTTTCGATCCGATCCAGCAGCTCTCCCAGCTCTACACGACCTACCAGTCGGGCATGGCCGCGCTGGACAAGATCTTTGGCCTGCTGGCCGAGCAGCCCGAGATCCTCGATGCTCCGGACGCCGCTACGCTGCCGCGGATCCGGGGCGAGCTGCGCTTCGCCGGGGTCTCGTTTCGCTACGGAGACGGTGACGGGCCGTGGGCGCTGCGCGACATCGACCTCGTGATCGCGCCCGGGGAGACCGTGGCCCTGGTCGGCGAGACCGGGGCCGGCAAGTCGACCTTCGCCAAGCTCGTGGCGCGATTCTATGAGCCGACCGAGGGGTCAATCTCGGTGGACGGATATGACCTGCGCTCGGTGACCGCGGCCTCGCTGCGCTCCCAGATGGGGATGGTTCCCCAGGAGGGCTTTCTGTTCAGCGGCACGGTGCGCGAGAACATCGCCTTCGGACGCCTCGACGCCACCAACGCCGGGATCCGCGACGGCGCCCGCGCGGTCGGGGCCGACGACTTCATCATGGCGCTCGAGCACGGCTACGACACCCAGGTCGGCGAGCGCGGCGTACAGCTTTCGGCCGGCCAGCGGCAGCTGGTCGCCTTCGCCCGCGCGCTGGTGGCCGACCCGCGCATCCTGGTGCTCGACGAGGCAACCTCAAATGTAGACGTCCACACCGAGAGCCTGATCGAGGAGGGCCTGCGCCGGCTGGTCGCCAACCGAACCTCGATCGTGATCGCCCACCGGCTCTCGACCATCCGCCACGCGTCGCGGATCCTGGTCATGGAGTACGGGCAGATCGTCGAAGCCGGCACCCACGACGAGCTGCTCGCCGCCGAGGGCCACTACTGGCAGCTGTACCGCGACTGGGCCGAGCAGGCGGCGGCGTGAGCTTGGGCCCCGCCGGCGGCGTGAGCCCCATCACCGTCACCGGTCTCTCGGTGGCCCCGGTCAAGGCGATGCGCGTGGCGGCGGTGGACGAGATCGAGCTGGGGCCGCTGGGCGCCCGAGGCAACCGCGCGTTCTGCGTGATCGATGAGCGCGGCCGCATGGTCAACGGCAAGTCGGTCGCGAGCCTGCAGACAGTGCGGGCTGACTACGACGCCGAGGCCGGGGAGCTCGGCCTCGTGTTTCCCGACGGCGCCGAGACCCGCGCGGCGCTGGAGTACGGCGAGGCGATGCCGATCCGCTTCTTCGGCCATGAGTCGAGCGCGCGAGAGCTGCGGGGACCTTGGGGGGCGGCGTTGTCGCAGCAGCTCGGCCGCTCGCTGCGTCTCGTTGCGCCTGACATCGGCGTCGACCGAGGCCGCCGGGGTGCTGCGTCGCTGGTCTCGCTGGCCTCGCTGCGACGCCTGGCGCAGGAGGCCGGCGAGGACACGGTGGATGTGCGGCGGTTTCGCATGCTGATCGAGATCGACGGTGTCCAGCCCCACGCCGAGGACGGATGGGTCGGACGCCGCGTGCGGGTCGGCGGCGCGCTGTTGGCCATGCACGGCCACGTCGGACGTTGCCTGATCACCAGCCGCGACCCCGTGACCGGCCAGGTCACGCTGCCCACGCTCGACCTCCTCGGCGGCTACCGGCGCGAGGTGGCGAGCACCGAGCCGCTGCCGTTCGGGATCCACGGCGAGGTGCTCGAGCCGGGCCCGGTTCGGGTCGGCGACGCAGTCGCACTCGTGGAGGGATAGCGTCCCGGCCCATGAACCCGCCTCAGCGCGTCCGGAGGGCGTCCCGGTCATGAGTGCCGAGGAGCGGGTCCGGATCGAAGTCGCCGACCACGTCGCGACCGTCACCCTGACCCGCGCCGACAAGCACAACGCCCTGGACGTCGCGATGTTCGAGGGCATCCTGGCCGCGTCAGAGCGGTTGCGCTCCGAGGCCGGGATCCGCGCCGTGGTCCTGCACGGCGACGGTCCGAGCTTCTGCTCGGGTCTGGACGTGATGAGCATCATGGCCTCGGGCAACGGCACCGACGCCCTGCTCGAACCGCTGCGCGGCGAGGTCCCCAACTGGTTTCAGCGCGCCGCCTACGACTGGCTGCGCGTGCCGGTGCCGGTTATCGCCGCCCTGCACGGCAACTGCCTCGGCGGCGGCCTGCAGATCGCGCTCGCCGCCGACATCCGGATCGCCCACCCCGACACCAAGCTCTCGGTGATGGAGATCAAGTGGGGCCTGATCCCCGACATGGCAATGACCCGAACGCTTCCCCGGCTGGTCTCACTCGACGTGGCCAAGGAGCTCACCTATACCGGTCGGATCGTCTCCGGTCCGGAGGCGGCCGAGCTCGGCCTGGTGACGCGGATCAGCGATGAGCCGCTCGCCGCCGCCCGGGCGCTGGCCGCCGAGATCGCCGCCAAGTCGCCCGACGCCGTGCGGGGCGCCAAGCGCCTCTATGACACCGCCTGGACCGCTGCCACCGAACAGACGCTGGCCCTCGAAGCCGAGCTCCAGCTGGGGCTGATCGGCTCGCCCAACCAGCTCGCCGCCGTGACTGCCGGCTTCACCAAGGAGCCCGCGGAGTTCGTGGATCCCTAGCGCCGGTTGGCTATCCTGTCTGTCCCGGTGCGGGGTCGTCTAATGGCAAGACGCCAGCCTCTGGAGCTGGTTATCAAGGTTCGAGTCCTTGCCCCGCAGTCTTCGCGCTGCTTACCGCAGCGGGAACTAGAACGTCTCCAGATCGGTCGACAGATCGGCCAGCTCGCCCTCGCGTCCGCCGATCTCTTGGCCGGAGGCGATCAGGCGACGGGCCAGCTGGAGGTCCTCGGAGCGCGCGACGGTGAGCGCGCCGGCCAGCCGTCCGCTGTCGAGGTAGAAGACGGTGAACTTGCCGTCCTCGAGCGTCCCTCGGATGACCTCGCGGTCCCACCGGTAGGCGGGCCCGAGGTACTCGATCGCCGCCCAGTCACTGAGATCGGAGAAGAAATAGGGCACGACGTCGTAGTCCTGGCCCGAGCCGAGCATGTTCTGAGCCACCGCCTTGCCCTGGTTGAAGGCCACGTCCCAGTGTTCGACGCGGATCCGGCGGCCGCCGTGGATGACGCTCTCGTATTCGGCCACATCGCCGGCGGCGTAGACGCCTGTTGTCGAGGTCTCAAGGCGGGCGTCGGTGCGGATGCCGCCGGTGTCGCCGAGCTCCAGCCCGGCGCTCCGGGCCAGCATCACGTCAGGGCCGACCCCGGCCCCGATCACGACGGCGTCGGCGTCGAGCGACCGGCCGGCTTTGGTCAGGACCCTGGTGACGCGGCCGTCCGCGCCCTCGAAGCCGGCCAGCTCGTCCTCGCCGTAGACGGTGATCCCGTGGCTGATGAGGAGATCGTGGAAGAACCGAGCCGTCTCCTCGCCAAAGGGGCGGCTGAGGACCACCGGCTCCATCATCAGCAGTGAGCACTCACAGCCGAGCTCGGTCAGCGAGGCGGCCACCTCGCTGGCGATGTAGCTGCCGCCAATCAGAACTACGCGCTGGCCGGCCGCGTCCGCACGGATCGCGTCGCTGTTGGCGAAAGTGCGTAGATAGTGGATGCCCTCGAGCTCGGCCCCGGGCACGTTGAGGCGCTTGACGTTGGCCCCCGTGGCGAGCAGAGCCTTCCCGAAGCCCACCTCGGACCTGTTGGAGAG
Source organism: Solirubrobacteraceae bacterium (assembly GCA_051005855.1). GTDB lineage: Bacteria > Actinomycetota > Thermoleophilia > Solirubrobacterales > Solirubrobacteraceae > Palsa-465. The sequence continues at coordinate 9,886 of JBPCIY010000081.1, read as the reverse complement.
CTTGACCGTCCGCGTGGCGAGGTCGAGGTTCAGAGCCGAGGTGCGGGTCAGGGCCTCGATCTGCTGATCCTCATACCAGGCGGCGTCGTGAAACAGGGCGCTCGCGCGCGTCTCGCTCCCGCGCAGAAAACCCTTGGAGAGGGGCGGGCGGTCGTAGGGCAGGTCAGGCTCGCGTCCGACGAGCAGGATCGAGCCCTCGGCCCCGGATTGGCGCAGCCAGCGGGCGCAGTTGCCAGCCGCGAGCCCGCCGCCAATGAGCAGAAACTCTACCTCGCGGTCAGCCATGGAAGACTAGGCCGACTTGGCCGGCTGCACCCCGTTGGGCGCGAAACGCGGCGTGATCTCGCCCTCGAGGCCGGGGTCGAGGATCAGCAGCACCTGATCGCCGGCGTTGATCAGGGAGTCCCCCTTGGGCACGAAGCCGGCGCCGTCGCGCAGGACGGAGATGATCAGCGAGCCGTCCGGCAGGGTCACGTCCTGCACGCGGCTGCCCGCGGCCACCGAACCCTCCCCCACCTCGAGCTCGATGATCTCAAGATGCTCCTCCTCGAGGGCCAGCAGCTGAACCAGGCCGTACTCGGGGACCTCGTGCTCGATCAGGCGGAGGATGAGGTCAGTCGCCGAGACCGCCGGTTGCACGCCAAGCAGCTTGAAGTGCGGCAGGTTGCGAGGATTATTGACCCGGGCGACGATCCGCTCACACCCGTACTTCTCCTTGGCGACCTGACAGATCAGAATGTTGTCCTCATCGTCTCCGGTGACCGCGATGACGAGATCGGCTCGCTGGATCCCGGCCCGTTCGAGGATCCACAGCTCGGTGGCATCGCCGTACTGGACGGCGTGGTCGAGTTCCGCGGCGACCGTCCGGTAGCGGGCATGCTCGGACTCGATCAGCGTCACCTCTCGATCTTTGGCGATCAGCTCTCGGGCGAGGTTCCACCCCACCTTGCCGGCCCCGGCGATGATCACGTACATCGGTTCTGAACTCCCTTCAGGGCGCAAGCACGACTTGCGCGGCCTGGTTGATGGCGTGCTGCGTGGGACATATGGTGAGCAGACCCTGCTCCGCGTACCACGCGGCCCGGGCCGGATCGGCAACCCGCACGACCACACGCGGCACGTTGAAGCGCCGCTGGGCGAGCTGGGCGATCACCAGGTTGGTGTTGTCACCGCGGGTGGCGGCCATGAACACGTCCGCGTCGTCGATGCCGGCGGCTCGCAGGCCATCGATCTCGAGCGCGGCGCCGACCGTGAAGCGCCCGCCGGCGTCCTCCCAGCTGGTCGACTGGTCCTTGTCGAGCCGCTCGTGCGAAAGCGGATCGCTATCCAGAACCGAGACTTCGTGACCGGACCCCAGGGCTCGCTTGGCAACCGCCGAGCCCACTCGCCCGGCTCCCACGATGAGGATGAACATGGTCGGCACTCTAGTGGGTTGGGCCTGGGCGTTTGCGCCGCGAACCCGTGGTTCGGTCAGGGTTCATTGAGTGCTGGGGGGCGCCAGCTCTGAGGCCGGCGGGGGTGTCAGCGCGGCGGCCACGATCACGAACGCGAAGGCGACCATCCGCAACCCGACCCCGAGGTCGCTGCTCGGCAGCGGCTCGGCAAACACGATCGGTCCCGCGGCGATGGTGGTGAGGTTGGCCGCCGCTGACGTGAGCGCGATCATGGGCACCGCGTCGCCGAGCTGGAGGCTGCGGGCCGAGATCAGCAGGCCGACCAGCGAGGCGACCAGGATCAGGAGGGCCAGCGGGTGAAGCGCGACCCCGACGCCGAGGTGGTGCAGGTGCGAGCTCAGGGCCTTGATCGAGGTGTCCGAGGCCGCCCACAGGAGGCCCGCCGAGACCGCGAGCGCCCCCCCGTGGCGGTTCGAGAACTCCGACCGTCCGCCGTCCGTTGTCCCGCCCGAGACCCCCAGCCGGGTCAGGCCGGAGCGCCCGGCCAGCAGCAACCCCGCGGCAGTGACCAGCATCAGGAACAGGGCCAGCGTCGAGGGGACATACCGCGAGTGGGCGCTGCCTCCATCACCGCTGAGCGTGGCGGCCAGGAACGACAGCCCAGCCGCCGTCAGTCCGACGCAGATCCACTCCCGCCGCGAGACCTCGATCCCGAACAGGCGATCGGCCACCACGGTGAGCAGCACGAGACCTCCGGCGATCACCGACTGGACGAGCGAGATCGGCGCCAGCGCGAGGGCGCCGACGTGAAACCCCCACGAGCACAAGGCGATCACGATCCCGAGGGCGTACAGGGGCGAGCGAAACAGCTCGACGGTGCTATGCCAGGGGCGCGTGAGATCGACGGCCGAGGCCTCGCGTGCCCCGCGGAACTTATAGAGAAACCCGGCCACGGAGCCGAACGCAGTCAGCAGCGCCAGGAACAGGCCGAGCTCGACGGAGAGAGACACTGCGCGCCAGGCTAGCGCCGGGCGCTCAGGAACCGTTCGGGTCGGCGGCCCGGGGGTCGTTGGGCCCAAGGTATTGCTGGGCGATCGCCTCCGCCAGTCGCCGCTGGCGACGCGCCGGCAGCCCGCGCCTGGCCACGAACACGGTGATCAAGCGCCGGCCCTCCGTGGTCATGACCTTGCGCTCGGTCGGAAACCAGTAGGCGTCGATTCCCAGCCCGCTGATCGGCTGGGGAATGGCCTCGATCCGCTGGGTCCCGAATTGCTGCGCATCCTCGATCTGGACCCGCTCGAGGCGCTGATAGGGCTGGGCAAAGCTGTCCATAAGCACCGTGACTCGCGCCCGCCCGACCCGGAACACGCATTCGGGGGTCGCCTGGCCCGACTCCCCCACGCGCGCCCGCACCGGGCCCGCGAAGGCTCGCTCGATCACCGCCCGAGCCCCCGGCGCGCAGGTGGGAGGCAATGCCGCCGTCGAGGACGTTGTGGCGGAGGTCGCGGAGGACGCGGAACGCTTCGCGCCCCCGCCGCAACCACAGACAGCGAGCCCCAGGATCACCGCCAAGCACCAGAGCGGGGTGATACCCGAGCCGGGCCGGGGTCGCATGTCCCGCCCGCGCCAGTCGCGAGACCCTGACCTCACGTCACACACAAACGAAAGCGTGAGCCTCCTCTCCTGGCGCGGGTCGGGACCTTGCGACCCCGGCGCGGCCTGCGGAGACCAGCACAGCTCAGGTAATGAGCGGGATGATCAGCAGCGCAACGATGTTGGCCACCTTGATCATCGGGTTGATCGCCGGACCGGCGGTGTCCTTGAACGGGTCACCGACCGTGTCACCGGTGACTGCGGCGGCATGGGCCTCAGACCCCTTGCCTCCGAAGGCGCCGTCCTCGATCAGCTTCTTGGCGTTGTCCCAGGCGCCACCGCCGGCGGTCATCGAGATGGCCACGAATATGCCGACCACGATCACGCCGATCAACAGGCCACCGAGGGCCTGAATGCTGACCACCCCGACGATCACCGGGATGATAATCGGGATCAGGGCCGGCAGAATCATCTCGCGCTGCGCCGCCTTGGTGACCAGGCTCACGCAGGTCCCGTACTCGGGCAGCTCGGTACCCTCCATGATTCCCGGCTTCTCGCGGAACTGGCGGCGGACCTCCTCGACCACGGCGCCGCCGGCGCGGCCGACGGCCTCCATCGAGAGCGCCGCGAACAGGTACACCATCAGCCCCCCGATCAGCAGGCCGATGAGGACGGGTGGACTGCCGATGTCAAAGTTGGAGGCCTGGTGGCGGTCGAGCAGCTCGCGCCCGAAGGCGTTGAACAGGACCAGCGCGGCCAGGGCTGCGGAGCCAATCGCGTAACCCTTGGTCACGGCCTTGGTCGTGTTGCCGACCGCGTCGAGCTTGTCAGTGACGTTGCGGACCTCGTCGGGTAGCTCGGCCATCTCGGCGATGCCGCCGGCGTTATCGGTGATCGGGCCGAACGCGTCCAGAGCCACGATCAGGCCGCACAACGACAGCTGCGCCATCACCGCGACGCCGATGCCGTAGATCCCCTGGGTTCCGCCCCCGGCCAGCTTCCAGGCCCCGAAGATCCCGAGCGCAATCACGATCGCCGGTAGCGCGGTCGCCTGGTAGCCCTGGGCGAGACCCTGGATGATGTTGGTGGCGTGTCCGGTCTCGGAGGCGCGGGCGGTCGACTTGACCGGCGAGAAGCGCGTCGACGTGTAGTAGTCGGTGATCACGAACAGCAGGGCGGTGACGCCGAGCCCGATCAGCGCGCACAGATAGAACTTCCACCAGTGAGGACCGAGCTGGCCGTTGCTGTACCGAACCCCGTCCATCAGCCACTTGGTCACCGGGATGAAGGCCAATGCGGCAAGTCCGCCCGACACGGCGAGCCCCTGATACAGAGCGCGCTCGACGTTGCCCGTCTTCGACTTCACGGCGAAGGTGCCGATGATCGAGGCGATGATCGAGACGCCGCCGAGGACGAGCGGAAACAGCGCAACCGCCGTCTGCTGGGTGAAGGAGAGCACGCCGAGCAGCATCACCGCGACGGCGGTGACGGCGTAAGTCTCAAACAGGTCAGCCGCCATGCCGGCACAGTCGCCGACGTTGTCACCGACGTTGTCGGCGATCACCGCCGGGTTGCGCGGGTCGTCCTCGGGAATACCGGCCTCGATCTTGCCGACCAGGTCGGCACCGACGTCGGCGCCCTTGGTGAAGATGCCGCCGCCGAGGCGGGCGAAGACCGAGATCAGCGAGCCGCCGAAGCCGAGCCCGATGAGCGCGTCGACCGCGTGCCGCTGGCTCTCACCCGCGATCGCCGTCAGCACGCCGTAGTAGCCGGCGACGCCGATCAGCGCCAACCCGACCACCAACATGCCGGTCACAGCGCCGCCGCGGAAGGCGACATCAAGCGCCTGCGAGACCCCGCTCCGCGCGGCCTCGGCGACCCGCGCGTTGGCCCGGACCGAGACGTTCATCCCGATGTATCCGGCCGCCGCCGAGAACAGACCGCCGATCAAGAAGCCGATCGCGACGCGGATGTTCTGGAGCGGGATCAGGACGATGAAGAGGATCACCCCGACCCCGGCGATCGTCGTGTACTGGCGGTTGAGGTAGGCCGAAGCGCCCTCCTGGACGGCGGCCGAGATTGAGCGCATACGCTCGTTGCCGGGCGAGAGCGCCAGCAGCGCGCGCGAGGTCACGGCGCCATATGCGATGGCGGCGAGCGCGCATACGAGCGCGATCACGACGCCATGGTGCGTGAGGAAGCTTGACAAGGGGTCCTCCGAAGGAGCTCTTAGTTAGAAGGCGCTCAAGTGCGCTGGTCAACAAACGAAAGGGGCCGCCGCGAAGTGGTGCGGAGACCCCGGCTCAAAGCCGGGCGCGAGTCTAGCGTGCCGGCGCCGCAAACGTCGTGCAAATGGCTACTGACCGGGCACCCAGAGCCGTCCGCTGCGCTGGGCGGGACCGGGTTCCTCAGACTCCCCGGGCTGGGCCGGGGGCTGGACGGGATTCGATTCTCCCGGGGCGGGAGCGGGCTGGCCTCCTGGGGCGCCCGGTTCCGGTCGGACGGGCGCCGCTGCGCCTTGGCTCGCCGCCGCCGGAGGCGTCGCCGGGGCGGGCTCGCCGCCCTCGGCCGTACCTCCGAGGCGCACGAAGGCCAGCTGGAGCTGAGAGAGCGCGTCGCGGATCGGACCGGCCTGGGGGGCGGCGCTGCGCTCCACGAGCGGCATCAAGGCGCGGATCGAGTCGATCGCCAAGCGAACCTGACCGAGGTCGCGCTCGTCCTCGGTGCCCTCCCCGAGCCCGGTGCGCCGCATACCCAGGTTGATCAGCGATACCACTTGCTCGAGCAGTACCTGCTCGACGCGAATCTTCTTGATCTCGGCCTCGTAGGCCGCCCGAAGCTCCTCCTCGCTCGCCGGGGCGGCGGGGGGGGTGGTCGGATCGCCTGCCTGTCCGGTGCTCATCTGTTTACCTCCGCGCGGGTTTCCAGGACCCCAGAATAGGTCGCCTGGGTCTCGGACTGCACCGTCGCATAGACCTCCGGCAGGCTCATGCCGCCGGCCAGCAGCTGCCGCTGGCGCTGAGCGCCGTTCTGCGCAGGCAGCACAACATCGATTCCGTGCTCGGCCCGGACCGGAGCCGTCCAGGTCAGCAGCCCCTCGAGCGCGGCGGCCGCCGGATAGGGCTCGAGGCGCTCGAGGTCGAGCAGCTCGCCGTCGAGCCCGTACCGGATGGCCCGCCAGACGTTCTCCTCGATCAGGCGATTGGGCAGATCGGGAGCGGGGACGCCCTCGTCGAGGTCACGGGCAGCCTGGGCGACGCAGGCGACGATCACCGCCGCCAGCCCATCCGACTCGGCCGCCGACATCTGGGCGTCGCAGATCCGCACCTCGACGGTGCCGAACGTGAGATGGGGACGCACCGACCACCAGACCTGGGTGTACTCGATGATCGAACGCGTCCGCACCAGCATCTCGACGTAGTCCGAAAACGCGGTCCAGCTCCCGAACGCATCCGGGACCCCGCAGCGGGGAAAGCTCTTGGTGAAGGTCTGGCTGCGCGCGCTGTGCAGGCCGGCATCGCGACCGTCGAGAAACGGCGAGTTGGCCGAGATGGCCAGCAGTACGGGCAGGACCGGGCGCAGACGGTCACACACCAGCACGGCGCGGTCCGCCCCCCGCACGCCCACGTGAACGTGGAGCGAGAAGGTGTTGTTGCGCCAGGCCACGTACTTGAGCCCGTCCTCGACCAGCCGGTAGTGCTCGGTGTCGATGATCCGCTGGTTGCGGTAGTCCGAGAACGGGTGGGTGCCGGTCGACCCGAGCGCCACGCCCCGGCCGGCGGCGGCCGCGAACAGCCGCCCGCGCAGATCTCGCTGAGCCGCGGACGCGGCGGCCAGATCGTCGCCGCGACCCGAGCGGATCTCGATCTCAGAGGAGATCAGCTCGCCGGCGATCGCCTTCGCGAGCGCCGGGTCGGCCACGGCCGCGGCCCGCACATCCTCGAAGCGGGGGACGAGCCCGAGCCCCGCCGGGTCCAGGAGCGCGAACTCCTCCTCGAGGCCGACCGTGAGGTCGGTGGAGGCGTCAAAGGTCGCGCGGGCGCTGGGAAGATCGATGTCCACGGCAAGGCCGCGATCAGGTCAGGTAGAAGTACAGCGCGTAGAGCAGGTCAACCGCGGGGCTGGACGTGTGCACGGTGACCTCGGGGGGGACCTGGAGCAGGGCGTCGGAGTAGTTGAAGATGATCTTCACCCCAGCGTCAGCGAGTTCGTCGGCCAGGATCTGGGCGGCCTTGGAGGGCACGGCCAGGACCGCGACGACGATGTCCTGGTCCTCGACTACGTCGGGCAGCTCGGAGTTGTGGCGCACGGTCAAGGTGCCAATCTGGGTGCCGACCAGCCCGCGGTCGACGTCGAAGATGGCCACGACCCGGAAACCATGGTCGGCGAAGATGTCCGAGGTGGCGATCGCGGTTCCGAGATGGCCGGCCCCGAACAGAGCGATGTTGTGCTGGCCAGCGGTGTGCAGGATCTTGCGGATCTGGCTGACCAGCGACTCGACGTTATAGCCGACCCCCCGCTTGCCGAACTTGCCAAAGCCCGACAGGTCCCGGCGGATCTGGGTGGAGTTCACGTGGGTGTAATCGGCGAGCTCCTGAGAGGAGATCGTCTCCTTGCCGATCTTGCGGGCCTGGGTGAGCACCTGGAGATAGCGCGAGAGGCGCGCGGCGACGCCGAGCGAGAGCCTCTCCCCCGCCCGGTCCAGAGAGGGCGGGAGCGACTCGGTACCGGGCCCGACCGTGTAGCTCATGCCCGAACCCTAACTGAGCCTCTCGGCCAGCTCGGTTGCATCGACGAATAGCTCGAACGCCTCAACGCCATCGATCGTAACGACTGGGATTCGTTCGAGATAGGCGTGCAGCAGCTTCTCGTCAGCTTCGATGTCGCGTTCTCGAAAGGTAAAGGGATGCTCGGCCTGGACGCTCAGCACCACCTCGCGCGCGTCGTCACACAGGCAGCATCCCTCGCGGCCGAAGAGGACCACCTCGCGGCTCACGCTGGCCTCCCCTCGCCACCGCTCACCACGGGCTTCGCCGGCGGTGCCGGCTCGCGCTCAGGATCCACGGGAGGCGTGAGTCGTCCGGCTGCTGGTACCCCTGGGGCCGGCTCCCCGGTCGCGAAGACATCGAGGGCGAGGTACTCGGGATACGGGAGCGGGGTCACGTAGCGCCCGGCGCTGGCGATCATGGCCGCGTTGTCGGTGCAGAGAGCGGGGTCGGGCACGTGCAACTGGGCGCCGAGCCTGGCCAAACGGTCGCGCAGCGGGCCGTTGGCCGCCACCCCCCCGCCTACCGCGAGCCGGTCCAACGCGGTGCTCGCAAGCGCGCGCTCGGCGCGCACGGCGAGGGCCTCCACGATCGCCCATTGGTAGGAGGCGGCCAGATCGGCACGCCGGCGCTGGGTCTCCGCTGTCCCGAGCTCCCGAACGCGGTACAGGAGCGAGGTCTTGAGCCCCGCAAAGGAGAAGTCCAGGCCGCGCACACGGGCGGCGGTGGGAAACGAGAACGCCTCGGGGTCCCCGCCGCGCGCGAGCCGCTCCAGCGCGGCACCACCCGGATAGCCAAGTCCGAGCAGTCGGGCGCCCTTGTCAAAGGCCTCCCCGGCGGCGTCGTCCAGCGTCTGACCAAGCACCTCGTATCCAGGCCCGCGCTCGGTCACGCGGGCCACGAACGTATGCCCGCCACTGGCCACGAGGCTCACGAACGGCGGCTCCAGCTGGGCCGGAGCGAGAAAACCGGCGGCGATGTGACCGTGCAGATGGTCGACGGCGGCCAGAGGCAGTTCGTGGGCCGCGGCCAGGGCCTTGGCCGTGGCCAGGCCTACGAGCAGCGCGGCCACCAACCCCGGACCCTGGGTGACGGCGATCAGCTCCAGCTCGGGCAGACCCACGCCGGCCTGGGTGAGCGCGTCGTCGACCGCCGCCCCGATCAGCTCGAGGTGCTGGCGCGAAGCAATCTCGGGCACAACCCCCCCAAAGCGATCATGAATACCCTGGGCAGAGATCACGTTGGCCGCGATGCCACCGTCGGAGCTGATCACGGCCGCGCAGGTGTCATCGCAACTGGTCTCGAGCCCGAGAATCATGCGGCGCCGGAGGTCGAGATCGTGTCCGCTGTGCGCCACATGATCACGGCGTCCTCTCCGGTATCGCGGTAATAGCGCGGGCGGGTCCCGGCCGAGCGGAAGGAGAAGCGCTCATACAGGGCGATCGCCGGCATGTTCGAGGTCCGGACCTCGAGCGTGTACTGCTCCTCGGGCCCGGCCTGTTCGATCATCGCCTCGAGCAGGCCGCGGGCGATCCCCTCGCGGCGACGCCCGGGGTCGACAGCGATGTTCATCAGGTGCCAGATCGTGTCGTAGCGCGACAGGACCAGATAGCCGATCAGCCGCGAGCTCGAGATGTCGACCGCCGCCAGGCAGATCCCGGCGGGCTTGGACAGCTCGAGCACGAACATGGCCAGCGACCAGGGGGTGGTGAAGGCCCGCCGCTCGATCGAGATGACCTGGGGCAGATCCGAGTAGACGAGCGTCCTGATCGTAAATGTGGCTGGCGTCATCGCTTCGGGGCCGCTCGCAGCGCCAGCTCGGCGTCGGGGAGGCGCAAGTACTCCGGGTGAACCTCGTCCCCGGCTCGGGGCCGTCCGGCGGCCAGGCGAGCGTGATAGACCGCGTCGACCCGGTGCAGACTGGAACCCCGGTCGGGAATCCTTGCCCCCGAAGCCTCGAGAACCACCCTGAATTCTACCGCCCCGTCCCCTACGGCCAGCATGCGCCGTCCCAGCCGCAGTCCGGCCTGTGCGAGCGCGTCCGGGGCCAGCGCGACCGGGTCCAGAAGCGGTTGCGCGGTGCTCGGTGCCACCAGCGCCACGGGTTCCCAAGCCGCAGCGAAGACCTCGCCG
>JBPCIY010000080.1:0-24960 GCA_051005855.1 Solirubrobacteraceae bacterium | reverse complement strand
CCGTCCCAGCCGCAGTCCGGCCTGTGCGAGCGCGTCCGGGGCCAGCGCGACCGGGTCCAGAAGCGGTTGCGCGGTGCTCGGTGCCACCAGCGCCACGGGTTCCCAAGCCGCAGCGAAGACCTCGCCGAGGCGGGCGTCGACCACGGCCAACACGGCGTCAAACTCGGTCCCAGCGGCGGCGGCCGAGGCCGCCGAGGCGGCCATGGCCAGCGCCCGAAGCGTCGAAACGCCGACCACGGGCAGGTCGCGCGCCCGCGCGAGCGCGCGCGCCGTGGCCACGCCGATCCGCAGTCCCGTGAACGTGCCCGGGCCCACTCCGACGGCGATCCGGTCCACGGCGCCCCAACCTCCGCCGCGCTCGAGCACGTCCGTGATCAGCGCCATCAGGTGGGTGGTGTGGCGCGGGCGCAGGCCCGGGGCAGGATCGTCGCGCGCCTGCGCGAGGACGCCCGAAGCCGACCGCTGGTCGGTGTCGACGAGGGCGACGGTGGTGGCCCGCGTAGCCGTGTCGAAGGCCAGGATCCTCATCGCTGCCGCTGCGCCCTAGGCTGCCGTGCCGGCCCGGGCGCGGACGCTGATGCGCCGCCGGTCGCCCCCGCGATGCTCGAGGCGGATCCGGGCGGCGATTGTGGCCAGGCCGGCCAGCGTCGCCTCGCCCTGCGGCCACTCCACGAAGGCGATCGTGTCGGCGCCGAGGTAGTCGGCCAGCAGGTCAGGCTCCTCGTCGGCGAGGCGGGCGACGCGGTAGAGATCGATGTGGGCCACGGGCACCGGCGCCGGATAGCGCTGGCCGATCGTGAACGTGGGACTCGTCACGGGACCGGTCACGCCCAGCGCGCGAGCGGCGCCCCGGACCAGCGTGGTCTTGCCGGCCCCGAGCTCACCCTCGATCAGGACCACGTCACCGGGGCGCAGCACGGCGGCCAGTTCGGCCCCGATCGCCTCGGTCTCCGCCGCGCTGTGAGTATCGAAGGAGTCCTGCACACGCAAGACTGTAGAACTCACGTCGTCGCGAGCTTTCGCTACCGTCAAGCACGTCATGACCGTTCCCGTGGCCGATAAGGAACCGGGTCGAATAGCTGCGCTGCTCAAGCGGGTCTCCGGCGATCGGGAGGGGATCCCGACGTCGCTGGCGGAGCTGCGCGGCTCAGAGACCGCCAAGGCGGCCGGCCTGGCCGGGGCGATGATCGCCAACAACGTCATCGCGCTGATGTCGACCGTGGTCTTTGCCCGGCTGCTGGGCGACAACTACGGCTCGCTCGCGGCGCTGATCAGTTACTTCCTGATCCTGTCCGTGGTCGGTCAGGCGCTGCAGGTGGCCACCGCGCGCGAGGGCGTGCTCGGGCACCTGGGGGTCGGGGCGGGACTGACCGCGACGGTCCGGCGCTGGACGGTCCACCTGCTGATGGCCACCGCCGGGATCACCGTGATCTCGGTGCTGCTCCGCGCTCCGATCGCCTCCGCGGTCGGGGTCACGCACGATCAGTGGGCGGCGGCGATCGGCCTCCCGGCCGGCATGCTCTGGCTTGAGATCTCGATCCTACGGGGCGTGCTGCAGGGCGTCGGGGACTACAAGGGGGTCGGCGTGAGCCTGGTCGGCGAGCAGGCGGCGCGGTTGGTGGCCGGCGCCGCGCTGGCCGCCGGCGGACTCGGCGTGACCGGCGCCTACCTTGGCACGCCGATCTCGTTCCTGGCCGTCGGGGTGTTCATCGCGCTCCGCCTGCGCGATCACGTCGCGCGCCAGGCGCAGGAGCCGCTCGGCGCGGTCAGCACCGCTCCGCCCGCCCTCAGCCTCTGGGCCCACGTGAAGCGGGCCTGGGCGCCGATCGCCGGGCTGATCGTGATCGCGGTCCTGCAGAACATCGACATCATCGCCGCCGGGCACCGCTTCACCAAGGATCTGGCCAGCTCCTATGCCGCCACCGCCGTCGCCGCCAAGGTCCTGGTCTGGGTCGCGATCGGGGCCGGCTTCTATCTCGTCCCCGAGGTCTCCCGGCGCCGGGCCACGGGCGAGGACACCCGGCCGATCCTCTTCCGGGCGCTGGGGATCATCCTCGTATGTGCCGTTCCCGTCCTGCTGATCTTCGCCGCTGAGCCCAAGTTGCTGCTCAAGCTCGCCTTTGGCGCCAAGCGGGATACCGCCTACGGGTCACTTTTCGTGCTCGGGGTGGCCTTCACCGTGCTCGCCTGCACCTACCTGGCGATTCAGTACCTGCTCGCCCTGCGCCGCACGTGGTTTTTGATCGCGGTCGGCGCGGTCGCCGTAGCCGAGCCGATCCTGCTCCTCAACGCCTCGCGGCAGGCCGCCGGCTTTGCCACCGTGGTCCTGGGCATCCAGGCCATCGGGGCGCTGCTGGCCTTCGGCCTCGCCCTGCGCACCGGCAGCGCGCCGCCCCAGCCGGCGGTCAGTCCCGAGCCAGCCTAACCTTCTCAGCGAGCGGCGTGGTCGGGCCCGAGTTGCCCGGCCGGTGAGCTGCAAAAAGGGCAAAACCTGAACCGGGCGGCGGAGTCTTCCGCTCGCAGGCTTAGCCCGGGTTTGCGCAAAACCCGCACGCCGCCGGGCAAGATTGTCGCGAAATGCAGGCCTTCTGGGGCCGACACGCCGAGCGGCTGGACTCGCCCCCTCGACCTCCTCAGAACAGGCCGAGCTGCGACGGCAGGGCCGGCCCCGGCGGGGTCTGGTCGCGGGCGGGCTCGGGCGCTGAGTTCGGCTTAGGCCCAGAGGTAGCGACCTCAGGCTCCGGGATCGTCTCGGGCTCCGGGATCGCCTCGGGCTCCGGGATCGCCTCACGCGCCGGCTCGACCGGGTCGGGCTGGGCCAGGGGCCCCAGGGCGAGCAGCTCGGGAATCTGGTGAAAGTCGGCGCTCAGCGCTTCGAGCGTCGCCGGCGTGTAGAGGGCGGCGGCGGGGTGATAGAGCGGATACAGACGGATCGCCCGAGGGCCGAGGGTGCGCTCCTCAACCTGTCCGTGCAGGCGGGATATCCCGGTCGGATCGGCGCGCAGCAGCTTGGTGGAGAAGTTGCCCAGGGTGCAGATCAGATCGGGCTCGATCAGCTCCACCTGGCGCTCCAGGTAGCTCCGGCACGATTCGATCTCGTTCGGCTGCGGATCGCGATTGCCCGGGGGCCGGCACTTGAGCACGTTGGCGATGAACACGTCACCGCGCTCGAAGCCGATCTCAGCCAGCAGCTTGTCCAGCAGCTTGCCGGCCTGACCGACGAACGGCAGGCCCTGCTTGTCCTCGTTGGCGCCGGGTGCCTCGCCGATGAACATCAGTCCCGCGTCGGCGTTGCCGGAGCCGAACACGACCTGGGTCCGGGTCTGGTGCAGTTGACAGCGCACGCAGCCACGGGCCTCCTCATAGACCGTTTTGAGGCGATCCCGGCGCTCTGTGGCGCGTATCACAGAGGTCGATGTTGAGGGCCTGGGCAGAGGGGGTATTCTTGCTCATGAGGCCGTCACCATCCGGGGCGGACCTCGCTGTTTGGCACTTTCACCGCTTTTCCGACCGGTATCTCCCATGAGGGAACTGGAACGGTCTCCTAACACCTCCGCTGCACCCGTGGCCAGCTTGGCCATCATCGGTCGCGGCCGTCTGGGCTCGGCGCTCTCGACCGCGCTCCGCAATCCTTCCGCCTCGGCTTCCACTGAGCTGCGGATCTCCGAACCGCTGGGCCGTAATCCTGACCTGACCGGCTTTGACGCCGTCCTGCTGTGCGTCCCGGACGTCGCGATCGAGTCCGCGGCCGCGACGGTCGCGCCCGGCCCGCTGGTCGGCCACTGCTCGGGCGCATCGGGACTCGGGCCGCTGGCGCCCCACGAGGCCTTCTCGCTGCATCCGCTTATGACCGTCGCCGCCGGGGCCGGTCGCGAGCGCTTGATCGGCGCCGGAGCCGCCATCGCCGGCTCGACGCCAGCTGCGCTGGATTTCGCCCGCCGGCTCGCCGAGAGGCTGCAGATGCACAGCTTCGAGCTGGCCGAGGCGGACCGAACCGCCTACCACGCCGCGGCCTCGATCGCCTCCAACTTCCTGGTCACCCTCGAGGCGGCCGCGGAGCGTCTGGCCGCCGGGACCGGTGCCGGGCGCGAGCTGCTCGTGCCGCTGGTCCGGGCGACGGTCGAAAACTGGGCCCAGCTCGGGCCGGAGCGTGCGCTGACCGGGCCGATCGCCCGCGGCGACGAAAAGACGGTCGCCGCACAGCGCGACGCGGTCGCCGAGCGGACCCCAGAGCTGCTGGCCATGTTCGACTCGCTCGCCGAGGCGACCCGGATCCTGGTCTCCCCCCCATCGGCGGCGCTGGCATGAGAACCGTGACTAGCGTCCAGATGCTGCGCGACGCGCTGACCGCGCCACGGCGCTCGGGGGCCAAGATCGGACTCGTACCCACGATGGGCGCCTTCCACGAGGGCCACCTGTCGTTGATGCGGCGGGCCCGGCGCGAGTCCGACCTCGTGGTCGTCTCCCTGTTCGTCAACCCGACCCAGTTCGACGACCCCCGGGACCTCGACGTCTACCCGCGCGACGCGGCCGCGGACGCCGACCGCGCCGCCGCCGAGGGCGTCGACCTCCTCTTCGCGCCGCCCGCCGGCGAGGTCTATCCCCCCGGCTTTGCCACCCGGGTGGCTGTCGGGGGTCTCACCGAGCGCCTGGAGGGGGCCGGCCGGGGACGCGGCCACTTCACCGGCGTGACCACGGTCGTCACCAAGCTGCTGAACATGGTCGGTCCCGACGCGGCCTACTTCGGTCAAAAGGATGCTCAGCAGGTAACCGTGGTCAAGCGTCTGGTCCGCGACCTCGATCTGCCCGTGACGATCGAGGTGTGTCCGATCGTCCGCGACCCCGACGGACTCGCCCTCTCGAGCCGCAACGCCCACCTCTCGGCCGACGACCGAACGCGCGCCCTGGCCCTCTCCCGTGCCCTGGCCCTCGTCACCGCCGCCGTGCGGTCCGGGGAGCGCGATCCGGACGCGGCCACGGCACGGGCCCGGGCGGGGATCCAAGCGGCCGGCGTCGAGCTGGAGTATCTCGAGCTGGTCGACCCCGAGACGTTGGTCCCGGTGCCGGCGGTGGATGACCCGGTGAGGGCCGTAATCGCCGCCCGCGTGGGCACCACGAGGCTGATCGACAACGCCCTGATCCAAGCACCCACACGGGCGCCGAACGCACCAAGTCGGCGACCGCGAACCACGTTCGCCGTTCCCGGGAGAGCATGAAATGAACCGCACGATGCTGAAGTCCAAGATCCACCGCGCCACCGTGACCGATTGCGACCTGCACTACGTGGGCTCGATCACCATTGACCCCGGCCTGCTCGAGGCGGCCGACATCCTCGAGTTCGAGCAGGTCGCCGTCGTGGACGTAGACAACGGCGCTCGCTTCGAGACCTACACGATCGCCGGCCAGCGCGGCTCGGGAGCGATCAAGGTCAACGGTGCCGCCGCCCGCCTCGTCCACCGAGGCGACACGATCATCGTCATCTCCTACGTGAGCTATGACCCCGGCGACCTCGAGCGCTACGACCCGCGAGTCGTACACGTAACCAAGGACAACGAGATCCACACCATCGACAACGAGGTGGCGACCCTGCTCGCGTCGACCACCGACCTCGTCGGCGGTGCCCGCTCGGCATAAAGGAGGCAGTCCCTGATGTCAGCCACCCCCCACCTTCCGGTCCCCCAGAACCTGGATGCGCCCCTGCCCATGACCCTTCCCCGTCTGGCTGAGAAGAAGCGGCTGGGCGAGGCGATCGTGATGATCACCGCCTACGATTATCCATCCGCCCAGGTCGCCCAAGCCGCGGGGGTCGATGTCGTCCTCGTGGGCGACTCAGGGGCCATGACCGTGCTCGGCTACCCGTCGACCATCCCCGTCTCCACCGATGAGATGCTGATGCTGGCCAGCGCCGTCCGGCGCGGGCTCCAGACGCCGCTGCTGGTTGGTGATCTGCCGTTCGGCTCCTATGAGGCCTCGGATGAGCAGGCGGTGGGAACCGCGCAGCGGTTCGTCAAGGAAGCCGGGTGTGACGCCGTCAAGCTGGAGCGCGGCGGCACCAGCGTCGCTCGGGCGCGCGCGATCGTCGAGGCCGGGATCCCGGTCATGGGGCACGTCGGCCTCACCCCCCAGACCGCCACGGCACTGGGCGGCTATCGCGCCCAGGGGCGGACGGCTGAGCGGGCCCTCCAGGTCGCGCGCGATGCAATCGCGCTTCAGGAGGCCGGCTGTTTCTCGATCGTCTTTGAGGCGATCCCGGCCGCCGTGGCCAACGCGTTGACGCCCCGGCTCGAGATCCCGGCCATTGGGATCGGCGCCGGCCCCGCCACCGACGGCCAGGTGCTGGTCTTCCATGACCTGCTCGGCATCTACGACGGCCACGCGCCCCGCTTCGCCAAGCGCTTTGCCGACATCAAGGCCCAGATGGTTGCCGGGGTGGCCGAGTACGCGGCCGAGGTGCGCGCGGGTACTTTCCCCGCCCCCGAGCACGAATACTCGATCGACGACGACGAGCTCGAGCTGTTCACGCGCGGCCTCGAGTCAGGGCATCCGCGCTCCTGAGCGCACCGGCCGCAGCGCGGGCCGGAGCGACCGTCGCGCCGGATAGGATCCGCAGGCATGGCTCGCCTCGCTCAGGTCTTCGCTCCTCGTGACCGCGTCTACTTCGAGCTGTTCGAGGAAGCGGCGCAGAACGCGCTGCGCGCCGCCGATCTTCTGGATCGGATGCTGTCGGACTACCCCGACAGCCGCCGCCTGGCCAGTGAGATCCTCGACTGTGAGCACGAGGGCGATCGGATCACGCACGACATCATCCACCGCCTCAATCACACGTTCGTGACCCCGATCGACCGCGAGGACATCCTCGCGCTCGCCTCGGGGCTGGACGACGTCGTCGACTACACCGAGGAGGTCGCCGACTACCTCGGCCTGTACAAGGTCGAGGCCCCGATGGATCAGGCGATCCGCCTGGCCCATGTCCTCAAGGAGGCCTGCGCTCACATCGCCGAGGCGATTCCACGACTCCGGGGCTTTCAGAGCATCTCCCACTACACGGTCGAGATCAATCGCCTCGAGAACGAAGGCGACCGGATCACCCGGGAGGCGGTCGCGTCCCTGTTCGACGGCGGGATCGACCCGATGGTGGTGATCCGCTGGAAGGACATCTTCGAGCGCCTCGAGGCCGCCATTGACTCGACCGAAACCGTGGCCAACATCATCGAGGGCATCGTCATCAAGAACTCCTGAGGCGGCCCGGCCTCGGACCCAGTACCTTGACGTGTCCTCGAGGAAGGGGCTGCAAGACGGTGGGCTCGGCCAGCTCGACCTCGCCCCTGTACCCCAAGCCGCTGATCACAAGACCTATCTGACCGGCTCTCTGGCCGCGCCGGCCATCACGATCCGCTTTCCGGCCCCCTTTGCCCGGACGTTGAGCGGCACCGTTGACCTGGCGACCAACACCACCACCTTCAGCGGCCTGCCTGACATCCCGCTCACCGACCTGGCCGTAACGCTGGCCGGGAGCGCCGACGCCGCCTTTGCCGCCACCTGCAACCCGCCAACGGCACCGCGACCAGACGGTGACCGTCCCCGCACCCTTCACGGTCGCCAACTGCGTGGCGCCGCCGCCCAAGGCGGGCTCCGGGGGCTCCGGGGGCGGCACCGGGGGCACGGGCGGGGCGGGGGCGGAAGGCCAGGTGGTGGCCGGCCCCCCGCTTCTCCGCCCACCCTGACCGGCGGCTTCGATCTCCGGTCTGAAGCGGGGCCATCCGAGCGTCACCTTCACGGCCCACACCGGGCGCAACGCGGCCAAGCTGCGCTCACTCCTGATCGGGCTGCCCGCCGGTTGCACTTTGTGCGTCACCGCGTACATGATCGCCTTCGCACCCTGGCATCCGCCTGGGCGGCGCCCGCATCCGCTCCTTGTCGGTCCAGCACGGCCGGCTCTGGATCCGGCTGCGCTCACCGTCGGCGCAGGTCACGGTGAAGATCAGCCGCCGGGCGCTCCGGGAGAGCCTGCGGCTGGCCTCCCGGGCCCGCCATCGCAAGGTGCACAGCCTCGCCCTGGGGACGATTTTGCGCGACGCGAGCGGACATCCGACCAGCCTGAGGCTCAAGATCCGTCGCCTGCATCTCTGGCGACACCGCTGCATGCTCCACCGGGGGGTGCCGGCTGGGGCGGTTCACGGGTATTCGATCGTCCGCAGCACCTTGGCGGGCGCGCCGGCGGCGATCGAGAAGGGCGGCAGATCGGTGACAACCACCGAGTTGGCGCCGATCACCGATCGCTCCCCGATCGTGACTCCGCTGGTCACCACCACTCCGGCCCCGCACCAGACGTTGTCACCGATTCGCGTCGGGCCCTTGGTCGTAAAGCCCTGCCAGGGCACGGGCTGATCGGGATCGTCAAAGCGATGGTTGCCGTCGGTGACGAAGCAGCCGTTGGCGAACATGCAGTGATCGCCGATCTCGACCAGCTCAACCGCGGCGACCATCACGCCGAGGTTGAGAAACGTGCCCGAGCCGATCCGGATTCGGGCCGAGCCGGGCGCCGTCAGCCAGACCCCGGGCTCGAGCAGCGTCTGGGGCCCGATCTCGAGCCGGCCCTCGCGGAACGCCTCGAGCACGTTGCCGTGGACCGGCCACCGGATGAAGGCCTCGCGGCGCAGCGCCTCCCAGTGAATGCGGGCTCGGTTCCAGGGCAGCGTGTTGCGCTCATACCAGCGCCATTTCTGCGCCCACAGCCGTAGGCGGGCGCGGTCGACCGGCGGCGACGAGCTCACCGAGCGCCGGCGGGGACCCGGCGAGCGGGGCGGGTGCTTGGGCTCGAAGCCGACCCGCGGCCGGACTTCGTGGCCCGCGTGCGCTTGGCCACGACCGGCAACATTGCGGCCAGAAACTGGCCGGTGTAGGACTCGGGCACGGCCGCGATCTCCTCAGGAGTCCCGGCCGCGATCAGCTGGCCGCCCTCGTCGCCGCCCTCGGGCCCGAGATCGATGAGGCGATCCGAGACCTTGATCACGTCGAGGTTGTGCTCGATCACGACTACCGAGTTGCCGGCCTCGACCAGTCGCTGGAGCACTTCGAGCAGGCGCTGGATGTCGGCGAAGTGCAGACCGGTGGTCGGCTCGTCGAGGATGTACATGGTCCGTCCGGTCGCCACCTTGCTGAGCTCGGCGGCGAGCTTGACGCGCTGCGCCTCCCCACCCGACAGCGTCGTGGCCGGCTGGCCTAGCCGCATGTAGCCGAGCCCGACGTCGAACAGGGCCTGGACCCGCCGCCGGATCTTGGGAATGTGGGCGAAGAACTCGAGCGCCTCCTCGATCGGCATCTCGAGCACGTCGGCGATCGTCTTGCCCTTGAAGCGCACCTCGAGCGTCTCGCGGTTGTAGCGCTTGCCGTGGCACTGCTCGCACGGCACGTAGACGTCGGGCAGGAAGTGCATCTCGATCTTGATCTGGCCATCGCCCCGACATACTTCGCAGCGCCCGCCCTTGACGTTGAACGAGAAACGGCCCGGCTTGTACCCGCGGGCCCGGGCCTCCTGGGTTTTGGAGAACAGCTCGCGGATCTGATCGAAGAGCCCGATGTAGGTGGCCGGGTTGGAGCGGGGCGTGCGCCCGATCGGCGACTGATCGACGGAGATGATCTTGTCCAGCGCTTCCAGCCCATTGATCCGCCGGTGCGCGCCCGCGCGCTGGCGAGCACCAGGGGCGCCGCGGCGCAGGTGGTTGGAAACCGCCTTGAGCAGGACGTCGTTGACCAGGGTCGACTTGCCCGAGCCCGAGACCCCGGTCACGCAGGCGAGCACCCCCAGCGGGACCTTGACGTTGATCCCCCTCAGGTTGTGCTGGGCGGCTCCCTCGATCGTCACGTAGCCCGACGGCCGTCGGCGCTGGGCCGGCGTCTCGATCACCCGCGTTCCGGCCAGGAATTGACCGGTCGGGGAATCGGGAATCTTGGCCACCTCGGCCGCCGTGCCCTGGGCCACTACGTGCCCCCCGTGCTCGCCGGCGCCGGGACCCATATCCACCAGATGATCGGCGGCTCGCATCGTCCCCTCGTCGTGCTCGACCACGAGGACGGTGTTGCCGAGATCACGCAGGCGCTCGAGGGTGGCGATCAGTTTCTCGTTGTCACGTTGATGCAGTCCGATCGAAGGTTCGTCGAGGATGTAGAGCACGCCGACCAGCGACGAGCCGATCTGGGTTGCCAACCGGATCCGCTGGGCATCGCCGCCCGACAGCGTCGCCGCCGCGCGCTCCATGGACAAATAACCCACCCCGACGTTGTTGAGGAACTGCAGGCGCTCCTCGATCTCGCGCAGGACGAGGCGGGCGATGCGGCGATCGTGCTCGTCCAGGTCCAGCCCGCGCACCCATTCCAGCGCCCGGCGCGCCGACAGGCCGGCGAACTCGTGCAGCGGGGTCTCGGCGACCAGGACAGCTCGCGACTCGGGCCGGAGCCGTGCGCCCTTGCAGTCCGGGCACGGCCGCAACGTCATGTACTCCTCGATCTTCTCGCGCGAGAAGTCCGAATCAGTCTCGCGGTAGCGACGCTCGAGGTTGGGGACGATCCCCTCGAAGCGCGTGGCGTAGGAACGGCGGCGCCCGAAGCGGTTGCGATAGGAGATCTGGACCCGTTCGCCCCCGGTGCCGAAGAGGAAGAAGTCGCGCGACTCCGCGGGCAGGTCCTGCCAGGCCGTGTCGAGATCGACCTCGTAACGCTCGGCGATCGCCTGCGTGAGCTGGTCGTAGTAGTTGGAGGCGCTGACCGCCCAGGGCGCGATCGCGCCCTCGCCGATCGAGAGCGTCGGATCGGGAACGACCAACTCGGGATCGATCTCCATCTGCGAGCCGAGCCCCGTGCAGCGCGGGCAGGCGCCGTGGGGGGAGTTGAAGGAGAAGATCCGCGGCTCGAGCTCGACCAAGCTCGGCCCGTGGACCGGGCAGGCGAACTTCTCCGAGAAGGTCAGGATTTTGTCCTCATCCACGAGCTCGATCTCGACCAATCCGTCGGCCAGGGCCACGGCGGTCTCGATCGAGTCGGCCAGGCGCTTGCGCAGATCGGTCTTCATGACCAGGCGGTCGACGACGACGGCTATGTCGTGCTTGTACTTCTTGTCGAGCACGATCTCGTCTTCGAGGCGCCGCAGCTCCCCGTCCACCTTGACCCGGCCGAAACCCTCGGCCCGCAGGTCCTCGAACTGCTTGCCGTACTCGCCCTTGCGCCCGCGAACGATCGGCGCCATGACCATGAACCGGATCCCTTCCCCGAGCTCCATGACCTGATCGATGATCTGCTCGGCCGACTGCCCGGTGATCGGGCGCCCGCAGACGTGACAGTGGGGATGACCGATCCGTGACCACAACAGGCGCAGGTAGTCGTAGATCTCGGTGACGGTGCCAACCGTCGAGCGCGGATTGCGCGACGTGGTCTTCTGGTCGATCGAGATCGCCGGGGAGAGTCCCTCGATCGAGTCGACGTCGGGCTTGTCCATCTGCCCCAGGAACTGACGGGCGTAAGCCGACAGCGATTCGACGTACCGGCGCTGGCCTTCGGCGTAGATCGTGTCAAAGGCCAGCGACGACTTACCCGACCCCGAAAGGCCCGTGATGACGGTCAGCGAGTCCCTCGGGATCGCGACGGTCACATCCTTGAGATTGTGTTCCCGGGCGCCCGAGACGACGATCTGATGCACGCGAATCCAGTCTAGCCCAGCGAACAGACGTTCCCATTGCCACTCGCGAGACAAGCTCTAGAGTCCACCGCAATGAGCGAACATCCGACCTCAACTGGATCGGCACGCGACGAAATTCGCGCCTCCGACCAAGACCGAGAGCAGCTGGTCTCAGAGCTCCACGAGCACTCGGTGGCCGGACGGCTGAGCACCGAGGACCTCGAGGAGCGCTCGCAGGCGGCCTATTCGGCGCGGACCCTCGGCGAGCTCGACACCCTGCGGCGCGATCTGCCGACGACGCAGCGGGCGACCGTGATGAGCGCGTCGGCGCGCCGCTCGCAGCTGACCCGCCGGCTGATCCAGGAGACCGGAGGCTCGCTCGGCCTGTTCGTAGTCTGCACCGCGATCTGGCTGACCTCCGGCGCCAACGGTCAGTTCTGGCCGGTCTGGGTCCTGATCGTCGTGGTCATGAGCATGGTCCGCAACGGCTGGGCCCTGTTCGGCCCCGCCCCGGACCTGGACGCGGTCGAGCGCCATCTCGAGCACCGCCGCGACCGCCGCGCGAGGCGCGCCGAGCGCCGCAGCCGCAGCCGGCTCGGCTGACCGCCACCGCCGGCTCTCCCCGAGCCCCGAGCTAACCCTCG
Source organism: Solirubrobacteraceae bacterium (assembly GCA_051005855.1). Classification (GTDB taxonomy): domain Bacteria; phylum Actinomycetota; class Thermoleophilia; order Solirubrobacterales; family Solirubrobacteraceae; genus Palsa-465. The sequence goes on along the minus strand of JBPCIY010000080.1, from coordinate 12,645 downwards.
ACGCTGGCGTAGACCTCGTCGAGCAGCCCGTCGCGATCGGCGAGCGTGAAGTTCTCAGACAGGTACTTGGCCGTCTCGTCGCGGGGCGTGCCGTTGAGGGCCATGTTGAGCGCGATCAGCCGAGCACCCTCGGCATCATCGGAAGACTCAGCCTGAGCGGCGGCCCCGACCGGGGGCTGCGACTCGGCCTCGTAGACCTCAACGAGATCCTCCTCCACGACGATTCCGTCCACCTCGGCTCCGCCGCCGCTGAACTCGTCCCCGGTCGAGTCGGCGGGCTCGGCCCAGGCATCCCCGGATTCGGCGGCGGGGCGGTCTTCGTCGATGAGCTCGGAACCGGCGTCGGCCGGTGGTGGTTCATCCTCGAGCTCGAACTGACCGCGGGGCGAAAGGGCGTCGCTGACCTCGTTGATGTGTCCCTCGAGCAGGCGCAGATCGGAATCGAGCCGGTTGCCACTGGTCCGCAGGGTGTCGACCAGCGAAGCGAGCTCGCTCTCCATGGCGTCGATGCGTTGCAGCATCGAAGCAGTCGACTCCGACACCTTGCCGATGTGCTCGCGCGCCTGTTCGGCGGCCTCCTCCCGCGTGGCCTGCGCTTCGCTGGTGGCCTCCTCCCGGATCTCGCGGGCCTCGCTCTCAGCGTCGCGCTGGATGTCGGAGGCGCTCGTCTCGGCGGCCTCGACGATCGCGCGAACTTGCTCACTGGCCGACGAGGCCAGGGTGTCGTTGCGCCGGCGGGCCGAGCGCTTGAAGTCGGCGACCTCAGCCGCGAGCTCGCTCAGGTGAGCGTCGACGGCCTCGGGGTCATAGCCCCGCCGTCCGATGGGAAAGTCTTTCTTCTCGATGCTCTGCCTGTCCAAGGCCACGCGTAGTACCTCCGTTGAGTGAGCCAGCCTGCGCAGGGTATCCGAAAGCGTGCCGGATATCACGCCGTCCTGGGAAGGCTCCGGAAACCGGATCCTTTCGTGTCCGTGGCGATCAGCCGGTGGCGACAGCCTGATCGAGTTCGCGCTTGAGATCCCGGATCTCGTCCCGGAGCTTGGCCGCGTACTCGAACCGGAGCTCTTCGGCCGCGGCCAACATCTCCTCCTCGAGCTCGACAATCGTCTTCTCGAGCTCGGCCGGCGCCATCGACCCTGCTGCGCGAGCGCGCTGACGGCGGCGGCGCGACTTCGGAACCTTGGAGTCGGACTGCAGGAACTCGGCGATATCGGAGATGCCCTTGACGATCGTCTCCGGGGTGATCCCGTGATCCTGGTTGTAGCGTCGCTGAATCGCGCGCCGGCGATCGGTTTCCGAGAGCGCCGCGCGCATCGCCGCCGTCTCCTTGTCGGCGTACATGAGCACCGTGCCCTCTATGTTGCGGGCGGCGCGACCGATCGTCTGGATCAGCGAGGTCTCCCCGCGCAGGAAGCCCTCCTTGTCGGCGTCGAGGATCGCGACGAGAGAGACCTCGGGCAGGTCAAGGCCCTCGCGCAGGAGGTTGACCCCGACGAGAACGTCATACTCACCCAGCCGCAGCTCGCGGATGATCTGGATCCGCTCGAGGGTGTCGATCTCGGAGTGCAGGTAGCGGACCCGGAAGCCCATCTCGAGCAGGTAATCGGTTAGGTCCTCGGACATCTTCTTGGTGAGGGTGGTGACCAGGGTTCGCTCGTTTCGCTCGGTGCGAGCGCGGACCTCGTTCATCAAGTCATCGATCTGGTTGCGCGTCTCGCGAACCTCGATCGCGGGATCGATGATCCCGGTCGGGCGGACGATCTGCTCCACGATCCGCGGCGAGTGGGTGCGCTCATACGCTCCGGGCGTCGCCGAGACGAAGACCATCTGGGGCGTGATCGAGAGGAACTCCGAGAAGGTCTGCGGCCGGTTGTCCAGCGCGCTGGGCAGCCGGAAGCCGTAGTCGACCAGAGTCTGCTTGCGCGAACGGTCGCCTTCGTACATGCCGCCGATCTGGGGCACGGTCTGGTGAGACTCGTCGATGAAGCAGACGAAGTCGTCGGGGAAGTAATCGAGCAGGCAATAGGGCCGGTCACCGGGCTGCCGGCCGTCGAGGATCCGGGAGTAGTTCTCGATTCCCGAGCAGAAGCCGAGCTCGCGCAGCATCTCCATGTCGTACTGGGTCCGCTGGCGCAGGCGGTGGGACTCGAGCAGCTTGCCCTCCTGCTCGAGCTCGGCGCAGCGGGCGTTGAGCTCTAAGCCGATTTCGGCCACGGCATCGTCGATCATCCCCTCGCGCACGTTGTAGTGCGAAGCGGGCCAGATGCCGACGTGCTCGAGATCGTCCTCGATGACCTCGCCCGTCACGGCATCGAAGTGCTGCAGGTGCTCGACCTCGTCACCGAAGAGGACAATTCGAAAGGCCGTCTCGGCGTAGGCGGGCCAGATCTCCAGCGTTTCGCCGCGGACGCGGAACGTCCCGCGCGCCAATGCGGTGTCGTTGCGGGTGTATTGGATCGAAACCAGCTTGCGCAACAGCCGATCGCGGTCGATCATCTCGCCCTTGTTCAGCGTCTGAAGGTTCTCGTCGTAGGTGGTCGGCGAGCCGAGCCCGAAGATGCACGAGACGCTGGCGATGATGACCACGTCGCGGCGGGCGAACAGGGCCGCGGTGGCGGCGTGGCGCAGCCAGTCGATCTCCTGGTTGATGGCCGAGTCCTTCTCGATATAGAGGTCCTTGCTCGGAACGTAGGCCTCGGGCTGGTAGTAGTCGTAGTAGGAGACGAAGTACTCGACCGCATTGCGCGGGAAGTAGGTCCGGAACTCGTTACAGAGCTGGGCGGCAAGCGTCTTGTTGTGGGCGATGACCAGCGACGGCCGCTGGATCGCCTCCATGGTCGCGGCCATCGTCATCGTCTTGCCGGTCCCGGTCGCCCCGAGCAGGGTCTGAAACCGCTCCCCCGCCTCGACCCCCTGGCGAAGCGACTCGATCGCCGCCGGCTGGTCGGCGGCCGGGCTGTACGCAGCGTCGAGCTCGAACTTCGGCATCCCTCTCAGGCTAGCGGCGCGCGCGGCGCCTCAGGGTCAGCATCACCCGTCACGGCCCGGCTGTTCAGGGGGCGTAGCCGAGCTGACTGGCGTACGCGCGCCGGTAGTCGCGCCGAGCCTGGAGGACGCGCGCGACATAGGCGCGGGTCTCCGGGAAGGGGATGTCGCGCACGCCGAACCGGGACCCATCGGCATGGGCCGCGGCCAGCCAATGGTTGACGTTGGCCTCGCCCCCGTTGTACGCGGCCAGCGCGAGCAGGCGACTGCCGTGGTACTCGTCGAGCAGGTAGCGCAGGTAGTAGCTGCCGTAGGCGATGTTGACGCGTGGGGTGGCCAGGTCAGCGGTCGTGAAGGCGGTGGCACCCGAGCGGTGGGCGAGGAAGGTCGCCGTCTGGGGGAGGATCTGCATGAGACCCTCGGCACCGGCGGAAGAGGTACTCGGATCGAACTTGGTCTCGGCGTAGATAACGGCTGCAATCAGCGCCGGATCGAGCTGCTTGGCGTCCGCCTGCTGGCGAATCACGTCCTGATACTGGAGCGGGAGTCCGAACTCGCTGACCGCCTTGCGAGCCAGAGGCATGACCGCGATCACCACCACCGCGAGCAGGCCAACCGCGGCCAGGGCGAGCAGCGAGCGGCGGCGGCGGCGGAGGACCACGCGACGGCGGGCCGCCGCCAAGCTTCGGGCCGGCGCACGACGCGCGGCGGTCGCGGTGGAAGGGCTCATGGCTGCAGCATGTCAAGGATCGCTGACAGCTTGTGCTCCAGCTCGAGCACGGTGCCGTCGTTGAGGACCGAGTAGGTCGCTCGCTGCGACTTTTCCTGCTGGGAGAGCTGGCGGGCCCGACGCTCGTCGAGGGCCGCGTGACCGCGGGCCGAGGCCCGGGCGTGGCGCACCTCTTCGTCGACGATCACGGCGATGGTGGCATCGAACCCGTGGTCCATCCCGGACTCGAACAGCAGCGGGACTTCGACCACGGCGGCGCGGGGGGCCGGGGAGCAGGATTGAAGCGCCTCGCGCCAGGCGACCATGCGCTTCCCCACCCGCGGCCACAGCAGCTGCTCGAGCCAGGCGCTGCCGTCCTCGGTGGCGAAGGCCAGACGGGCCAGCGCCGGCCGGTCCACGGCACCGTCACGCCGCACCTCGGGACCGAAGCGCTCAGCCACCGCCGCTAGCACCGCGTTGTCCTGGTAGAGCTCGTGGACAACCCGATCGGTCGACAGAACGGCCGCGCCGAGTCGTTCCAGGGCGTCGAGGGCGGTCGACTTTCCCGCCCCCATGCCGCCGGTCAGTCCGACGAACGGGATCACGCGTTGACCCGAGCGCGCAGGCGCTCAGGCCGAAGGCGCGTCCGACTGCTCCTCGACCGGTGCGGCGGACCCGTTGGCGCTCTCAGCGGGGGCATCCGGGGCCGGGGCAACCGGGGCCGGGGCCTCGAGATCGGGCACGGGTGCGTCGGCCGCCGGGGCCGGGGCCTCGAGATCGGGCACGGGTGCCTCGGCCGCCGGGGCCGGGGCCTCGGGATCGGGTGCGTCGGCCGCCGGGGCCGGGGCCTCGGGATCGGGCACGGGTGCCTCGGCCGCCGGAGACGGCGGCGCCTCGGCTACCGGGGCCTCGTCGGCCACGGGGGCTGCTTCCTCCTGCACCGCCGGAGTCGAATCCTCGACCACGGGGGCCGGATCCTCGCTGGAGAAGACGTCCTCGGAGAGCCCCAGCTCGGGCATGTCGTCGAGCGACTCGTCGCCTTCGACCGGCGGCTCGATCGGACGCACGGGCAGAACCTGGCCCTCGACGCGCTTGATTGACAGCGACAGGCGGCGGCGCTCGGAGTCGATCTCGAGGATCTTGACTCGGACCGGGTCACCGGGCTGGATTATCTCCCGCGGATTGTCGACATGGTGCTGGGCCAGCTCGGATATGTGCACCAGGCCCTCGACGCCGTCGAGAATCTCGACAAAGGCGCCGAACGTCACGACCTTGGTCACGGTGCCTTCCAGCTCGTCGCCGATGTTGTAGGTGTCGACGACCCGCTGCCACGGATCTTCCTGGGTCTGCTTGAGACCCAGCGAAATCCGCTGACGCTGGCGATCGATGTCGAGCACCTTGACGCTGACCTCGGACCCGATACTCAAGATTTCGCTCGGGTGGTTCACGTGCGACCACGAGAGCTCGGAGATGTGGATCAAACCGTCGATGCCGTCGAGATCCACGAAAGCGCCGAAGTCGACGATGTTGGAGATCGTTCCCTCGACGACCTGCCCAGGCTGCAGCCGGTCGAGGATTCGCTCGCGATCCTCCTTGCGCTGCTCCTCGAGCACCGCGCGGCGCGAGAGCACGACGTTGTTGCGAGACCGGTTGAGCTCTATCACCTTGCACTCGATCGTCTGGCTCATGTACTCGTCGAGGTTGGGCACGCGCCGAATGTCGACCAGCGACGCGGGCAGGAAGCCGCGCACGCCGAGGTCGATGATGAGTCCGCCCTTGACGACCTCGATCACGGCGCCGTGGACCGGCTCGCCGGACTCGGCGGCCGCCTCTATGCGCCGCCAGGCCTTCTCGAACCGGGCGCGCTTCTTGGACAGAATCAGGCGGCCGTCCTGATCTTCCTTGGTGAGGACGAGCGCGTCGACCTCTTCGCCGAGCTCGACCTCATCGCCAGGGTCGACCGACTTGCGAATCGAGAGTTCGCTGGCCGGGATGACGCCCTCGGACTTGTAGCCAATGTCTACGAGGACTTCGTCGTTGTCGATCCGGACGACGTTGCCGGTGACGACATCACCCTCCTGGAAGGGGTGGATGGTCGCGTCATAGTTGGGGACGATCTGGCCATCGATCTCAAGCAGCAGGCCGTCAGAACCTTCGACGACCTTCGCATTGGACTGATCGGGGGCCGGCATCAGAGTTGTGGTTGAGGACATAGGTCCTCGGAGGATAGCCACCCCGCCCGGCTGGTGCGGTAGCCCGGGCTGCCCGCTTCGGTGCACCCGGCGAGTCAGAACAGCGGCCCTATCATCCGGCGCAATGCCCCAGCGAGCCACCAAGCGCGGCGCCGAGCGCACGCCGTTGCAGCGCGACTGCGATGTCCTGATCTGCGGCGCGAGCTTTGCCGGGCTCGCCGTGGCCCGTGAGCTCGCTGGCACCGGTGCCGACGTCCTTGTGATCGACCGTTACGAGATCGGCGAACGCCAGACCTCGGCCTGCGGCATCCCGACCGCCTGGCTGAGCGCGCTGGGACTTCAGGAATCACTCCGGCAGACGTTCGGTGAACTCGTCGTTCACACGCCCCACACCACGGCGCGCTATGACCTCCCCTGGACGTTCTCGACCTTCGATTACCGCACGCTGTGCGAAGTCCTGGCCGGCCAGGGCGACTTCAGCTTCGAGACGGCCAAGGTCGAGCGCCGGATCGGGAACGTGGTCGTCACCGACCGGGGTGAAATCAACGCTCCGCTGATCGTCGACGCGCTGGGCTGGCGGCGGATCCTCGGAGCGGGAGACAATGTCCAGCCGCCTGATGCCCTGCTGTCTCGCGGGCTCGAGGTGCATCCGTTCGGGGCCTCGCGCGACCTCGAGATCTGGATCGACCGCAGCTACGTGCCGGCCGGCTACGGCTGGAGCTTTCCCGCCGGAGACGAGTTGCGCATCGGCGTCGGATCCTTCGATCCGCGCTTCCACGTCAAAGAGCCGACCGTGCGCCTGGCCGAGGATCTGCACCGTGACATCGTCCGTTACCAGGGCAACTGGATTCCCCACGCGCTCCGGCCGGCCACCGAGGACGGCATCTTCTTCACCGGCGACTCGGCCGGCCACTGCCTGCCGCTGACCGCGGAGGGAATCCGCACCGCGCTCTACTTCGGTCTCGCCTGCGGGCGCGAGCTGCGTCAGGTCCACGCCGGAACGCAGACCCGCGAGCAGGCTCTGGCTCGCTACCACGCCTTCTCGGCCGGCCATGCCGCGCCGTTTCGCTGGATGCTCCGCGTCCAGCGGCTGGTGCCGCGCGTCGCTCCGCGCGCGCTGGCGCCGGCCCTGCAGGCGATGGCGGCCAAGCGGTTTGTCGACTGGTCCTTCAACCATTATCTTGACGTCGCGCACCCTGATTTCGTCGCTCAGGGCTGCCCGGCACGAGCCGCCGCACGGGCTGCCCTCGCCCCGGCGTAGGGGTTGCGACAGAAATCGGGCCGCCTTACGATCCTCGCCGGGTAGATCCACGACGAGGAGGAGAGCTGTGCACCGCAGCAAGTCACACGGGAAGGGAACGGCCGGGCTGGCAGCGATGGCGATCGCGATCCTGGCCATGCTGGTCGCGGCGGTCCCCGGCAACGCCCGGACCGCGCACGCGGCCCGAACCACGATCAGCGTCATCGAGCATGCCTCCACCGATGCCGAGGCGCCCTCGGTCGGGGGCGCGGACGTGGCCGGCAACATCCTGACCTTCCACAACCAGATCTACAACCAGGCCGACAAGAAGCCGGTCGGCCGCGACGAGGGCTTTTGCACGCGGCTGTCGGTGGCCGACGGCAGCTGGGAGTGCCTATGGACCACGTTCCTGAAGGGTGGCCAGATCACGGTCCAGGGCCCCTATTACGACAAGCGCAACAGTGTTCTGACGATCACCGGCGGAACCGGCAGGTACAACGGCGCCCGCGGTCACATGGCGCTGCTCGCTCGCGATAGCGGCAAGAAGTACAACTTCGTGTTTCACCTGATCTAACCGGCGCGGGGCGCTACTTCGCCGACAGCCAGTCGGAGCCGATCCCGGCCTCGACGGCCAGCGGCGGGTCGAGCTCGTGGGCGTTGGCCATCTCCTGGATGGCCAACGCCTTGACTGCTTCGGCCTCGCCAGTGGGCCCTTCGAACAGGAGCTCGTCGTGGATCTGGAGCACGAGCCGCGAGCTTAGCCCGGCCTGGGTCAGCGCCTGATCGCAGCGCACCATGGCCACCTTCATGATGTCGGCGGCGGTGCCCTGGATGACCATGTTGACCGCGAAGCGCTCCCCCTGCTTGCGCAGATCCCAACGGCGCGCCCGGAGCTCGGGGACCTGACGGCGTCGGCCGAACAGCGTCGAGACGTAGCCATGCTCGGTGCCCTGGGCGATCGTCTCCTCGATGAAGCGCCCGACGGCGGGAAAGCCGGCCAGATAGCGCTGGATGAACTCGTCGGCCTCGGACTGCGGGATGTCGAGCCGGTCGGCCATGCCGTAGGCCGACAGGCCGTAGACGATCCCGTAGTTGATCATCTTGGCCTTGGAGCGCATCCCCGGGTCGATCTGCTCCGGCGTGACCCCGAAGACCCGGCAGGCGGTCGCGGTGTGCACATCCTCCCCGCGGCCGAAGATCTCCTTGAGCACATCCTCGCCGGCGATGTGGGCGAGCAGTCGCAGCTCGACCTGCGAGTAGTCAGCCGACACGAGCACGTGGCCCGGCTCGGCCACGAAGCACGCTCTGATCTCCCGCCCGAGCGGGGTGCGAATCGGGATGTTTTGAAGATTGGGGTTGTTGGATGAGAGTCGGCCGGTGCTGGCTGCGGTCTGGTTGAACGTCGTATGGAGCCGGCTCTGGCCGTCGACCAGGAGCGGGAAGGCGTCCAGATACGTCTGGGCGAGCTTGGTCAGCTCTCGCCAGCGCTCGATCTTGGGGATGATCTCGTGCTCGGCGCGGATCGCCTGGAGGACCCGGGCATCGGTCGAATAACCGGTCTTGCCGCGCCGCTTGCGCGATAGCCCGAGCTTGCCGAACAGGATCTCCTCGAGCTGCTTGGGCGAGCCGAGGGTGAACTCCTCCTCGGCGAGCTCGAAGATCTCTGACTCGAGCTGATCGGCTTCGGTCTTGACTCGCTCCGATATCTCCTCCAGGCGCTCGGTGTCGAGCTTGACCCCGACTTGCTCCATGTCGCGCAGGATGCGCACGATCGGCAACTCGACCTGCTCGAACAGGTCAGTCAATCCCCGGCCGCGGATCTCCTCGCGCTGCCAGTCGGACAGAGCCTTGACCAGGCGAGCGTCGCGCCCGGCCTCGTCGTCCACCTCGGCGGCCAGGCCGCGCTCCTCGCACAGCTCGCGAAACGGGTAGGCGCGCCGGGCGGGCTCGAGCAGATAGGCGGCCACCTCGGTGTCGTGGATCAGGCGCGGTGGCACCTGGCCCAGTGCTTTGGCGTCGTGGGCGAGCGTCGGCCGGGCGCCGACCGCGGCGACGAGCTCCTCGGGGCGGGCACAGGTCCCGACCAACAGTTTTTCGCCCGCTTGTGCGAAGACCCCGAAGCGCCATTCGGGGTTCTCGCCGAACAGCGCGCCCTCGGGCGTCTCGGGCGAGCGCACGGCCAGCGCGAGCTCGGCGGCCGCCGGCAGCTTTTTCAGGTCCGCGAGAGAGCTCTGACGGACGCGGGCGCTGAGCGCCTGCTCGGCGGCCGCGGGTGCGGGTGCGGGTGCGGCGGCGTCGGGTGAGCCGAGGGCCTCCTCGAGCCGCCGCAGTGGATCGCGGAGCTCGAACTCGCGAAACACGTCGCGTAGACGGGATCGATCGGGATCGGCGGAGACGAAGCTCGAGACGTCGAGATCGATCGGGATGTCGCGTTTGGCGGTGGCCAGCTGCTTGGAGACACGGGCGTCGTCGGCGTGGTTGATCAGGTTCTCCTTGCGCTTGGCGCCGCTGATCTCATCGACGCTGTCCAGGACTCGCTCGAGCGAGCCGAACCGCTGCAGCAGATCGGCGGCGGTCTTGTCCCCGATTCCGGGGACGCCGGGAATGTTGTCGCTGGTGTCGCCCTTGAGCCCGATGAAGTCGGGTACCAGCTCGGGCGGGATCCCGTAGCGGTCGATCACCCCCTCGCGGTCGTACACCCGGGTATCGGTGATGCCGCGCGAGGTGGTCATGATCTTCACGCGGTCGTCGACGAGTTGGTAGGCGTCGCGGTCCCCGGTCACAACCATCACGTCGACCGGGGGATCGGCAGCCTTGGCCCGCTCGGCGATCGAGGCGATCACATCGTCGGCCTCGTAGCCGTCCAACTTGAGGTTGCGGTAGCCGAAGGCGTCCACGAGTGGTTCCAGGTGGGGCCACTGCTCCTTGAGCAGGTCGGGCCGGCTCGAGCGCTGGGCCTTGTACTCCGAGTAGACCTCCTTGCGCCCGCTCGAGCCGGCATCCCAGACCACGACCGTCGCCTTGGGGCCATAGTCGGTGAGGATCTTGACCAGCATCGAGGCGAAGCCGAAGATCGCGTTGGTCGGCACCCCGGTGGAAGTGGCGATCGACTCGGGCAGGGCGAAGAACGCCCGATAGGCGAGGCTGTTGCCATCGATCAGAAAGAGCTCGTCGGCCATGCTCGCCTGAGCCTATCTCGCCCCTCGGTGGGGTCTGGCCCGCGGAGGCATAATATGGCCGCGGTATGGCCACCACGCCGAGCGCCCAGTACAGCCTCACCCTGCGGGTCGAGATCGATCACCTTCCGGGGATGCTCGGCAAGGTCGCGAGCGCGATCGGTGAAGCGGGCGGCACGATCGGCGCCGTGGATCTGGTCCAGGTCGAGGCCGCGCACACGGTTCGCGACATCACCGTCGAGACGGGTGACGCCGCCGACTGGCCCCGGCTCAGCGAGGCCGTCAACCGGATTCCCGGCGCCCGCGTCCTGGACACTACCGACCGCACGTTCATGCTCCACATCGGGGGCAAAATCGAGGTCCAGAACAAGAGCCCGCTGAAGACCCGCGACGACCTCTCGATGGCCTACACCCCGGGCGTGGCGCGCGTCTGCAGCGCAATTGCCGAGGATCCCGACAAGGCCTTCCAGTACACGATCAAGCGCAACACGGTGGCCGTCGTCTCCGACGGGTCCGCCGTGCTCGGGTTGGGCAACATCGGACCCCGGGCGGCGATGCCGGTGATGGAGGGCAAGGCGATGTTGTTCAAGGAGTTCGCGGGTGTCGACGCCTTCCCGGTCTGTCTCGACACCCAGGACCCCGACGAGATCGTGGCCGCGGTCAAGGCGATCGCCCCCGGCTTCGGCGGCATCAACCTCGAGGACATCTCCGCCCCCCGCTGCTTTGAGATCGAGGACCGGCTCAAGGCCGAGCTCGACATCCCGGTCTTTCACGACGATCAGCACGGCACCGCGGTGGTCGTATTGGCCGCGCTGCTCAATTCGCTGACGGTGACCGGGCAACGGATCGGGGACGTGCGGGTGGTCGTGGTTGGTCTCGGCGCGGCGGGGATCGCCGTCTCCAAGATCCTGCTCGAGGCCGGCGTCCGCCGCCTGATCGGCTGTGACTCGCGCGGCGCCGTGCACCGCGACCGCGCCGACTACCTCGACGGCTCAATGCCTCCAGCCAAGCGCTGGCTGGCTGAGCAGACCAACGGCGAACGACGCAGCGGCGCCCCTATCGACGTGATCGAGGGCGCCGATATCCTGATCGGCCTGTCGGGGGCTCGGGTGATGCCGGCCGAGGCCCTGGCCCGGATGAACCGCGGCCCGATCGTATTCGCAATGGCCAATCCGAACCCCGAGGTCTCGCCCGAGGATGCGCTGCCCTACGTGCGGATCCTGGCCACCGGCCGCTCGGACTACCCCAACCAGATCAACAACGTCCTCTGCTTTCCCGGTGTCTTCCGGGGCGCCCTCGATGTCCGGGCCAAAGAGATCACCGAGACGATGAAGACCGCCGCCGCCCGGGCCATCGCCGACATCGTGTCGGGGGACGAGCTGCGCGAGGACTACATCATCCCCTCGGTGTTCAATCGCGAGGTCGTGGGCGCGGTCGCCGCGGCGGTCGCCGAGGAGGCACGCGACAGCGGCGCCGCCGAGCCCGAAGCCGAGCTGGGTTTCGCCGCCACCGAGGAGCTGCGCCTCCGGTAGCCGTTGGTCCCAGTCGTGTGACGGTTGTGCGTCAAAACGACGCTCGGGAGGGGTGGGTTTGAGTCGCTTGTCGCCTCTTGGCGGTTAGTGGACCGCGAAACGGACCCAGCGCGACGAGCGCCGCCCGCCCGTGAAGGGCTCGTCGTCCCAGGTCCGACAGGTGGACGCCGCACGACACACCTCGTGAAGGTCCTCGGGGTTTGTCGTCCGGTGTCCGTTTCCGGGCGGCGCGACGAGCGAATCGCCTCGATAGCCGGCCTCCAGCGCGGCCGCATCAATCGGGCGCAGCTACGGATGGGCGGCATCAGTGACACGACCACGGCGCGACTAATCGCCGCGGGTCAGCTTCACCCTCTCCTTCGAACTGTCTTTGCGGTTGGACATAACGCTCCCACTGAGCTCGGTGGCGAAACCGCCGCCCTGCTGGCCGTCTGCGACGGCGCGGCCCTCAGTCACGCCACCGCCGCGGCGCTCTGGGGGATCGCACCGCCCCGAGCCGAGGGCCAGCCGATCCACGTCGTGACCGCGGCTCACGCCGCGAACCCAAGCGGCGTTCGCGTCCACAGGACCCGGATCCTAGCCCCGGCCGACGTGCGGACCCACCGCGGACTCCCGGTCACGTCGCCAGCCCGGACGCTGCTCGAGCTGGCCGAGGCGTTGACCCCCCGGGAGCTCGAGCTGGCCTTCGATCAGGCCCTCATCGCCCGGGTCCTGCACACGGCGGAGGTGCGGGAGCTCGTCTTCCGGGCGCCCGGGCGCGGCGGCGCCGCGCGACTCCGCGAGCTGCTTGGACGTCAGCACGGACCCAAGC
>JBPCIY010000079.1:0-32991 GCA_051005855.1 Solirubrobacteraceae bacterium | reverse complement strand
CGGCGAGAGCTCGCGCACGAACACCTCCGGCGGACGCATGACCACCTCCAGGCTCGAGGACACGCATCCTCATTCGCCGCCCGAGCCCCGTTTCCGGTCAAACGTTTCCGGAAGACCCACTAGCGGCCGGGGCCGGCCAGGTACTCGTCGAGCCCGCCCCGGGCCTCGCGCCTGACCTTGGCCTGCAGGACGGGCGTCCAGCCCAGCGCCAGCCCGACCGGGCCCAGGGCCTGGCGCGCCCACGCGTAGAACGAGAACGAGTCCTGATGGTCGACGATCAGCCCGTCCCGGAAGCGGAACGTGGCCCGGACATCGTTGTGCACCCGGCGGCCGGTCGAGAACGTGTAGTCGGCCAGCCAATGCGCGGTGCCGCGCTCGGACCCGGCCTCGCGCTCGGCCAGCGTCACCTCGAGGTCGCGCGCGCGGGCGGTCAACATCTTCCACATCGCGCCCGGCTGGACGCCTTGAAGACCTACGAATACCGGGTCTGAAAAGCGAGCCTCAGGCCCGTAGCACGCCGCCATGGCCGCACCATCGAGCTGTGCGAAGGCCGCGTAGAACCGTTCGATCAGCTCCTGGTTGGCGTGGGCCATGAGCGCACGCTACTCGCTCTGGGTCAGGCGCCCCGGGTAGCCTGGGCCCAAGGCGCCCGAACCCGAACCCGATCCCGACCTGATCGAGTTCGCCGGCCGACTGTTCACGATGGCCCGCGAGGGGGATACGGTCGCCCTGGTCGCCGCCGGGGGCGATCCTGCCGCGGGAAGCCCGTCGGCATTGGCGACGGCGGCCGTGTTCGAGCGGGACGACCTGGCGGAGCTGCTGGACGCCGGCTCCGGGCCGCAGCCGGGCTGAGGCCGGCTGAGGTTGGCTGAGGTTGGGCTGAGGCCGGCTGACGTTGGGCTGAGGCCGGCCTCAGGTGGGTCAGTGGACCCTGGTGTAGACGATTGCGCTGTCGGCCACGCAGCAGGAGCCGCGGTAGTTGTGAGGGGCGGTGGCGCCCGGGATCGGGCGCAAGCGCGGATCGGCCGCCAGCAACGCGCCCCACTGGGCCGCCCGGCGCCGGACGAGCCCGGACCAGTCGGCCTTCCACGCCGTCGCGCCCTCGGTCAGGGGCCGGGTGACGAGCAGGTGCTGCCCGGGTTTCAGGGAGGCGATCAGGGCGTCGAGCGTGCGCCGGGGCTCGGTCCGGGCCAGCCGCGAGTAGGCGTCGGACCAGTTCATCGTGCTCGGATCGGCGACTGGCCCCATGATGGTGGCATAGCGCAGACCGGCGGGCAGGTAGTACCAGGCCAGAGGAGTCTGCTCGGGGGCCGCGACCAGCACGAGGTCGCCCGGGGCCAGCAGCGGAGCCAACTCGCCGGCCACGTCGCGCAGGTCGCTCTTGTACTTGGGTGAGAACGACGCGGCGTTGGCCACGAAGGCCACGGATATGACGATCGCGGCCAGACCGAGCAGCCCGGCGCGAGCCGACGTAAAAGCCGCGAACAGGAGCAGCGGCGCCACCAGCGGGGCGAAGTAGCGGGTCACCCAGGTGGACCACACGAGGCCGAGGAGGCCAGCGGCCAGCAACCCCGCCAACGGCAGCGCCAGCAACGCCCACATGGTCGTCGCCTCCCGCGTCCGGCGACGATTTGAGGCCAGCAGCGGGAGCAGCCCCAGGGCGGCGCTCACGGCCAGCGTGGCGAGAACGCGGTCGCCGCCGAGCAGGCTGCTCGGAAAGGTGGGGCCGACGAAGTTCGCGTAGGTGAACGGGCTCGTGTCGTGGCTGATCTGGTAGACGAGGGTCGGGATCCAGGGGGCGAACAGGACCAGGGCGGCGCCGAAAGCGGCTCCGGCGTCGCGCAGGACGCCGCGCGGGTTTGCGCTGGCTCGGTACACGGGAATCAGGGCCACGGCGGCGCCGGCCCAGAACAAGATCGCCCAGAAGCTCGTGTACAGCATCAGGGTCAGGGCGAGCGCGAAGACAACGACGTAGGCGCGGCGCCTGAACACGAACGCGTGCAGGAAGCTCGCCGTGGCCGCCAGGCCGATCAGGGCGAGCAGCTCATAGGCCTGGGTCTCCTGTCCGTACTGCGTGAAAAAGGCGCTGACCGCGAACAGGGTGGCGGCGAACATTCCCGCCCGGCGGCCGAACAGGCTCCAGCCCGCCCACATCGCCAGCGGGATGGCGATCAGCCCGAAGAGCAGCGAGAGGGCATGGGTGGCCGCCTCGCTGGGGCCAAAGATGCTGATCCAGATGTGCAGGACGAAGTAGTACAGGGGCGTCGATCCCTCGAGGCGCAGGAGCCCGGGGATCGCGCTCAAGGGGTGGGAGGCAACGCCCACGGCGATCGCCTCGTCAGACCAGAACTGGCCAGAGAGGTAACGCGTGCGGATCACGGCTGAGATCGCGATCAGGAGCAACAGCACGCCGCCGGTGCTCACCCGGGGGGGGAGCCGCTCAAACCAGCCGGGGGCGCTGACGTCGCGGATCGCCGGGGCCTGCAGGAGCCAGGGGAGGGTGCGGCGCGGGGTGGTGCTCGACATGCGCGGCTGAGGCTACCCGGTGTTCTGGCAGGATGGCCCGCGTGTTTCCCCGGATCATCGCCTGCGATCTCGACGGTACGCTGCTGCGCTCGGACGGGACCCTGAGCGAGCGGACACGCCGCGCCCTGGCCGCCGTGCACGCGGCCGGCTCGATGGTCGTCGCCTGCACGGCGAGGCCCGTGCGGTGGGTGCGCCCGCTCGCGGCGGAGTTCGGGGGGGCCTCGGTGGCGGTGTGCGCCAACGGCGCCGTGACCTGGGACCTGGACGAGGATGCGGCGCTGGCTGAGCGGGCGATCGAAGCTGAGGTGGTGGCTGAGGTGGTGGCGGCCCTGACCGCCATGTTCCCGGGCGGGGCGTGGGCGGTCGAGCACACCCACGGCTTTGGCCACGAGCCGGGCTATGAGCCGCGCTGGCCGGTGCCCGCCGACACGACCGTGGCGGCGGTCTCGCGGCTGCTGGACCGACCGCCGGTCAAGCTGATGTTTCGCCACGAAGGCCTCTCGCCGGATGACATGCTCGCCCCCGCGCAGCATGCTCTGGCCGGGTTGGTCGAGCTCTCGCACTCCAACTCGGCCGACGGTCTGCTCGAGATCAGCGCCGCCGGCGTCGACAAGGGCTCGGCGCTGGCCCGCGTGTGCGACACGGTCGGCGTCGGGCGCCACGACGTGATCGCCTTCGGTGACATGCCCAACGATCTTTCCCTGTTGGGCTGGGCCGGGACGGCGGTCGCCGTCGCCAACGCCCATGTCGACGTCCTCGCCGTGGCGACCGAGGTAACCGACAGCAATGACGACGACGGCGTCGCCGCGGTGCTCGAACGGCTGCTCGGTTCGAGGTCTTCGATCCGTCCGCCGGCCCGTGCCCCGGGTTCGCCCGAGATCGTGCTCGTGACCGCTACGCAGATGCCCAAACCCGACCCCGAGTCAGCGGCGGTGGTCGCCGCCCTGGCCGAGATCGGAATTCATGCCGAGCTGCGGCCCTGGGATCAGCCCTACCCGTTCACCGACGCGCCCCTGGTCGTGTGCCGCACCCCGTGGAACTACTTCAACCACGCGGGCGCGTTTCTGGACTGGGCGGCCGAAGTCGCGTCCGCCACGGCGTTTGCGAACCCGATCGAGCTCGTGCGCTGGAACGCCCACAAGTCCTACCTGCTCGACCTCGAGGCCGCCGGGGTCCCGATCGTCCCGACACGGTTGGTCAGCCGCGACGACCCCCCAGCCTCGCGGGCCCAGGCGCTGGGCGCAGAGGCCGAGGTGGTGATCAAGCCGGCGGTGTCCGGCGGGGGCCAGGGAGCGCTGCGGGTCGATCCGCGCGATCCGCGGGCCGGCGAGCACCTGTCGGCCCTGCTCGCGTCCGGTGATGCCCTCGTCCAGCCCTTCCTGCCCGCGGTGCAGGCGGGCGAGGTCTCTCTGATCTACTTCGAGCGGGAGTTCAGCCACGCGGTGGTCAAGATCCCGGCGGGCGGCGATTACCGCGTCCAGGCCTACTACGGTGGCACGGTCGCCCGGCACGTGCCCACCCCGGCGCAACTGGCCGTGGGGGCGGCGACCCTCGGTGCGCTGCCCGAGGCGCCGCTCTACGCGCGGATCGACATGGTCGGTGGTGAGCAGCCCCGGTTGATGGAGGCCGAGTTGATCGAGCCCGAGCTCTTCCTGCCCCTGGTTTCGGGCGCCACCCAGCGCTACGCGCAGAGCCTGGCGGTGCGCCTGGCGCGTCTGGCCCGGTGAGCGGGGCCGGGCGCATCGGGGCACCTGGCCCGCAAAGGCAACTGATTCAGTGGACATGCGATCATGAAGGGCCGCAGGTCGAGCCTGCTTATGTATTACCCGCCGGTGCGGCGCACGCAGTCCCCGCGGCCCGGCCAACGGCAACGCCAGACACAGGAGATAAGACAGATGTCACTGAAGATTGGCTCCACCGCCCCGGACTTCGAGGCCGAGACGACCGAGGGCAAGATCAGGTTTCACGACTGGATCGGGGACTCGTGGGCGGTGCTCTTCTCGCACCCCAAGAGCTTCACCCCGGTGTGCACCACCGAGCTGGGCTACATGGCCCAGATCAAGCCCGAGTTCGACCGCCGCGGCGTGAAGATCATCGGCCTCTCGGTCGATCCGGTGCAAGACAACGTGAACTGGTCCAAGGACATCGAGGAGACCCAGGGGACCGCGCCGAACTACCCGATCATCAGCGACGGGGACTTCAACGTCGCCAAGCTCTACGACATGCTCCCCGCCGACGTCAGCGGCGATGCCGCGGACCGCACGCCAGCCGACAACCAGACCGTCCGCAACGTGTTCGTGATCGGGCCCGACAAGAAGGTCAAGCTGATCCTGGTCTACCCGATGAGCACCGGGCGTAACTTCGACGAGGTCCTGCGGGTGATCGACTCACTGCAGCTCACCGCCAACCACAAGGTGTCGACCCCGGCCCAATGGCAGCAGGGCGACAAGGTGATCATCGGCGGCGCGGTCTCCGATGACCAGGCCCGCGAGATCTACCCCGACGGGTGGGAGTCGCCCCGGCCCTACATCCGGATCGTTCCGCAGCCGCGCTGAGCCGAGCCGCTGGCCGCGCGCTCAGCGCAGATAGACCGCGAAGAAGTCGCGGTCGTCGGCTGACAGGTAGCGAGTCAGCGGCCGCGTCATGCTCGACAGCAGGCTGCTCGGCTGGCCGGCGTTGGGCTCGGCATACGAGTTGAACGTCACCCAGTAGGAGTTGATGTCGAGCTGCATGGCGCGGATCGCTCCGGCGTGAATCAGGATCTGGGCCAGCGACCCCACGGTCTGGTCGCTGGCGGCCGCGTAGATCAGGTTGCCGCGGGCGTCGATCCCGACGCCGGAGCGCCAGACGCGGACCGCGTTGCCCAGCGTCGCTCCCCACTGTGGGCCGTCGCTGAGGTTGGGGTTGGGCTGTCCGCCGGAGACGATCAGGGGCAGGTTCTGACGCGCGAACCGAACTCCGGGCGGCGCCTGGGCGCCATACGACCAGGACTGGACGTCGATGTGACCGTCGCGGTAGCCGACGATGGTCCCCAACCCGTTCTGCAGAGGGGCGTAGGTGACCCCCCCAAGGGCATAACCGCCGTGGGAATCCTGGAGCTTGAAGCCGCTGTTGAAGGTGGCCAGCAGGCGGCTGCGCAGCGGCGGCGGCGCCTCCATCAGACCCCGGGGGAGCGACACCGACGGCTCGAGGCGGCCGGGATACAGGACGACCGAGGCCCGGTGGGTGTCGATCCAGGCCACCCCGGCCACCATCTGCGGATACAGCGGGTCGCTGCGGAATTGGGTGATCTGGATCGGCGGGCTGGCCCCACTCCACGTTTCGGTGGGAACCCAGACCCCTTCCCGGGGCACCGCGGGGTGGACGATTGGGGCCACGTCGGGAGGATGCACGGCGGCGGTGGCCCGGACCTTGATGGCGAGCGCGCGCAGCGCCGGGCCGCCGGTGGCGGGTGCGGTCCAGGAGTAATAGACGCTCTCGATCGTCGAGGCCAGGGTTGCCGCCCCGTGGTCGCGCAGCCACTCGAAGGAGCGGATCGTGAAGCTCGAATTGGAAGGACCAGCCAGCATCCCCCCGTAGGAGAAGGCGATCGGCACCAGACACAGCGCCAGCGCGAGCGCGAGCATACGGCGCGCACGGCGTAGCGGGGTGAGCCGCGGCGGGAGTGGCCGCAGAGATAGTCGGGCGGTGGCGGAGGCGGACATGCGCAGCGGGCTCTCGGCGGTCGAGCCCGTGAAAATCGCATTCGCCCCCGGCCGGGGTCGTCCTGCCCGGCGGCCCTAAACGTTTCAGAAAAATCTCATGCTCGCGGGCAGGCGAAAGGCCGCGGTCCGCAGAAACGTGGTAGCTGGAGGCAAGACCCAGGTGCCCAGAGTCAATGCAGCGCCGCGGGCAGCCGCGGCCCCCCCCGAAGTCGCCGGCCCGCGCCGGCGCTCAGACGCCGTGCGGGCCGGCTCGGTGCGGGTGCTGCGCCCGGCCAGTCAGGGGCTCGCCTCCTGGATCCGGGCCATCCGCGTTCGCCAGTGGCCCAAGAACCTGCTCGTGTTCGGCGCTCCAGCGGCCGCCGGGGCCCTGGGGCGTCCGGGAGTGGCCGGGCGGGTCGCCCTGGCCGCGCTGGCCTTCTGCCTGCTTTCGAGCGGCGCCTACCTGCTCAACGATCTGCGGGATGCCCCCGAGGACCGCAAGCACCCGGTCAAGCGCCACCGCCCGATCGCCTCCCGCGCCATCGCCCCGGGCCGGGCCCTGATCGTCGCGGTGCTCGTGATCGCCGGCGGGCTCGGACTGTCGGCCACCCTAGGCCCGGCCTCACTGGCCTTCGCCGGAGCGTCCGTGGGCCTCAACTTCGCCTATACGACCTGGCTGCGTCGCGTCGCCATCGCCGACATCGCCGCAATCGCCGGGGCGTTCGTGATCCGGGCCGCGGCGGGCGGTGCCGCTGCTGGGGTGCCCATCTCGCGCTGGTTCATCGTCGTGATCTCCTTCTCCGCCCTGTTCGTCGCAGCCGGCAAGCGCTACGCGGACTTCATCGATCCCGCGTCGCGCAGCTCGCGTCCGGTGCTCGACGAATACAATGCGGACTTCCTGCGCATGGTGATCGGAGCCGCCTCTGCGGTCGCCTTGGGGGCGTACTGTCTGTGGGCCTTCGGGGGGCCTCGCAGCCCGTGGCGCGAGGCGACCATCCTGCCTTTCACCGTCGCGCTCCTGCGCTATGGCCTGCTGGTCACGGGCGGCCGGGGTGGGGCGCCCGAGGAGATCCTCCTGCGCGATCGCTTCATCCAGCTGACCGGGGTCGCGTGGCTGCTGACCTTCGCCCTGGGGCTGTGAGATGAGCTCCGCCCCAGCTCGCCGAACCGATTCACCGCCGCCTCGAGGCGGGACTCGCCCCTCGGGTCCCGTTTCGGGCCGCGGCACCCCGCGCAGGGCCCGCTCGCCCCGGGCGGTCAGTGCCCAGCGCCGTCGGCGCCAGCGTCACTTCGCGCGTCGTCGCCGGGACCTGATCCAGGATGCGGGCGCGGCCGTGGTGATCGCGGTGTTCCTGCTCAGCCTCACCGCCGGCCTCGGTGTCCTGGCTATGCTCGAGATTCCGCTGGTCGGCGCGCTGATCGCCTCGCTGATCGCCGAGCGGGTCATCGCCCGGCGCCGGGCCGCACCACCCTCCCACCGGGCGCCGCGCGCTCGCCGTTGACTTGGAGCCAGGAGCGGGCGTCCGGGACCTGCAAACGTGCAAAACCTGGACCGATCGCCCAAGTTTTCCCCCCACGCAGGCTCAGCCCACTAATGCGCAAGACTCGGCCGCGCGGGGCAAGATTCGCACAGAATGCATGCTGAAATGCTGAGACCGTCGCGCAGGTGGCATCCTGCCCGGTCCGCGCTCCTCGGCGCGGCCGCGCTCAGTGCCGCGATCGGGGGCTGCGGAGGCAGCACCGCCACCACGAGCGGCGCTCGCCACGGTCCAGCGCCGATGCCCTCGACCGCGGCGACCGCGGCGACCGCGGCGACCACGGCCGCGCCGCGCAAGCCGAGGTCGCCGGCCTATCCCCACCTGCTCAGCGCGGCGACGAGCACGCGACCGACGAGCTTTGTACCGGCCATGAGCTGGCGCGGCCGGACCGTCGTTTACGTGGCTCGCCGTCCGGACATCTCGCTGCTCTCGCTCGATCAGAGCCTGGTCACGCTGCACCTGCACTCGGGGACCGTGGATGCGGGACCGACCGGCTGGCGCTACGGGCCCGAGATCGCTGGGTCTGAGCGCCGTCGCCTCGTGGCCGCCTTCAACGGGGGGTTCAAACTGGACACGCACAGCGGCGGCTTCGTCCTGGCCGGACGCACCGCGGCGCCGCTCACCGTCGGCCTGGGCTCGATCGTCACCTACTCGGACGGCAGCACCGGAATCGGGGCCTGGCACCAGGGGGTGCCGGCGAGCGGTAAGCAGGTTGTGTCGGTACGGCAGAATCTGCCGCTCCTGATCGCCAACGGTCGCGCGGCCGCCAACATCGGCTGCCTGACCTGTTGGGGGGCAACGCTGCACGGGACGGCGACGCCCGCCCGCTCGGCGCTGGGCATCACCGCCGACGGACACCTGATCTGGGCCGGGGGCGAGCACCTCTCGGTTTCGAGCCTGTCCTCTGCGCTTCTGGCCGCTCGGGTCGTGCGCGCTGTGGAGCTCGACATCAATCCCGAGTGGGTGGCGGGGTACCTCTACGGTCACCGCGGGGGCCGGGGTCCGGTCGCTCCCGTCCAGGTCGTGGCCGGTCAGCCGGGCGTGGCCGGGCAGTTCCTGGCTCCCTACAGCCGAGACTTCTTCAGCGTTGTCGTGCGCTGAGGGACTTTGGCTCAGCCACCGTGGTGATGCTGCCAGAGGGCCGGGTGGGCGGTCCAGCCGGCGAAGTCCGGGATCAGGACGATGGCCAGGACGAGCCCCCCGACCACCGCGCCGGTGATGGCAATCACCCTCCCCGCGCCGCCCGCTTGTCCCCCGCGTGCCGACGTCCCGGGCCGGCGGGTGGCGCGCAGCCCGGCTCGCATCCCCGGCAGGTGGCCGAGGACGTGCAGGCCGGTGGCGCCCAGCCAGACGAAGAACGACGCCTTGTGGATCAAGAACCACGGATCGCGGTGGGCCGGGCCCAGGAACAGCAGCACCACGCCGCTGGCGAAGACCACGACGGTGCTCAGTACGACCCCGGGTGCGAGCAGACGCAGCCACAGCTCAGGGGGCCCCTGGCGCACGTACGGGGCGCTGCCCGCGTAGTAGCGGACGAAGCGGTAGCCGGTGCTGGCCAGCTTGAGGGTCACCGGACCGATCACGAGGAGTCCAAGGAAGAAATCAAGCCAGGTCAGCTGGCCGATGCGCACGATCGTCACCCCGAGCGCTGCGAGCAGCACGAGCAAGATGACCCCGGTGGCGGTCGTGAGCTGTTCGTTGCCGGCCGGCCCGCCGACCATCATGTCGGAAGCTTGCGGGCGTGGCGGGCGAGCCTGGCCCAGGCGTCGCCCTGGTCGGCGAGACGCTTGCCGGCCGTACGGATCGTCCAGCGGTCGGGCGCCAGCCTGGGGTCTGAGAGCTCCTCCCATTCGATCGGCATCGCCACCGGCGCTCGCGGTCTGGCCCGGACGCCGTAGGGCGCAACCACGTGCTGGGCATAGTTGATCCGGTTTACGTCGAGATAGATGCGCCGTCCTCGCTCGGCCCGATGCCATTCCAGGGTCAGCCGGCGCGGGTCGTCGGCGACCAAGGCCTCAGCCAGCGCCCGCGCGAAGCGGTGCACCTCGCCAAACGAAGAGCTGGCCCGCAACGGCGCGACCACGTGTACGCCGCGCGACCCGGTGACCATCGCAAAGGTGGCCAGCCCGGCGTCACGCAGACGCTCGCCGGTCGCGCGGGCGGCGGCCCGGACCTCGGCGAAGCGGATCCCGGGCGCCGGATCGAGATCGATGATCAGGCGGTCGGGCCGGCGTAGATCGCCGATTCGAGACAACCAGACGTGAGGGGTGACGACGTTCTGGCCCGCGAGATAGACCAGCGTCGCTGGGTCGTTGGCGAGCACCTGGGTCAACGAGCCGTCGCGCTTGGGGATTTCGGCGGTGGCGATCCAGGCGGGGAAGTGGCCCGGGACCGACTTCATGAAGAACCCGTGGCGCCCGACGCCCTGCGGAAAGGCCTCCAGCGCCAGCGGGCGGTCGCGCACGTGGGGGAGCATCGCCTCGGCCACGCGGGCGTAATGACGGGCCAGATCAAGCTTGGTCACCGTCGGATCCTCGAACAGCGCCTTGCGCGCATGGGTGATCTCGATCTCCCGCCGGCCGACGGGAACTTCCGCACTCAAGCGCTCAGCCATGACCATCACCGACGCAAACCTCATCACAGACCGAGCCTGGGCGGCGGCATCGTCCACCAACGGCTAGATCGTTCTAGACCAACGTGGAGCAGCCAGGCACCGCCCGATCGCCGATAATTCCCTTCAGAGCCTGCTGAAAACCGGTTCGCTGGCGCGAATCCGGAGAACTACCCGCTCAAGCATCGTCTTCCGCGCGCCGAAACGTCTCCTGACCGCAAATGGCCTCGTGCCGGTTCAAGGCGCGAGAAGGAGACAACGATGCAAGCTCTAGCGCACCAGCCGATCGCCGAGCGCGATCTCGCCGACACCACGGTCAAGGTCCTCTTGGCCGACGACCATCCTCTGATCATCGCCGGGATCCGCCGGACGATCGAGCACCTCGAGGACATGGAGGTCGTCGGAGAGGCCCATTCCGGGGCCGAGCTGGCGCAGCTGATCGAGCGGCGCAACCCGGACCTGGCCCTCATGGACCTCAAGATGCCCGGCGTCACCGGCGTCGAGATGATCGAGCGCATCCGCCGCGAGCAGCCATCGGTCAAAGTCGGTGCGATCCTCTATGAGCGCACGCGCTGAGCGCCGGCCCTCGGATCGTCGGGGCCGGCCGCGGTCAGCCGCTCCGCCAGCCGGCCGTGGCGCCGGCCGGTGTCGGCGGTCCGCGCCGCGCGGGCGATCACCTGGCGGGTGCCGACGATGACCGTCGCCAGCCGCGCGCGGGTGACCGCGGTGTAGAGCATCTCGCGACGCAGGAAGAACGCACCGGCGGCGGGGTGGGCCACGATCACGGCGACCGGCAACTCGATGCCCTGGCCGCGATGGACCGAGCACGCGTAGGCCAGGCGCAGCCGCTCGGCGTCCTCTGGGGGCAGGCGGAAAACCGACTCCTCGGCCCCGACCAACAGGGCGGCCGAGTCGCCATCGTCGCCGCTGATCTCGTCGAGCAGCCGAAGCAGGGTCCCGTTCATCAAGCCGAGCTCGTGCAGGTTGCGCCCGGTCATCATCAGCTTGTCGCCCACGCGCAGGCGCCCGCCACGCACCGGTGCTCCGTCGGGATTGAGCGCTTCGCGCAGGGCCAGGTTGATCGCGTCGATTCCGAGCTCACCGCGGTACACGGGGGCGAAGACCTGGATGTCGCGGACGGGATCGACGTCGTAGTGGGCGGGCAGCCGGTGGGCCACCAGCGAGACGATCTCGGCCAGGGCCTCGCGGGCCGACGACCGCTCGATCAGGAACAGGTCCCGGCGCATCCCGTCGGCGGGCGCGAACTCGGGCACGGCGCCACGGCGGATGGCGTGCGCGCCCTGGACGATCATGCTCCCCGCGGCCTGGCGGAAGATGTGGGTCAGACGGGTGCTCGGTACCCGCTCGCTGCCCACCAACTCGGCGAACGGCTTGCCGGCTCCGACCGGGGCGAGCTGGTCGGCGTCGCCGACCAGGACCACATGGGTGTCGCCGCCGACCGCCCGCAGCAGCGTCACCAGTAGCTCCAGGTTGGCCATCGACGTCTCGTCGAGAATCAACAGGTCGCAGGCCAGCGGATCCTGTTCGTCGTGCGTCGGGCCCTCGCCGGGAATCCAGCCCAGCGCGGAGTGTACGGTCCGCGCCCGCAGACCGCTGGCCTCGGTCATCCGCACCGCCGCCCGCCCGGTCGGGGCCAGCAGCATGACCCGCGCCCGACGCGCCTGCGCACTCGTGGCGATCGACTTGATCGACGCCGTCTTGCCCGTCCCCGGGCCGCCGGTGATGACCGACAGCCGGTGGGCAAACGCCGCCGCGAGCCCGGCCCGCTGCTCGTCGGTCAGCTCCGCGGCGGTCTCGCCTCCCGGTTCGCCGAGCCGCTCGGAGGGCTCGGCGGCGAGCAGCTCGTCCACGCGCGCGGCCAGCTCGGCCTCGAGTTCGGCGGTCGCGGTGCGGTACAGCCAGTCTCCTTCACGGGTGACGGCCGCCGCGGCGAGCAGCGCATCGATCGCCCCCTCTGAGGGGTCGTCGCCCAGCAGCACCGCAGCCTGGGCCGTGGCCTCGCCGAGCGGCAGACAGGTGCTGCCGCTGCGCTCGGCCTCGGCGAGTACGTGCATGATCGCCGCTCGCTCGCGCTCGGGGCCGTGGGAGCCGCTTCCGGTCGCCACCGCGATCCGATCGGCGATCGCGAAGCCGACCCCGAACAGGCTGGTCAGCTCGTAGGGGTTGGCGCTCAGGAGCTCGTGCGCGCCGGTTCCGTATTGCTCGTGAATTCGGGCCGCCAGGTAGGCCAGGCCATGGGGCGCGAGCAGCAGGTGCAGGCGGCGGGTGACCCGGATCGTCTGCCAGGCGACCACCGCCTCCTGCACCCGTCTCCCGCGTAGTCCGGCCGACGCGAAGGCCCCGGCCGGGTCGCGGTCGATCGCGTCCAGAACGGTGACCGGGCCGAACCGCTGCACCAGGCCGGCGGCGCGCTTGGCGCCCACGTGCGTGACTCGCTTGAGATAGCCGACCAGGACATCGGGATCGTCGGGCGGGAGGGGCCGTGCGTGGCTGACCTTGACCTGCGTGCCGTAGCGGCTGTCGTTGACCCAGGTCCCGCTGACCCGCACCCGTTCGCGCTCCTCGAGGTGGTGCAGTGGTCCCACCAGCGCCACCCGGCTGCCATCAGAGGCGGCGGCGTCGATCACCGCCCAGCCGGTCTCCGGGTTGGCGTAGCGCACGAAGCGGATCGTCACCTCGGCGTCAAAGTCGACGGTCGTCTTCATCCTCGCCCCGGACGTTAGACCCGCGGGCGGCCTACCCGCCGGGATTGTTGCGGGCCCGCCACACAGCTGGGTCGGACGGTCATGCCTGCTCGGCCCGGCGCACGACGGCGGCGATCGCCTCGGAGGCGATCAGGTGCTGAAACGCGCGCACGAGCGGTCGCACGGCGGCGACGCCGATCCGGCCCTGGGCTCCGATCGCCTGGACCCGCGCCTCGACCGCGATCACCGCGCCTCCCTCAGGGCGTGGCCGCGCCCAGTTGGCGAAGACGACCCGGGCCGTGCCGCGCTGTGACCAGTCGTCGAATTCCTGCGCGGTGGCGAGCTGGGGGTAGTCGCGGCGCAGGGTCCAGATCCGGCCCACCAGCCCCGAGACGACTGACGCCTCGCCCGACTCGAGCACCATGAACGGGGGTTGTCGGAAGAGCTCGTCGAAGCGGACCTCGGGAGCGATACCCGGGATCCGCCAGCGCACGAGCCGGCCGAGGACGGTCGTCTCGGACAGGCGCACCGACTGCGCGGCCGCCCACAGCTCGTCGGCGGTCGCGTCGCTGTCGCGGTGGTGGGCGACCCGGAGCGCGGGCGCGCTGATCCACCGGTCCAGGTCGGGCACGCCACCTCCAGTCATAACACGACGCTAGCCGAGAACGGCGGCCCGTCGGCCATCATCGTTGGATGCTCACCCATCTCCTCGCCCCGGTCAGCGATCGCGCCGCCCGGTCGCTCGGGCTGGCCTGCCGGCTGCCCGGGGCCGACGGCGTCGCTCTGACCTTCGACGACGGGCCCCACCCCGAAGGGACGCCCGCCGTGCTTGAGATCCTCGCGCGCGCGGGCGCGCGGGCAACCTTCTTCGTCATCGGTGAGCAGGCGCGGCGCTGGCCGCAGCTGGTCGCCGAGATCACGGCCGCGGGGCACGAGGTCGCCCTGCACGGCTTTCGCCACCGTCTCCAGCTGCGCCTGACCCCGGGTGAGGTCCGCGACGACATCGCCCGCGGCCTGGCCGCGATCGAGGACACGGTCGGCGTACGTCCGGTCTGGCACCGGCCGCCCTACGGCATCTACAGTCCGACCGGCCTGCGGGCCGTGCACAGCGCGGGGCTGGCGCCGCTGCTGTGGTCGCGCTGGGGCAAGGACTGGCGTCGGCTCACCACCCCCGCGCGGATCGCGCGCCGGACCCTGCACGGCGTCCTCCCGGGAGACGTGATTCTGCTGCACGACGCCGACTTCTACAGCGCGCGCGATTCCCACCGCCGGACCGCGGCGGCTCTGACCGAGATCACCAGCGAGCTGGAAAGGCGGAAAATCGGTACCGTCCTACCGGTCTGACAGGCTTGCCAGAGCGCACATTGACTGGCACGATTGGCACTCAGCGCGCGGGATTCGACCCCGCCGGCCGGCGTAGCAGCGTGTCGAGCGCGCGTCACGGGCGCACCCCTCCATATGAACCCAGCATCAGCTTCCCCTCAGAGCGTCCCTGACCACGCGCGCTTTGCGATCGGTTTTGACGATCGCGACCGCGCTCGCTTTCACGCGCTGATCGACGAGGTTCTGGACTCCGGTCGGTGGTCAGAAGCCGACATGAACGCCCGCTTCGAGGCCGCCTGGGAGACGTGGAACGAGCTCCCGGCCGTGGCCATGTCCAGCTGGGCCGGGGGGGCGCTGGCCGCCCTGCACTTCGCGGGCGTGGCCGGCGAGACCGTGTTGTGCCCCTCCAACACCTTTATGGGCACGCCGCTGGCCGCGATTCGGTCCGGTGCCGAGGTGCAGTTCGTGGATTGCAACCGCGAGGACCTGTGCATGTCGTTGGCCGATTTCGAGCGCGCGGCCGAGCGGTACAAGCCGCGGGCCGCGTTCCTGGTCCACATCGGCGGCCATCTCGCTTTCGACGCCCAGCCGATCGCCGACTACTGCCGGGCGCACGACATCTTCCTGATCGAGGATTGCGCCCACGCCCACGGCGCTTCGTGGAACGGGGCGCGGCCGGGCTCGTGGGGCGACGCCGGTGTCTTCTCGCTCTACGCGACCAAGACGATCTCGACCGGGGAGGGCGGCGTGCTCGTCTCGCGCCGGCCCGAGGTGATCGAGCACGCACGCGGCTTTCGCAACTACGGCAAGCCCAGCTACGAGGTCGCGGGCCTGAACTTCCGGATGAGTGAGTTCACGGCCGCGCTCGGCCTGGTGCAGGTGCGGCGGATGCCCGAAATCGTCAGCTGGAAGAACCAGATCGCCCGGGCCGAGCTCGACCCCCAGTACCCGAGCCGGCTCGAGCTGCCCGCGGGGATGGTCTCCGGGCTCTACAAGTACGTCGTGTTCGACTGGCTGGAGCGCTCGACGGGCCGTGTCTACGACGAGCCCTGCCATCGCATCATGGGCCATGACGTGTCGCTGCCCAACTCAGACTGGGTGGCTCAGAACCACTCCTGCGTACCCCTCTACTACCGCCCGGCGGGCTGACCCATGCGCGTCCTGGTCACCGGGGGCTCGGGCTTCATCGGTTCGCATGTGGTCGACAAGCTGCGCGCCCGCGGCCACGAGCCGGTCATCTACGACCTCCGGCCCTCGCCCTGGCATCTGGGAGCGGGCGGATCCGGGTCCTCGGTCGACACCGTGCTCGGCTCGATCACCGACCGCGAGGCCCTGGAGCGCGCGCTGCACAGCTGCGACGCGGTCGCTCACCTCGCCGCCGTGGCCGACGTCAACGACGTCCACGCCGAGCCCGAGGACGCCGAGCGGGTCAACGCCCGCGGCACGGTCGCCGTGCTCGAGGCGGCCCGGCGGGCCGGCGTCAAGCGCATCGTCTATGCCTCGACGATCTGGGTGTACTCCGACTGCGAGCCCGAGGAGGTCAACGAGGAGACCCTGCTGCCGCCGCCGAGCCACCTCTACACGAGCACCAAGCTCGCCGGCGAGCTCTACTGCAAGGCCTACCAGGAGCTCTACGGGATCGATTACACGATCCTGCGCTTCGGGATTCCCTACGGTCCCCGGGCCCGCGAGGCCGCGGTGGTCCCGGCGTTCGTCAACAAGGCGCTGGCCGGCGAGCCGCTGACCCTGGCCGGGGACGGCAGCCAGTCCCGCAAGTTCGTCTACGTCGAAGACCTGGCCGAGGGTGTGGCCAGCGGCTTGGACGACGTCGCGGTCAACCGCATCTACAACCTGGCCAGCGATGAGACGGTCACGATCAAGCAGATCGCCGAGACCATCAAGGACTTGATGGGCGAGGTCGAGATCGTCCACACGCCCGCTCGCCCGGGCGACTTCGGCGGCAAGGTCGTCTCCTCAGAGCGTGCCCAGCGCGAGCTCGGCTGGACGGCCGCGACGCCCTTTGCCGAGGGCGTGCGCCGCTACATCGCCTGGCGCCACGAGCAGGCCCAGACCAAGGCCGACGATGTCCAGGCCGCGATCATTCCGGCCGGCGAGCCCGACGCCGAAGCCAAGCCCCGCAAGGTGCTGATCATCTCCGCCGACATCGGCGAGGGGCACGATCTGCCCGCCCGGGCGGTGGCGCGGGAATTCAAGGACGAGGACCCCGACGCGCTCGTCTCGGTCGTCAACGGGCTGCCGGCCATGGGCCCGGTCCTGACCAAGGTCCTGCGCGAGAACTCGGCCTTCATGTTCCAGCACCTGCCCTGGCTGTTTGACCTTCAGTACTGGCTGTTCATGTACTTCGTGCCCACCCGCTGGCTGTCGCGCAAGCTGCTCACCTTCTTCGGCCGCCGCGGCCTGATGCGTCTGATCCGGGCTCACGATCCCGACCAGATCGTCTCCACCTACCCGGGCGTGACCGCCGTCCTCGGCGAGCTGCGTCGCAACGGCAAGCTCAAGGTGCCCTGCTACTCCTCGATCACCGACCTGGCCGGCCTGCAGTTCTGGGCGCACCCGGGAATCGACCTGCATTTCATCACCCACCCGGAGTCCGCCGAGGAGGTGCAGCGGATCGCCGGACCCGGCAGCGTCCGCTGGGCCAAGCCGCCCACCTCACCCGCCTTTCTGGCCGCGCGTTCGCGCGCCGACGCGCGACGCAGCCTCGGTCTCCCCGCTTCCGGTCGCATGATCGCGGTCTCCGGCGGCGGCTGGGGCGTCGGTGACCTCTCGGGCGCCACCCGCGCCGCCCTCGCCTTCGAGGACGCCACCGTCCTGTGCCTGTGCGGCCGCAACGACAAGACGCGCGCCCGGGTCGCCCAGCGCTTCGCCGGCGAGCCCCGCCTGCGGGTGATGGGCTTCACCGATCGCATGGGTGATGTGCTCGCCGCCGCCGACGTCCTCGTGCACTCGAGCGCTGGCCTGACCGTGCTGGAAGCGCTCATCCGCGGCTGCCCGGTCGTTTCCTACGGCTTCGGAGTCGGTCACGTGCGCGCCTCCAACGCGGCGCTCGAGCGCTTCAAGCTCGCCCAGGTCGCGCGGCGTGAGCGCGATCTCGAGCCGGCCATCGCTCGTGCGCTGGAAATCGTCCCCGAGC
Source organism: Solirubrobacteraceae bacterium (assembly GCA_051005855.1). Lineage (GTDB taxonomy): Bacteria > Actinomycetota > Thermoleophilia > Solirubrobacterales > Solirubrobacteraceae > Palsa-465. The sequence goes on along the minus strand of JBPCIY010000079.1, from coordinate 15,451 downwards.
CCGACACGTCCTTCGCCCGGCGCCCCTCGACCGCCTCGCAGATCCTCTCAGACGAGCGCCGGGCCCGGACCCGGCCGGTCTGGCGGGTTCGGACCGCCCACGCGGCGACCGCCACGGCGGCCGGGCTCGCGGTCGCGGTGTGGGCGCTGACCACCGGAGCCTCCTACTCGCTGGTCGCGCACTTCGCCCACATCCGGCCCGTGACCAGCGTCGCCACCGATTCGCCTGAGGTCGGCGTCCTGATCGACGCCCCCAGCGCCGACGTGGTGGCGGTCGCCAACCAGCTGGCCCGCTACGGCATGCACGCCTCCTTCGGCCTCGCCAAAGCCTCACTGCCGGTGGACGCCAACGTCCTCAGCTACGGGGACCAGGCGCTTCCGCGGCTGCCCAACGGCGGCCTCGTGCGCTGGATCGGCGCTCGCGGCGAATTGCATCATCTGCTCGGCCCGATCGGCCGCGGCCGTCACTTCCTATACGCCTCCAGCGGTCCGAGCCTGGGTCAATGGTTGGTCGCCCACGGCGCCGGCGGTCGCCTGATCGGCGGCGCGATCCGGATCACCGACCGGACGCACACGCTCGGACACCTCAAGGCGGGTGAGGTGGTCGAGCTCACGATCACCAACGCGTCTCAGGTCCGTCCGATGCTGGCCCGGCTGCGCGCCGAGCTGCAGAGCAACCACCTCGCCGCCGTCCCGGTCGGACGGCTGATGCGCGACGCCAGCCGCTCGGTCTAGCCGGTTCGCGCAGGTGGGGGACGGCGGTGCCAACGCGCCGCGCTCGATCGAGATCGACGACGTCTACGCGGCGGCGGCGCGCCTGGACGGCGTCGCCCACCGCACCCCGGTGCTGACCTCGCGCACGCTCGACGCGGTCTCCGGGGCGCGGGTGCTGCTCAAGGCCGAGATCTTCCAGCGCGGCGGGGCGTTCAAGTTTCGCGGCGCCTACAACGCGCTCGCCGGCTTGCCCGAGGAGGTGCGCGCCCGTGGGGTCTGCGCCGTCTCGTCGGGCAACCACGCGCAGGCGGTCACCCTCGCCGCCGGCCTGCACCGCACGCGCGCCGTGATCCTGATGCCCCACGACGCGCCGGCCCTCAAGCGCGCCGCCACGGAGGGCTACGGCGCCTCCGTCGTGAGCTTTGACCGCTACCGCGAGGACCGCGAGGCCCTGGTTAGGACGCTGGCCGCCGAGCGCGGGCTGGCGCTGGTGCACCCCTACGACAACCACGACGTGATGGCCGGACAGGGTACGGTGGCGCTCGAACTGCTCGAGCAGGCCGGGGTTGTTGGGCTCGACGCGCTGCTCGTCCCGGTCGGCGGCGGCGGCCTGATCTCCGGCTGCGCGACCGTCGTGGCCGCGCTCGCCCCCGGGTGCCGGGTGATCGGCGTCGAGCCCGAGGCCTCCGACGACGTCGCCCGCTCGCTGGCGGCCGGACACCGCGTGCGGGTCGAGGTGGGACGCACGATCGCCGACGGGCAACAGACCCCGACCCCCGGTGACTTGACCTGGCCGGTGATCGAGCGACGCGTCGATTCAGTGGTCACCGTGTCCGACGCCCAGATCCTCGACGCCATGCGCCTGCTCTTCGAGCGGCTCAAGCTCGTGGTCGAGCCGAGCGGGGCGTGTGCGCTGGCCGCGCTGCTGGCGGGCGTCGTGAGGCTGCCCGGGGCTCGGGTCGGCGTGGTCCTGTCCGGGGGGAACATCGGCGCCGCCGGGTTTGGCGCCTTGATGGCGTGAGGGATGCGCGACCGGCAGGCCTACCAGTGCACGCCGCGCGTGGCCTGCGCAAACGCACGTCGCTCGGCCGCGCTGCGGCGGTCCGAACCCGGCCCGCCCTCGGGCTCGGTCCCGCTCTCGGGGAACAGTTGGTAAGCGCGGTTGACGACCAGGTCCTGGGCTCCGGGGGCGATCGCGTAGCTGAGCTGGCCGAGATTCCCCAGGGCGGTGGTCACGCGCTTGGGACGTTTGCGGATCGCCTCGCAGATCATGTCCGCCGCCTCCTCGGGGCTCAGGGTGGGGAAGCGGTCATACATCTTGGTCGGGGCGATCATCGGCGTGCGGACGAGCGGCATGTAAACGGTGGTGACGTGTACGCCATCCCCGATGATCTCCGGGCCGATCGAGCGCGAGAAAGCGTCCAGGGCCGCCTTGGAGGCCAGGTAGGCGGCGAACCGGGGGGTGTTGACCTGCAGCCCCATGGTCGAGATGTTCACGATGTGGCCCGAGCCGCGCTCGCGCATGATCGGCAGCAGGTCGAGAATCAGCTTCACGGGGGCGAAGTAATTGAGCTGCATCGTGCGCTGGTAATCGTGGAAGCGGTCATAGGACCGGTTGACCGATCGCCGGATCGACTTCCCGGCGTTGTTGACCAGGACGTCCACCCGGCCGTGCTCGTCAAGGACCTCCCGCGCCATGCGGTCGACATCGTCGGGGTCAGAGAGGTCGGCCGGATACACGTAGGCATCGCCGCCGGCGGCGTTGACCTCGCCGGCCACGGTCTCGAGCGTCTCCCGCGTGCGGGCCACGAGCAGGACGGTGGCCCCGGCTTGACCGAGCTGGAGTGAGGCGGCTTCGCCGATGCCCGAGCTGGCGCCGGTGATCAGCACCGTGCGGTGCTCGACCGCGCCCCGCAGAGACCCCGCCAGCAGACCCCCGGCGCCCGGGATCCGCTGCCCGAAGGCGCGCAGGGTCCGGACGCCGCCGATCGCGAGGTCAGTCAGGTCAGGGGCCATCTATGTCTCCTCACTCCGGGCCACCGAGCATATAGCGCGCCCGTGTGCCACGTCGATGGATGACCTACGCCGCAACCTGCGGGTCAGCGCCGGCCCGAAAGCTTGCCCACCAGCAGCTGGACTGAGCGCTCGAGCTCGGACAGCGTGGCCTGCTCGACACTGGCGATGCCGAGCTTGCGGTTCAGCCAGGCGTTGATCTCGCGATGACCGGTGCCGTCGCGGCGGCGTATCTCAGACACGAGGCGATGGCGCTCGTCGCGCAGCATCGCCCGGCGCTCGAAGGCCGGGAGCTCGCGCGGTCGGGTCGGTGCGGCCGGATCGTCGGGCGCGGTCGCACCAGCCGCGGTCGCACCCGCCCCGGTCTCGAGCGCGGTCGCCCCAGCCGCGGTCGGCCAGCGCACGGCCGCCGGAGGCGGGGCCGGTGCCGGACCGCCGAACAGGGTCAGTTGGGGAGCCACGTCGGCGCTCAGGGGGACGAACTCGGGGGCCCGGCCGGCCTCGGTCTCCCGGCGCTGGGCGCGCTCCAGCGCGGCGTCGTCGAGCCCCTCTTCGGGTTGACCGCGCCGCATCGAGCGGCGCAGCTCCTGTTCTATCGTCGCGGCGTGATCGCGCAGCACCGGGTCGGCGGGGACGTACAGCCAGCTCGGCTGCACTGGACGGCCGGGCAGTGTGCGGACGAAGCGCCCCACGATCTGACGGAAGATCAGCGGCGTCTTGGCGGCGGTCGCGTAGACGCCGACTCGCAGCCGCGGGATGTCGACCCCTTCGGAGACCATGTTGACGGCGACGATCCACGGGTCGGTGGAGTGGGTGAAGGCGACCAGCTTGGCCGCCGCCCGGGGCTCGGCGTGCAGCACCACCAGCGGCACGCGCCCCGTCGCCTCGCGCAGCAGCTTGGCGATCCGCCGCGCGTGCTCGGAATCGGCGGCAATGACCAGACCACCGGCGTCGCGGTGGCCGCCGGCCCGGATCTCGCGCAGCTTGGCGTCGGCCTCGCGCAGGATCCGCGCCAGCCCATCGGGCAGCTCGGTGGAGATCGCGGTTCGGTAGCGCCGGCTGGCCTCGCGAGTGGAGAGGACGGTCTCAAAGCTCGACTCGATCACGTCATCGCCGCTGCGCCACGACAGGGTGCCGTCGTAAGCCACGAAGCAGACCGGGCGGCAGATGCGGTCCACCACAGCCTCGGCGTAGCTGTAGGACACGTCGGGCTCGGCCATCCCCTCGCTGTCGTAACGCACCCCTGGGATCGGCGTGGCATCGGAGCGAAACGGCGTCCCGGAGAGCAGCAGCCAGCGCTCGCCGGCGCCGAACGCCTTGGCGAAGCTGACGCCCCAGGCCAGGTCCTCACCCAGGTGGTGGGCCTCGTCGGCGATGACCAGCGTGCCCCTGGCCAGCTCCCGTCCCCACCGCCCCGGCGCCTTGGCGATCCGCGCGTAGGTGACCGCCACCCCGTGAAAGCCACTTGGGGGGCGGGGCGAGTCGGCGTCGGGGGCGAGGTCAAGCCCGAGCTCAGTGGCGGCCCGGGCCCATTGGCGCGTCAGCGGTGCCGTCGGGCAGGCGACCACGATCGCCCGGGCGCCGCCACCGCTCAGCTGTGCTCGCGCGAGTTCCAGCGCCGGCCGGGTCTTCCCCGCGCCCGGCGCGGCGGACAGGAGGAACGGGCTGGTGGGGACGCGGCTCCAGACCGCCATCGCCGACAGCGCCCGCGCCTGCCAGGCACGGAGCACGGAGCGGTTGGTGGGTGGACGGGGCGACGGCACGGGTCGGTCATCGTGCAACACCGGCCGGACGAAATCCGCGTCCGGCCGGTTGGCGAGCACGAAGCGCTCCTCTCAGATGCGGTCGGGCTTGCGTCGTCCGGCTCGAGTGCGGGGTTGCGGTCGTCCGGCTCGGGTGCGAACATATGTTCGTACCATGATCGCCTGTGTCCTCATCCCTCGTTTGGCCCTCACGACCGCCGTCGGTGACCGGGGTGGGCTTCTCCAGCTGCCGGCCGCGCTCGCCCCCGAGCCGGGGGGCACCCAGCAGGTCGGGGAGGTGTCGCCGGCCGCCGAGGCGTTCGGTGTCCACGCGGGGATGCGGCTCGGCGAGGCGCTGGCTCGCTGTCCCCGGCTGACCCTCGTGCCACCTGACCCGGCGGGGGTGGCCGACCACTGGGAGCGGCTGCTGGTCCGCCTGGAGTCGATCGGGGCCGCGGTCGAGCCCGAGCGGCCCGGTCTGGTCTGTTTTGACGCCCGCGGGCTGCTGCGTCTGCACGGGGGCAGGGCAGCGGCTGGAAGCGAAAGCGAGCAGTTGGTCGGCGTGCTGGCGGCCGCGCGCCGGGCGCTGCGTGTCCCCGCCCGCTTCGGGGTGGCGCCGTCACGCTTTGCCGCCGTCGCTGCTGCGACCCGGGCTCGGAGCCGACGGGCGGAGATCGTGACCGGGGACCAGGCGCGGGCCCGGGCCTATCTGGCGCCGATGCCTGTCGCGTTGCTGCGGGCGCGGCTCGCGCTGGCTGATCTGCCCGAAGCGCTCGAGCGGTTAGGGGTGGGAACCCTCGGCGAGCTCGCGGCGCTGCCCGTGGCCGCGCTGGCGGATCGCTTTGGCCAGCGAGGGCTACTCGCCCACCAGCTGGCCAGTGGCGCTGACAGCGGGCTGCGCCCTCGCTGTGCAAGCGAGTTCCTCCGCGAGGAGCTCGAGCTTGCCGAGGCGGCCTCAGGGACGCAGCTCGAGCGTGGTCTCGGCCTGCTCATCGACCGTCTGCTCGCTCGGCGCGAGCGGCGCGGGCGGACGCTGCGGGCGGTGGTCATCTCCGCGGTGATGGTCGAGGCGGGGGGGACCTGGCGCGAACAGGTCGTGTTTCGCGAGGCCCTCTCGGATCCGCTGCGGATGCGGCTCGCCCTGACGCCACGCCTGGCCCAGCTGCCGGCCCCGGCCGAGAAGCTGAGGCTCGCCGTCGAGCGCTTTGGCCCCTCCGCCAGCGATCAGCGGGTGCTGCTCGACGATCCGGCCGCCGCTCGGGCCGCCCGGTTGCGGGAGGCGATCCGCCAGACCCGCGCCGCCGCCGGTCCTGAAGCGGCCCTGCGAGTGCTCGAGGTCGACCCCGATTCGCGCTTCCCCGAACGCCGGGCCGTCCTGGCTCCCTACCAATGACCAGGTGGCGCCATGGCTCAGCCAAACGAGAGGGTGTGTGCAGTGAGCGGACAATATGTTCGGTTACTGCGCACACATCCCCTTGCAGCCGCAAGAGACCGGCACCCCACGATCAGTGTGGCGCATGACGGGACCCCGCCGTCTCTCGGTGCCCCGTCGCGTGGCTGTCGGCGCCGACTCCGCGGGCCGGCCGGTGACTGTCGAGACCCGGACCGTGGACTCGGTCCGGGAGTCGTGGCTGATCGAAGACCGCTGGTGGACCGAACGACCGCTGCGCCGGCGCTATTGGGAGGTGGTGACCGTCTGTGGTCGCAACGAGGTGGTCTTCCATGACCTGCTCAGTGGGAGGTGGTGGCGACAGCGCTGATCCCCGAGACGGGGAGGCTCGCGGGACGAAAACAAGGCGCGACTAAACTGGTGGGATGACCGCCACGCGTGCTGCGATCGATCCCGGGCCTGTCGCCGTGGGGACGTGGAGCGGGGGCCGCTTCATGCACTACGGGCAGCCGCTCGACGACGAGCGCTTTCTGAACCTGATCCGGCCCGACGAGGCGATCCGCACCGTGATCACCGCCGACGTCTACGGCGCTGGCGAGGCCGACACCATGCTCGGACGGGCGCTGGTTGGTCAGAGTCGTGACCAGATCTGCGTCGTGGGTGCGGTCGGACACGACTTCTACGAGGGCGAGCGCAACGGGTCCAAGGGCTTCCCGCGCTTTACCGATCCCGCCCTGCGGGGCGCTGACGGCTACGCCGATTACCTGCGGATGGCGACCGAGCGCAGCCTCGAGCGCTGCGGGGTCGACAGCTTCGACCTGCTCCTCTTGCACAACCCCGATCGCACCGGCTATACGAGCGAGGCGGTCTGGAACGGGATGGCGAGCTTGCGCGGGGCCGGACTGACCCGGCTGATCGGCGTGGCGCCGGGACCGGCCAACGGGTTCACCCTCGACCTGATCGATTGCCTGGAGCGCTTCGGCGCGCTGATCGACTGGGCGATGATCATCCTCGGCCCGCTCGAGCCGTGGCCCGGTGAGCTCGTGCTCGACGCGGCGGCTGACCACAACGTCGAGGTGATCACCCGCGTGGTCGACTACGGGGGTCTGTTCTTCGATGACCTGGAGGCCGGCGCCGAGCTCGTCCCGGGCGACCATCGCGGTTTTCGCCCGGCCGGCTGGATCGAGGCCGGACGCGAACGCCTCGAGTCCATGCGTCCGGTCGCGGAGCGTGCCGGGCTCAGCGTGATCCAGCTCGCCTGTCAGTGGAACCTGGCCCACGAGGCCGTGTCCTGCGTTGTTCCGAGCCTGATCCAGGAGCTCGGACCGCACGCGCGGACGGTCGAGGACAAGCGCGCCGAGCTGGCCGCGCTGCCCACCGAGCTCCGGCTCAGCCCGGCCGACGTGGAGGAGATCCGCGCGCGCGGCGACAACAGCGGCGGCATGGCGCTCAAGGGGGCCAGCCCCGAGCACGAGGGGGCCGAGCTGCCCGATCGCTGGGGCCTGGACGACCGTCTGTTCCGGGTCGCCGACCGCTGGAGCATCGATCCGGCGCGTGACCTCTCCCGGCAGGTAACGGCGTGAACCAGCCCCCGGCCGGTGAGACCGGGAGCCCGGCCTTTACCGGCGGCTGCCTGTGTGGCGCCGTGCGCTATGAGGTCACCGCGCCGTTTGCCTCGGCCAGCTATTGCCATTGCCGCCGCTGTCAGCGGCGCACCGGCGCGGCGGCGTCGGCCAGCGGCCGAACCGAGCCGGGCTCGTTTCGGGTCACCGCTGGTGCCGAGCTGCTGCGCGCCTTCCGGCCTGATTCGGGCTTTGAGAAGTGGTTCTGTGGCGAGTGCGGCTCGGCGCTCTTCAGCCGCTCGCCCACCGAGGCCGACGAGGTCGGCGTGCGGCTGGGGACGCTGGACTCAGATCCTGGGGTGCGCCCGAGCTACCGCCAGTTCACCGCTTACGCCGCGGTCTGGGAGGAGATACCCGACGACGGGCTGACCCGCTATCCCGAGAGCCGCGCCGCCGCTGGGACCTAGAAGGCTCAGTCCGCGCTGGACTCGGCCAGTTCGGCGCGGACCCACTCGCAGCCCACCGAGAGGTCGGGCACGCCCATCGCGGCGGCGACGTTGAGCCACATCCCGTAGCGGAAGAAGTCATCGATCCGTTCCTGGTCGGCGCCCGAGAGCTCCTGCACGAGGGCGACGAGCCGGGCATAGAGGACACGAACCCGGTCGCGGATGACCTCGTCCTCGCAGGCGGCATAGGACTGCAGCTGGAGCATCAGGTAGTCGCGGTTTGAGTCCAGCAGTTCGACGTAGGCATGGCCCATGGCCTTGACCACGTCGGTATCTGGGAGTGCGGTGGCCGGGTCGAACTCCGCCGCCGCGGCCGTGAAGCGCTCACCGACGCGGGCAAAGCAGCGCTCCACGGCGGCCAGGAACAGCTCGCGCTTGCTCCCGAAGAGGCTGAACACGTACGGCTGGGCGACCCCGACCCGGCGGGCGATCTTGTCCACCGGGGTGCCGTGCAGGCCGGCCTGGGCGAACTCGTGGACGGCCGCCTCGATCAGCGCGTCCCGGCGCTCGGCAGCGGGGACGCGCTGACGCGGGGTCTTCTGCTCAGTGACTGTCGGGCCGGTCATCCAGGTGATCCTATGCCGCGCTCAGGCCGCCACGCGAGCGTAGGGGGGCGGGCTCGGCTCCAGTCGCCGTGCCGCTCGCCGCTTGGACCCCCTCGGCTTCGGCGTGGGCCTCGGCCGTGGCCCGGGTGCTGAACGGCAGCAGCAGGGCGATCAGGGCACCGGCACCAAGCACGGCCGTGCCCACCCACATGGCCGGGGTGAGGCCGTTGACGAACGCCTGCGGCGAGGCGTAACCGCCGTGGCTTGTGAACACGGTGGCCAGGACCGACACGCCGAGCACACCGCCGAGTTCGCGGATCGCGTTGGTGGCCCCGGAGGCCTGGCCGGCCTGATCGGTGCGGACCGAGGACAGGACGGCGTTGGCGGCCGGCGCGAACACGAGGGCCATGCCGGCGCCGCCGAGGATGAACGGTCCGATCATGCTCGTGTAGGTCTGCCCGACGTCGGCCAGCGTGGCCAGCCAACCGAGGGCCACCGCCTGCAGCCCGAGCCCGGCGGCCATGAACAGGCGGCTGCCAAAGCGCTCGGAGAAGAAGCCGGCCAGTGGTGAGACGACCATCGTCGCGCCGGTCCACACCAGCAGCTTCACGCCTGCCTGCAGCGGCGAGTTGTGGAGCACGTTCTGCAGGAACTGGCTGAGGAAGAAGATCGAACCGAACATTCCGAAGTACATGGCCAGGGACACGACGTTGGTGACCGCGAAGCTGCGCTGCGCGAAGAAGCTGATTGGGAGCATCGGGGCCTGGGCGCGGCGCTCGTAGGCGGCGAAGGCGGCGACGAGGACCGTGCCGGCGATCAGGGCCAGCAGCACGCTGGGGCTGGTCCAGCCCAGCGACTGTGAGCGTACGAGCCCGAACACGACACCGAACAGGCCGGTGGAGCCCAGCGCGAGACCACCGAGGTCCAGGGTCGCGTTGGGCCCGCGGCTTTCGATCAGCCGAGCGCCGGCCAGTGGCACCAGGGCCACGCCGATGGGGACGTTGATCCAGAAGATCCAATGCCACGAGGCGGCCTGGACGACGGCGCCGCCGACCAGCGGGCCGAGGGCGACGGCGATCCCGCTGACGCCCGACCAGACCCCGATCGCCACTCCCCGCCGGGCGGGCGGGAAGGCGTCGGCGAGCAGGGTCAGGGTGAGCGGGGTGGCGATCGCGGCCCCGAAGCCCTGGACGGCCCGGGCGGCAATCAGGGCGCCAGTGGTTGGCGCCAGCGCGGCCGCCGCCGAGGAGAGCGTGAACAGGCCGATCCCGAACATGAACATCCGCTTGCGCCCGAAGCGGTCACCGAGCGCCGCGCCGGTGAGGAGAAACACGGCATAGGAGAGCGTGTAGGCATTGACCGTCCACTCCAGCGACTGGATCGATGCCCCGAGGTCGCGGTGGATGCTGGGCAGGGCGACGCTGACCACGAGGTTGTCGAGCACCACCATGAACAGGCCAATGGAAACGATGGCGAGGGTCCAGGCCCTCCGGCGTGAGTCAGACATCTGCGCCTCCAGAAGTGGTTAGTGACTGCTAACTAATACGACAGCTTAGCAGCGACTAATAAGTTGTCAAGAGGAGACCGGAAGGGAACTTGTCCTCCCCCGGTGCGAACATATGTTCGTACATGTACACCGAGCTCCACTGTCACTCCGCGTTCTCGTTCCTCGATGGGGCCTCGCTGCCGGATGAGCTCGTCCCGGCCGCTCTGAAGCTCGGCTATGAGACGGTGGCCCTGACCGACCACAACACCGTCTCGGGGTCGATGGAATTTGCGGTCAGTGCCCGGGCGCTGGGTCTGCGCCCGATTCACGGGGCCGAGCTCGACCTCGAGGACGGGCGCCACCTGACGCTGCTTGTCCAGGACGCCCGGGGTTGGTCGAACCTGTGCCGGATCTTGACTCGCGCCCACGCCCACACGCGCGAGGGGCGACCCGGGGCGCCGGCCACCAAGCCCGAGATCGCCCTGGAGACGATCCTCGCGCACGCCGAGGGCTTGGTCTGCCTGAGCGGTTGTGCGCTGCGCGGTGTGCACGACGAGGGCACGCTGCGGCGGCTGCGCGAGGGATTCGGCCCCGAGCGCCTGCGGATCGAGCTCCAGCGGCCGTTTCTGCGTGATGACCGGGCGCGCAATCACCGGCTGGCCGCGCTTGCGCGCCGGCTCGGTCTCGCCGGCGTGACGACCGGCAATGTGCACGCCCATGCCCGGTCGCGGGCTCCGCTTCAGGACGCGCTGGTCGCCGTGCGCAAGCACATGACGCTCGACGCCTCAGAGCCTGAGCGGCGGGGGAACTTCAGTCATGTGCTCGCTTCGCCTGAGGCGATGGCGGACCGCTTCGCCGAGCATCCCGAGGCGGTGCTCGAGACCTCTCGGCTGGCTGAGGAGTTGCGCTTCGACCTGCGCACTGACCTCGGCTACCGCTACCCCGGGGCGGAGGACAAGGCGGCGATGCGTCAGCTGAGCGAGCTCTGTGACGCCCGCATGCGCGAGCGCTACACCGACGCGCCGGCCGGGATTCGCGAGCGCGCGATGAACCGGTTGGAGGAGGAGAAGCGGATCATCGCCGCGCTGAACCTGCCCGGTTTCTTCCTCCTGCACCACGACATGCTCGAGCTCGCTCGTGAGGTCGCGGTCGAGGTGCGGGGGCCGGACACGGTCCGCGCTCTGCTGCCCCCGGGGCGGGGACGGGGTTCGAGCGTCTCCTCGATCGTCTGTTACCTGACCGGGCTCTCGCACGTCGATCCGATCGCCAACGAGTTGCTGATCGGACGCTTCCTCAACGAGGAGTTGACCTCGCTGCCCGACATCGACCTCGACTTTCCCCGGGACATCCGTGAGCGGCTGATCCCCCGCGTCCACGAGCGCTACGGCCACGACCGCTCGGCACTGGTCGCCGCCTTCCCCACCTACCGCGCGCGGGGGGCGATCCGCGAACTCGGCAAGGCACTCGGGCTGCCGCCAGGGGAGATCGAGCGGGTGGCGCGAGGTAGCGAAGGATGGGATGCGCGGGAAGTGGGCAAGGACATCGAGAGCACCGGACGTCGGGGGCCCCAGGGCCGTTGGGCGTGGCTGGCCCGGCTCGCCGCCGAGGCCCACGGGCTGCCGCGACATCTGTCTCAGCACTCAGGCGGGATGATCGTCGCCACGCGGCCGCTGATCGATTGCTGCCCGATCGTGCCGGCGGCCATGGATGGGCGCCAGATCGCCCAGTGGGACAAGGACTCCTGCGCCGACGCGGGCTTTCTGAAGATCGATCTGCTCGGTCTCGGGATGCTCTCCGCGGTCGAGCGCTGCGTGGACCTGATCTGGTGCTCGCGCGGGGAGCGGGTTGACTTGTCTCGAATCCCCTACGACGATCCTGCCACCTACGAGTGCATCCAGAACGCCGACACGACCGGGGTCTTCCAGATCGAGAGCCGCGCCCAGATGCAGTCGCTGCGGCGCACCCGCCCCGAGACGCTCAAGGACATCACCGTGCAGGTGGCGATCGTCCGGCCGGGTCCGATCCAGGGTGGGGCGGTCAACCCCTACATCGAGCGCCGCCAGCGGCTGCGGGTCGAGCCCGGGTACCAGGTCCCCTACGACCACCCGGCGCTCGAGCCGGTTCTCGCCGAGACGCTCGGGACGATCATCTTTCAGGACCAGGTGCTCGAGGTGGCGATCGCCTTCGCCGGCTTCAGCGTCGGGGAGGCGGAGGGGTTGCGCCGGGCGATGAGCCGCAAGCGCTCAGATGCGGCCATCCAGGCCTACCACGAGCGCTTCGTGGCCGGGGCTCAGCGCAAGCATGGGGTCGACGCCGAGACCGCCGAGCGGGTCTTTGCGATGGTCAAAGGCTTCTCGGGCTTTGGCTTTCCCAAGGCCCACGGCGCGGCCTTTGGGCTGCTCGCCTACCAGTCGACCTGGCTGCGCGTTCACTACACGCCCGAGCTGCTCTGCTCGCTGCTCAACGAGCAGCCGATGGGCTTCTACCCGCCCGATGCGCTCGTCCACGAAGCGCAGCGGCGTGGGATCGAGGTGCTGGCCCCCGACGTCAACGAGAGCGGCGTGGAGTGCGAGGTCGAGCTCGCCGGGCCCGCCGCGGAGCAGGCCGGTGTGCCGCGGGGACGGGTGCGAGTCGGGCTTGGCTATGTGCGCGGGGTGCGCAAGGAGGAGGTGACCCAGCTCGTGGCCTCCCGGGTGGCCGGCGGGCGCTTCAAAGGACTCTCGGAGCTGGCCTCGCGGGCGGGGGCGGGGGGACCTGCGCTCGAGCTCCTGGCCTGGTCAGGGGCGTGTGACCGACTCGCGGCGGCCATGAGCACGGCCGCGGGCCCGGACACTGGTACGGGCGGAGGGTCAGCCCGGCGCATCGCGCTCTGGCAGCTCGGCGTGACCGCGCCCGGCCGTCGCGTGCCCGGCGGCACCCAGCTCACGCTTCCGCTCGATCTGACCGCCCCGCCCGCCCTGCGCCCGCTGTCGGACTGGGAGGCGATGCTGGCTGACTACGGCACCACCGGACTGACGGCGGGATCGCACCCGCTGGCGCTCCTGCGCCCCCGGCTGCCGGCTGCGGCCGTCACCAGTCAAGACCTGGAGACGCTCGAGCATGGACGGCGGGTCACGATCGGGGGCATGGTCGTCGCGCGCCAGCGGCCCGGGACGGCTGGGGGGGTGGTCTTCATCCTGCTCGAGGACGAGCACGGGACGATCAACCTGATCGTCGCACCCAAGATCTACGAGCGCCATCGGTTGCTGGTCAGGACCGAGCCGCTGATGCTGATCTCGGGCAAGCTGGAGCGCTTCGCTGCCGCCGGAGGGGCGATCAATGTGCTCGTCGAGCGGATCGGTCCGATCGATGCCCCGGACCAGATCCTCGCCGACATCAAGGACTTCTCGATGCTCGACGAGCAGGTCCGCCGCGGCCTCGCCGCGCAGCGAGCCCCGCCCGGGAGCGAGCGCGAGGCCGAGGATTTCCGAGCCGTGGCGCCCCCGGTCATGAGCTTCGCCTCCGGGCGACGACGCTAGCGGCGCGGCCCATCCTCCCGGTTCGCCCGATAAGGTGCCGCTCGCAGTGCTTGGAGTCGCCATCTTCGTCGCCTTCTGGGTCGTGCTCGCGTTCGGCCTGTTCTTCGTCGCCGCCCGCGGCGGCCTTGGCGGTGCCCGGGCGACGCTCCAAAAGCAGTCACGGGGCGCCAACCGGGCGGCCGGGACCATGTTTCTGGTCGTGCTGGTCGGGTTTGGCGTCGCCTTGCCGGTCGCATTGCTGGCCGGTAACCACGCCAAGGCCAACGCCCAGGTCGGCGGTTTGAAGCTGACCGCCGACGAGAAGGCCGGCCGGGAGCTGTTCGGAAGCCACTGCGGCGTCTGCCACACGCTGGCCGGCGCGAACGCCATCGGCAAGGTCGGCCCGAATCTGGACATGCTCAAGCCACCGGGCTCGCTCGTGCTGCACACGATCGAAAACGGATGCCTGCCCAACGCATCCTCGGGCTCGGCTCAGCAGTGCCTCGGACAGGGCGTCATGCCCTCCAACATCGTCGAAGGCCGCGACGCCCAGAACGTCTCGGCCTTCGTGGCCCGGGTAGCCGGCAAGGAGTAGGTTCCGGCCGGTTTGGCCGCCAGGTGCGGCCCGTACCAGCCGGTGTGGCCGCCAGCTGCGGTCCGTCGGGGGTCGTTGGTAGCATCGCCAAGCCGTCAAGCTGAATTCCCATACCGCCCGCGCCGTCAGGAGTGGGAGGGAAGTGGGGGAACCAGGTTGTTGGGGCTAATCGCGTTCACGCGCGTAGCGTCGCTCTTTCGTCGCGAGCCCGTCAGCTAACCCCGCAAGCCACCGAAAGAGGACGATCAGATGCCCCGCCCAGGCATGTCTGCACCAGCGTCGTCACGAGCGAGCTTCGCTCGCGAAGAACGCGGCCAGAAACCGGATCCCGTGCGCCCGCGAGGGGTCGACAGCGTCGAGCCCCCGCCTCCGCGTCCCGGCGGGCTCTCCGGCCGCCCCGAAGGGGTCCCCGGGCGTCCCGGCGGGGTCGCGGGCCGCCATACGGTGACGATCCGTGGCCAGGGCGCCGAGGGCTACGCGTCGCGTAACGGCACCCGCCCCTCGGCCGCCCAGCGGCACTCTCAGGTCAGGCGCCATGAGCGCGCGGGCTTCCGTCCCGACCGGGTGGCGATGTGGGCCGTCCTGCTCGGGGTGACGCTGATGCTGATGGCGGCCGTCAGCTCGCACGCCGCGGTGCTGGCCGCGCATCACGCTCTCGCGGCGCACTGACCCCTCGGTCCTGGGCGCCACGAGTGCGGCCCGCGGCTGACCGCCTCCGGCCCCCCTCCGGCCCTCCGGCCCTCCGGCCCCCGCCGCCCGGCGACGAGGGCCCCGGGCAGGGAACCCATATCCACTTATGTCCGGGGCGTGATCCAGCGTTTATGGCCGGTCGTATACAGGGATATGGGGTTTCTGAGGGGTCTTGTGCAGCCGCCCGGATACCACTACACTTATAAACCGTAAGTAGATGCCAAAACTGAAGGGCGGAACGCTTTCTTCCGCCCATGAGCCTGCGGGTGTCAGCCATGAAGATTTCGATGAGCAGATTTCAGATCCACGATGACCTCACTGCCCCCGAAGGGTCGGCCGCCGTGCTCCGCGGCGCGCTGTCGGGGGGCGGCCAGCTACCGAACTTCCTCGGCGTGCTCGCCGGGTCTCCGGCGGCCCTGCGGGCCTACGCCCGGTTCCGATCGGAGCTTCGGCATGGCAAGTTGACGCTCCCCACGCTGGAGCGGATCGCGCTCGCGGTCGCCGAGCACTACCAGTCAGGCCCGGGAATCGCGATGCATTCTCGTGCCGCCCGCGGCGCCGGACTGGCGCTCGATGAGGTCGCGCTCGCGCGGCAGTTCGATTCCCGGGACGAGCGGGAGGCAGCACTCTTGCGCTACCTGCGCGCGTTGGTCGTCGACGGGCGGCCGCCCGTGCACCTCCACGAGGAGGCCCGCGAGGCCGGCTGGGACGA
>JBPCIY010000078.1:0-12006 GCA_051005855.1 Solirubrobacteraceae bacterium | reverse complement strand
TCGTCGCCGCCCAGGCGATCGAATTGGCCGCGCCCGGGATCCTGGGCCGCGGCACCGCGGCCGCCTACGCCTGTGTGCGCGAGACGGTGGCGCCTCTGGACGAGGACCGTCCCCTCGGTCCCGAGGTGCAGCAGCTGGCCGAGCGGTGGGTCCGGAGCGGCGAGCTGCTGGCCCGGGTCCGGCCCGCCGCGGCGCCATCGCGTTGAGGTAGCGTGCGGCCCCATGAACGTCGAATTCGGGTCGGCGATGCGCTGCCGGGGCTGGCCGCAGGAGGCGGCGCTACGGATGCTGCACAACAACCTGCACCCCGATGTGGCCGAGAAGCCCGAGGAGCTCGTCGTCTACGGGGGGATTGGCAAGGCGGCGCGCAACTGGGCGAGTTTTCACACGATCGAACGCGAGCTGCAGCGGCTGGGGGAAGGGGAGACCCTGCTCGTGCAGTCGGGCAAGCCGGTGGCGGTGTTCGAGACCCACCCAGATGCGCCCCGGGTGCTGATCGCCAACTCCAACCTGGTGCCGCAGTGGGCGACCTGGGACAAGTTCCGCGAGCTCGACGCGGCCGGGTTGATGATGTACGTCCAGAGGACCGCCGGGTCGTGGATCTACATCGGCTCCCAGGGCGTCCTCCAGGGCACCTACGAGACCTTTGCCGCCGTGGCGCGCAAGCGCTTTGGGGGCACGCTGGCCGGACGGCTCGTGGTCACCGCGGGACTGGGCGGCATGGGGGGTGCCCAGCCGTTGGCCGTGACCATGCTCGGCGGCGCCGCGCTGTGTGTGGAGATCGACCTGCGCCGGATCGAGCGCCGGATCGAGAGCGGTTACCTGGACGAGCGCGCCGCCGACCTCGATGACGCCCTGGGCCGCCTCGACGCCGCGCGCTCGGAGGGCCGGGCGCTCTCGATCGGCTTGGCCGGTAACGCCGCCGAGGTGCTGCCCGAGCTCGTTCGGCGGGGGGTGCAGATCGACGTCGTCACCGACCAGACCAGCGCCCACGATCCCCTCAACGGCTACATCCCGGCCGGGCTCACGCTCGAGCAGGCCGAGGTCCTGCGCCGGCGCGATCCCGACGATTACCTGCGCCAGGTCGGCGAGAGCGCGGTCACCCACGTGGGCGCGATCCGCGCTCTCCAGACCGCTGGGGCCGAGGCGTTTGACTACGGCAACGCGCTGCGGGGTCTGGCCGCCGAACACGGGGACGCCGACGCCTTCGCCTATCCCGGGTTCGTGCCCGCCTACATCCGACCCCTGTTCTGCGAGGGCAAGGGCCCCTTTCGCTGGGTCGCCCTGTCCGGCGACCCGGCGGACATCCACGCCACCGACCGCGCGATCCTCGACCTGTTCGGGGACCAGGAGCACGTCGCGCGCTGGATCTCGCTGGCCGGTGAGCGCGTTCGCTTCCAGGGCCTGCCGGCCCGGATCTGCTGGCTGGGCTACGGGGAGCGCGACCGGGCCGGGGTGCGCTTCAACCAGATGGTGGCCAAGGGTGAGCTGAAGGGCCCGATCGTGATCGGCCGCGACCATCTCGATGCCGGCTCGGTCGCTTCCCCGGAACGGGAGACCGAGGCCATGCGCGACGGCTCGGATGCCGTGGCCGACTGGCCGCTGCTCAACGCGATGCTGATGACGGCGTGCGGCGCCAGCTGGATCTCGATCCACCACGGCGGTGGCGTCGGGATGGGCAAGTCGATCCACGCCGGGCAGGTCGTGGTCGCGGATGGCACACCGGAAGCCGGCGAGCGGGTCCGCCGGACCCTGACCGCCGACCCGGGGCTCGGCGTCGTCCGTCACGCCGACGCGGGCTACCCGGAGGCGCTGGACGCGGCGCGACGGCACGGGATCCGGATGCCGATGCTCGATCCCGAGCCCGACCAGCGGTGAGCGGGCGCTCGCTCTTCCTGCACGGCGCCGAGCAGATCCTGCGCCCGCCGGCCGACGCCCTGGCGTGGCTGCGGGGGAACGACCTGGCGGCCCAGACCCTGTCGCCCGGGGACCTGGTTGTGCGCGACGGGTCGATCACGGGTCTGGGCACCGATCCGGGGGCCGAGACCGTGGTCGATGCCCGCGGCTGCGCGATCGTGCCGGGCTTCGTCGACTGCCATACGCATCTGCCCTTCGCCGGCTGGCGCGCGGGGGAGTACGAGCACAAGCTGGCCGGCGTCGGGTATGAGTCGATCTCCCGCAGCGGCGGGGGCATCGCCGCCTCGGCCCGGGCGCTGGCCGAGAGCCCAGACGAAGCCGTGCTGGCTCAGGCCGGCGAGCTGGCGGCGGAGATGCTGGCGGCGGGGACGACCACGTTTGAGACCAAGTCGGGTTACGGCCTCTCGCGTGCGGGCGAGCTGCGCGCGCTGCGGCTGGCCCGCGAGCTCGAGACACGCGTGCCCCAGACCACGCTCTCCACCGGCCTGCTCGCCCACGCGATCCCGCCCGGCTTCTCGGCCGACCAATGGATGGCCGAGGTGCAAGCGATGATGCCCGAGGTGCTCGCCAGTGGTGGTGTCAGTGCGCTGGACATCTTCGTCGAGTCGATCGCGTTTGAGAACCGCCACCTGGAGACGATGGGGGCGCTGGCGGCGGCCGGAGGGCTGGCCCTGCGCGCCCACGTCGAGCAGTTCGCCAGCCATCGGTCGGTGCCGGTGGCGTTGGACGCCGGCGCCCGGTCGGTGGATCACCTCTCGATGCTGGTGCCGTCGGACGTGCCGGCGCTGGCCACGGCCGCGTGTGCGGCGGTGCTGCTGCCGGTCGCCGAGTTCATGGGGGCCGAGCACCGCGCGCCCGGACGGGCGCTCCTGGACGCGGGAGCGCTGGTCGTGCTGGCCACCGATGCCAACCCGGGCACCGCCCCGGTGGTCTCGATGCCGCTCGTCATCGGGCTGGGGGCGCGCCTCTATCAGATGAGCGTGCGCGAGACGCTCGCCGCGGTGACGCTGAATGCCGCCTGGACGCTCGGCCTCGAGCGCAGCCTAGGCTCGATCGAGCCGGGCAAGCAAGCCGACCTGCTCCTCCTCGACGGCCCGGTGGAGCGGATCGCCTACCGGCTCGGCCGCAACCCGGTGCTGGCGACGTTCATCGCCGGCGAACCGGTATATGTCCGCGACGCCGCGGCCGCGGCCCGGATCACCCGGCGATGAGCGACGCGGCGCGGACGGCGCGGGTCCCGGCGATGGTCAACGCCCACAGCCACGCCTTCCAGCTCGACCTCCGGGGCATCGGCGAGCGCTCGCACCCCGGCGATGACTTCTGGCGCTGGCGGACCGAGATGTACCGACTGGCCGGCTCGCACGACCCGGCTTCGATGGGCGCGGTCGGCGAGCGGGTCTACCGGGCCATGGCGGCGGCGGGGTACGGGGCGGTGGGGGAGTTTCACTACCTCGTGCACCAGCCCGACGGCAACCCCTATGCCGAGTCCAACGCGATGGCGATCGTGCTCGCGGAGGCGGCGCTCGCGGCCGGGCTGGAGATCGTGCTGTTGCCGGCCGCCTATCACCGCGCCGGTCCGGGGCGCGAGGCCGAGCCCAGCCAGCGCCGCTTCTGCGACCCCGACGTGGAGACCTTTCTGGAGCGGGTGGACGCGCTGCGGGCGTGGGCGGACGCGCGCGCGGGCGTACACGTGGGGGTGGGGGTACACAGCGTCCGCGCCGTGCCCGCGGACTGGATCGCCGGCGTGGCCCAGTACGCCGAGCGGCATTCCCTGGTCCGACACGTCCACGCCTGCGAGCAGCGTCGCGAGCTCGACGAGTGCCAGGCCGAGCATGGCTGCTCGCCGATCGAGCTGCTGGAGCGCTGTGGCTTCCTCGGCCCACGCACCAGCGTCGTGCACGGCATCCACGTCTCAGACGGCGATATCGCCCGGTTGGCGAGCAGCGCGACGATCGTCGTCAGTTGCCCGACCACCGAAGGCAATCTCGGCGACGGCGCCCTGCCCGCGCTGCGCTACCGCGATGCCGGCGTGCGCCTGGCCATCGGGACCGACGAGCAGGTACGGATCGACCCGTTCGAGGAATGCCGCGAGCTCGAGACCCTCGCCCGCCGGGAGGGTCAGACCCGGGACGCCCTGCTGGCCGCCGCCGGGGGGGACCTGTGGGGCCAGCTGGTCGCCCATGGCCGGGCCAGCCTCGGTATCGACGGACCCGCCGACCCGACGCCGACGATCGAGCTGAACCTCGATCACCCCGATCTGGCTGGCGTCGCGAACTCCGATCTGTCCCTCGCGCTGACGACCTGCGCGTCGGCCGGGGTGGTCAGCGCCGGGGTTCCGTCGCCGGGCGCGCGCTGACCGCCTTCGACCCAGGCCGGCGCAAAGCGACCCCGGCTTGATCCTCGTAGAGCCGGATCGCGCTCATCTCCCCGGCGGCGTCCCCGTAGCGCGCTCGCGCGCGACGGTGGATCTGCTCCACCAATGACGCCAGCTCGGCCGGCACGCCGACATCGCGGGCGAGGTCGACGGCGAGGCCGAGGTCCTTGGTCACCAGCTCCATCGCGAAACCCTGGTCGTAATCGCCGTCCTCGAGCACCATCCGCACGTCGCGCTCCAGAAACACGGAGTTGGCCGGTGAGCTCACCAACGCGGTGTGGAGCGTGTCGAGATCCACACCGGCCTTGACTCCGATGGTCAGCGCCTCGGCTGTGGCCACCGCGTGCACGAACCAGGTCAGGTTGAGCAGCAGCTTGACGGCATAACCGGCGCCGTTCGGGCCGAGGTGAAAGATCCGCTGGGGGTCGCCGATCGCCTCCAGCACCGGCAGCGCCCGGGTCAAGGCGGTGGCATCACCGCCGGCGTAGATCGCCAGCGTGCCGGCCTCGGCGCCGATCGTCTGGCCGGCGACCGGCGCGTCGAGCATCTTGATTCCACGCGCGGTGGCGGCGCCTAGCGCCTTGCGCCCCACCTCCAGGGAGCTGGTACTCATCTCGACGATCAGCGCGCCGCGTGATAGGGCGGCGATCGCGCCGTCGGCGCCGCACAGCACATCGTCGACCTGCGCCGGACCCGGCAGGCTGGTGACCAGGATCTCGGCGTCGCCGGCGCAGTCGGCCACCCCGGCGCTCACCCGGGCCCCCGCCGCCCCCGCCCGCGCCAGCGCGTCGGGGTTGAGATCAAACGCGCTCACAGCAAAGCCGGCGGTGAGGAGGTGACGGCACATGTGGCCGCCCATGTGGCCCAGGCCGATGAATCCCACGCGGGTCATGCTGGAGCAGGTGGCCTCACGAGCCGCCGTAGAAGGGACTGCGCACGTGGTCGCGCCGGTCCACCAGCGCCCGCGCTGCGGCCGGGTCACGGCCCTGGCGCGCGGTGCGAATGCCCTTGAGGGTGGCTTCACGGCTGGCCAGCCGGACGGCGGTCTCATCCGTGGCCCCGGGGTCGATGTAGATCGCCACGAACACGAGCAGATCTCCGCTGGCCGGGATCAGATCCTCCGCCACTGCGTCCAGCACTCCCTGGGCGATGCCCAGCTGGCCGGCGCCCCAGGTGATCTTCTGGTGGCGCGGCTCGACCGCGGTCGCCTTGTTGATCATGATTGTCGGCGGCCACACCGGTTCGTAGAGCCGCTTCTTCTCGCCGACGACGACGAGGATCGGCGCGTGTCCGGGGGCGGGGGAGGTGAAGGTGGTCAGCAGCGCTGCGGCGGTGGGCGTGCCGCGCTCGGCGAGGACGACGTTGACGTGGGCGCCGTCGGGATCGGTCCCGCTCCAGCCCTCCCCGATAAGACCGTCGTAGTCAACCGGGAGGCGACTGGTCATGTCCCGAACTGGCTTCGAACGGCTTCCATCAGGATCAGGGCCGAGGCGCTGGAGTCGCGATGGCGAGGGTGGCAGAGGGCGATCGTCCGCGGGATCAGGATCTCCTCGGGCTCCAACCAGGTCAGCGATGGCTCGACCGCGCCGGCGGCGCCGAGGCGGTCCAGGCAGGCGTGACCGTAGCCGGCGGCCACGAGCCGCTGGAGCGCGAGGTTGTCATCGGTGCGGTAGACGACTCGGGGGTTGATCGCCCGCCGCCGCCAGGCGTCCTCCAGCTCCACCTGTGTGCGCCATCGGCGGTTCCAGGCCACGAGGTCGACGCCGTCGAGCAGGTCAAAGGACGGGACGGCGGCAGCGGCCAGCTCGCTGTCGCGGCGGGTGAGGATCACCCACGGGTCATCGAGCAGCTGGATCGACTGGATCCGCTCGTCGGGCTCGGGATTGACCAGGAAAGCCAGGTCCAGCTGGCCGGCCGCGAGGCGATCAAACGTGCGGCTGTTGTCTTGAATCTCGGCCAGGATCACCTCGACGTCGGGGCGCTGCTCGCGCAGCGTGCGCAGCGCGGTGGGCAGCAGCTCGGTGGTGGCGGTCTGAAAAACGCCGATGCGCAGCGTCTGGCGCTCGCCGCTCTGGATCGCGGCGATGTCGGCCCCGAGCGTCTCGATCTCACCCAGCACCCGCCGGGCTCGCCGGTAGGCGGCCGCGCCGGCCGGGGTCAGCGCCGTCGCGGCCCGGCCCCCCGGGCGGGTGAACAACGGGGCGGCCAAGCCTCGCTCGAGGATCGCGATCTGATGCGAGATCGCCGACTGGGTATAGCCGAGAGATTTCGCAGCGGCCCGAAACGAGCCGGCATCCGCGACTGCCACAAGGGCCCTCAGGGCCTTGAGGTCAATCCGATTTTGATCGATCACACCTGTCATAGCAAGCAAAACAAGTCATTTGGCAACCGAGAATCAGAATCGTACTCTGTTCCCGATGGCGTTCGGGACTCTTTTCGGGTGGGCGGAACCCTCGGCGCCTCTCGGTTGCAACGGGTGTTGCCGTTATGGCACCATTCGTATCGGACGTTCCAACGCGGAAACAAGGGGTAAACACGATGGCTGACGCACGAACTGATGGTCTGCGGCAGCGGCTGGCGACCGGACCGGTCATCTGCGCCGAGGGGTACCTGTTCGAGCTCGAGCGCCGCGGCTACCTCCAAGCCGGCGCCTTCGTGCCCGAAGTCGTGCTTGAGCATCCCGAAATCGTGGCCCAGCTCCACGAGGAGTTCGTGCATGCCGGCTCTGACGTGGTCGAGGCGTTCACCTATTACGCCCACCGGGAGAAGCTGCGCCTGATCGGTCGGGAAGACGCGCTGGAGACGATCAACCGCCAGGCGCTGGCGATCGCCGGCGAGGTCGCCCGGCGCACGGGCACCCTACTGGCCGGTGACATCTGCAACACCAACGTCTATGACCCGACCGACGCCTCGGCCCAGGCCGCCGTCCGGGGGATGTTCGAGGAGCAGGTGTCCTGGGCGGTCGAGGCGGACGTCGACTTCATCATCGGCGAGACGTTCTCGTGGGGGCAGGAGGCTCTGCTGGCCACGGAGGTGATCCTCGAGACGGGGCTGCCTGCGGTGGTGACCCTGGCCATCCACCGCGAGCCGGTCACGCGCGAAGGCTGGACGCCGGAGGAGACCTGCCGGCGCCTCGAGGACGCCGGCGCGGACGTCGTCGGCCTCAACTGCATCCGGGGACCGCGCACGATGCTGCCCTTCCTGGGGGCCATCCGTGCGGCCGTGTCCTGCCACGTCGCCGCGCTGCCGGTGCCCTACCGCACGCACACCGCCGAACCCAGCTTTCAGTCCTTGACCGATCCTGACTGTGACTGCATCCCGGGCGATCGGCCGTTTCCGACCGCCCTTGATCCCTTCACGTGCAATCGCTATGAGCTGGGCGAGTTTGCCGGTGAGGCCCGCGAACTCGGCGTTGACTACCTGGGCGTCTGCTGCGGGGCCGCCCCGCACCACATCCGCGCCGTCGCGGAAGCGCTGGGCCGCACGCCCGCGGCCAGCCGCTACAGCCCTGACATGTCCCGCCACGCCTTTTTGGGAAGCACCCCCGGGCTCAAGCAGCGCAACCTCGACTACGCGCCCAAGCTCTGACCGCCGGCCCCGTCTCTTCACCCCGATGGCGGCCGCCGGCGTCGAGTTCGTGGTCACCGAGCACCGGCCGGCGATCACGCGGACATTGAAGCGCCACTACGAGGTGATCCGGGAGCGGATCGAGGCTTTGGCCGGCGTGCCCGTGCGCAGTCGGCATTACTGCGATGCTGAAGACTTCGACGCTGCCGCCGTGGTCCTCAGCGGATCCTTCGCCCCATGGGCGGAGCACGATGCGGTGGCACTCGATCGTCTGGGTGAGAGCGTGAGGCGGTTTGGCGGGCCCGTGCTCGGGATCTGTGGGGGAATGCAGCTACAAGCCATGTTTGCCGGGGGCGCGATCGGGCCGCGAGAGCGCCCGGCGGTCGGATTTGCCCCGGTTGAGATCCTCGATGACGGGGATCTGCTCGGCGGGCTGGGCTTGACCGCGGTGACCTATGAGCACCATTCCTGGGATGTGGTCACGCTGCCCGAGAACTTCGTCGTCCTCGCCCGCAGCGAGGACTGTGCGGTCGAGGCGGTCCGGGCGCGCGATCGGCCTTGGTGGGGCACGCAATTTCACCCCGAGCAGTTCAGCGTCGAGCACCCGGACGGCGCGCGCGTACTGCGTAACTTCTTCGCGCTGGCCGGGATCGCCCCGGACCCGGCGGGCGAGTGAAGTCCGACCCGCCTAGACGACCTGCGCGGTCACGCGTTCGGCGTCGGCCACGCCCACATCGATCCGGGCCGGCTTTCCGTCGGCCCGGGTGCCGACCTTGAGGCCCTTGGGCGTGAGCACGCGCTGCAGGAGTGCGAACAGGCCCTGGACGATCAGCGCGAGCGCGGAGACCCACAGGGACGCGGCGAGCACGCCGTCGAATCCGTAGCTCGCCTGGTTGACGATGATCTCGCCCAGACCAGCCCCGCCGGCGATCGCGGCCAGTGGCGAGGCGCCGATGATGAACAGCACCGAGGTGCGGATCCCGGCGAACATCAGCGGCAGCGCCAAGGGGATCTCGACCTTGAGCAGGACGGCGAGCGGGCTCATGCCCATCCCGCGGGCCGCATCGACCACGTCGGGCTCGACCCCGTCGACGGCGGTGAAGGCGTTGGCCAGGATCGGCGGAATGCCGACGATGACCAGCGCCAGCATCACGTTGACAAAGCCGATGCCGAGCAGCGCGAGAAAGATCGCGATCAGCCCGAGCTCGGGCAGCGAGCGTCCGAGGTTGGCGATGCGGATCGCCATTCCCGAGCCGCGGTGCAGATGACCGAGCCACACGGCCGGCGGCAGCGTAACGGCCAGCGCGACGCCTAGCGCGGCGGCGCTGAGGGCGATCGTGCCCAGAGTGTCGTGCACCAGGTGGCTCAGGTTGTTGCCCATGAACGTGAACGAGTTCAGGAACTGCTGACCCAGCCCGGCATCGGCGAGCGCCAACAACTCAGGCCCCCCGCACGGTGGAGATCGGGCGCGGACGACGGGTGACCGCACGCACCACACTCCGGGGGACCAGCGAGGAGCGACGGCGCGCCGCCCAGGGCGCGACCAGACGCTGGAGCACGACCAGGAGCAGGTCGGCCACCCAGGCGAGGCCGATCGCCAAGACGGCGGCGGCGATGAACTCGGTCTTGAAGTTGACGCGCTGGATGGCGTCAAAGATCGGAACGCCGAGCCCCTCGTTGATGCCGACGATCGCCGCCACCGTGGCCAGGCTGATCGTGGTCACCGTCGCCACCCGCAGGCCGGCGAAGATCGCGGGAACGGCGAGGGGGAGGTCGATCCGCACCAGGATCTGGCGCTGGGTCAGGCCCATCCCGCGGGCGGCGTCGCGCACCTCCTGAGGCACCTCTCGTAGCCCGGTGACGATGTTGCGAAACAGGAGCAGCAGGGTGTAGGAGACCAGACCGATCTCGACCGTCAGCCGAGTCAGCCCGGTGAACGGCACCAGGATCTGGAACAGGGCCAGGCTGGGGATCGTGTACAGCAGGCTCGAGACGCCGGCGATCGGGGACTCCAGCCAGCGCACCCGGTAGGCGAGCAGCGCCAGCAGGAACGCGATCACGAAGCCGAGGCTGACCGCGATCAGCACGAGCACGATGTGCTGGAGCAGGGCGGGCTGGAATGTGCTCGACCAGTGGTCGGTGAACCAATGCCAGCAGAACAGGCCGTTGTTGCGCTCACAGGCACCGCTGCTGCTCGAGAAATTGGGAAGTACCGGTCCCGAGCCGGCCGCGAGAACCGGCCCCATCAGGGACTGTCCTTCCCGGCTGCGCCGGTCCCGTTGCCGATCGCCAGCGCACCGGCGATCACCTCAATCCGCGCCAGCCCGGCCACGGCGCCGTCGGCGTCGACCACCACCAGCGGCCGGTTGGCGTCGCTCATGATCAGCGACAGGGCATCGCGCAGAGAGGTGTGGGGGTCACCCAGCGCGCCCACCGGCTCGGGCTCCCCGTCGGGCCCCAGTCGGCCGATGGGACGGCCCTGGTCATCGATGAACACCACCCGGTTGCGATCGGCACGGCCGGCCGCCGGGGTGCCGTCCTTCAGGCAATCCGCCCCCTCGAGCGACAGATCGCTGAGCGAGGAAAGCGACAGACGCTTCAGGCCCCGGTCAAGACCCACGAACCGGGCCACGAAGTCGTCGGCCGGCTCCTCGAGGATGCGCTCCGGGGTGTCGAACTGCACGAGGTGTCCGCCCTCGCGCAGGATCGCGATCCGGTCCCCCATCTTGATCGCCTCGTCGATGTCATGGGTGACGAACACGATCGTCTTGCGGATGTCCTGCTGCAGGCGCAGGAATTCGTTCTGGAGGCGCTCCCGGGTGATCGGGTCGATGGCCCCGAACGGCTCATCCATGAGCATCAGGGGCGGGTCGGCGGCCAGCGCGCGGGCGACTCCGACCCGCTGGCGTTGGCCCCCCGAAACCTCGGCCGGATAGCGCTCGCGCGTCTCCGCGGGCAGCGAGATCAACTCGAGCAGCTCCACCACCCGGGCCTCGACTCGCTTCTTATCCCAGCCCAGGAGACGAGGCACGGTGGCGATGTTGTCGCCGATCGAGAGGTGCGGGAACAGGCCGATCTGCTGAATCACGTAGCCGATGTGGCGCCGGAGCTCGGCCGGGTCGCGCTTGCGGACGCTCTTGCCGTCGAGCAGGATGTCACCCTCGGTGATGTCGATCATGCGGTTGACCATCCGCATCGCCGTGGTCTTGCCGCACCCCGAGGGACCGACCAGCACGCAGATCTCGCCCGCGGGAACCTCGAACGAGAGGTCGACGAGGACGGGCTGGTCCCCACCCGGATAGCGCTTGCTCACGTTGCGGAACTCGAGCGCGGCCGCCGAGGGATTCTCCTCAGTCTGGCCGCGCTCGACCGGAGGCTGATCCGCCATCTGGGATCAGCCTCCTGGAACCGTACGCCGGTACTCGAACACGTCGGCCTCGCCTACTTCAGTCCGTTGGCGGCCAGGAACTTGCTCGCCACCGTGGCCGGATCCACCTTCTGGATGTCGACGGCGGCGTTGAGCTGCTGCATGACGTGGGTGGTGAGCTTGGCGCTGACCGCGTCGAGCGTCTGAGCGAACGCCGGTCCCTCCTTGGCCAGCAGCTTCTGGGAGACTACGGGAGCCACGTTCTGGAACCCGTAGATGTGCTTGGTGTCGGTCAGGATCACGTACTTCCCGCTCTGCAGCTGACCGTCGGTGGTGAACACGTTCGCCGAGTCCACGTTGCCGCTGTTAAGCGCCTGGTACTGCAGCCCGATCGTCAGCGGGACGAACTTGACGTTGAAGAGGTGGTAGGCCTCGTGCATCCCGACGATGCCCTCGCGGCGGGTCTTGTTCTCGGGAGGGCCGCCGTTGGTGAACGACGGGAGCTTCTTGAGGTCCTCCATCGTCGTGAGGCCGTGCTTCTTGGCGAATGCCACCAGCGTCGCTGTCACGTCGCGGTTCTCGAAGGGCGTCGGGTTCAGCAGCGTGAAGCCGCGGCCCGCCTCGAAGCTCTTGGCCGCCTGATATGTGGCCGCGGCGGTGGCCGGAACCTTGACCTGCCCCTTGACCACGCTGAGGATGACCCCCGTGTACTCCGGGTACATCTGGATCTGGCCGGAGGTGAGCGCCTTATCGACGAGCTCGGAGCTGCCGATGTTCGGCT
>JBPCIY010000077.1:0-5506 GCA_051005855.1 Solirubrobacteraceae bacterium | reverse complement strand
AAGAAGAAAAAGCGGGGGGGTTGGGAACCCATGCGCTCGGTCCTACCTTGCCTCGTCGCGCGACGGCCGCGCGCGGCCGTCGCGGTCAGTCGCGTTCGTGGCGAATCCGCCACGCCATCCGCGACTGCAACGACCACAGCTCGATAAAGCCGGGCGACGCCGCCTGGGAGAACAGGCCGCCCGACTCCGAGAAGGTCGCGAGCTGGGCGTCATAGACGGCGTGCGGCGACGCGCGGGTCACGGCGCGGGCCGAGCCCTTGTAGAGCTTGATTCCAATCGTGCCCGTGACCAGCTGGTTGGCGGCCTCCATGTAGGCGTCCAGGTCGGTGCGCAGCGGCTCCCACCAGAGCCCGGCGTAGACCAGGTAGGCCCATTTCTGGTCCAGCGAGACCTTCATCTGGTTCTGATGGATCGTCCCGACCAGCTTTTCGAGCTCCTGGTGGGCGAGCAGCAGGATCGCGGCCGCCGGCACCTCATAGATGTCGCGGACCTTGAGACCCACGATCCGGTCCTCGATGTGATCGACGATCCCGACCCCGTGGCGGGCGCCCATCTCCCCCGCCCGCTCGATCAGCTCCACCGGCGCCAGCCGCTCCCCGTTGAGAGCCACCGGCACGCCCGACTCAAACTCGACCGAAACCACCTCGGGCCGGTCGGGCGCCTCCTCGGGGCGGGTCACGAGCTGAAAGACGTCGTCCTCGGGGGCGTGGTCGAGCTCCTCGATCCAGCGTCCCTCGCTCGAGCGGCCCCAGAGGTTGTCATCGATCGAGTAGGGGGCGATCTCGGCTCCGCCTTTGACCGGAATGCCGTGCTCACGGGCGTAGGCGGCCTCCTCCTCGCGCCCCATCCGCCACGAGCGCACCGGGGCGATGACCTTGAGCTCGGGGGCCAGGGTGGCCACGGTGGCCTCGATCCGGACCTGGTCGTTGCCCTTGCCGGTGCAGCCGTGGGCAATCGTGTCGCAACCGGTCTCGCGCGCGTATTGGACGGCAAGTTTGGCGATCAGCGGTCGGCCCAGCGCGGTGAAGAGTGGGTAGCCCAGCCCGTAGATGGCGTTGGCCTTGATCGCCGGGAGCACGTACTCGCGCACGAACTCCTCGCGGGCGTCGATCACGTGGGCCTCGATGGCGCCGATCCGCATCGCCTTGTCCTTGACCACCCCGTAGTCCTCGCCGGGCTGGCCAAGGTTGATGGTCAGAGCCACGACCTCGGCCCGGTACTCGTCCTGGATCCATTTGAGCATCACACTCGTGTCCAGGCCGCCGCTGTAGAGCAACAGGACGCGGTGGACGTCCGCGGGGTTGGCGAGGTAGGTCGCGGAGGGCTGAAAGTCGGGGTCGGTCATCGGGCCGCAAGGGTAGGACGTTCAGGCGAAGGTCGCCTTGACCTGGTCATGGTGCTCGGAGCTGGCCAGGAGCGCGAAGCGCTCGGCGAACTCGCGCCGGGCCTCGCGCTCGTCGGCCCGCAGGCGCTCGATCAGCACCCCCATGGCCAGCACGGCCTGGGGCCCGCGGGGTAGACCGGCCACCTCGTCGGCGAGCGAGCGCAGCATCGCGATCTGGACCTCGCGGTCCTGATGGCGCCCGAGCACATCCTGGAGCTCTTTGAGCGCCGAGACCAGATCCGACACCACCTCGTGGTCGTGCAGCTGGAGCCCGAACAGCTCGAGCAGGTAGCGCAGCTCCTTGCCCTTTTTGCGCAGCTCGTGAAAGGCGACCGCGGGACTGTCGGAGTCGAGCCGGCCTCCCAGCTTGCGCATCCGCTTGTATACCCGCCGGATCCGCAATCCGGCCAGCTCCCCGATCGGCAGCGTCGCGTCGCGGCGTTCATCGGTGGGCCGCTGGACCAGGGACTCGAGCAGCATCTCCCAGTCGCCCAGCAGCTCGGCGGTCCGCCGCGAGGCCACAGCGCGCGCCATCACGCCCTGGGCAGCCAGGCTCCAGTGCCCGATCACCTGACGCAGGGGACCAAGGTCATCCTGCATGTCCTCCGGCACCAGCGCCCGCAGCTCGTCGAAACCAAGCAGGTAGACGTCGAGGTCGCGGGATTCGCCGGTCGCGCGCTGCAGCCACTTGAACTCGCGGCGAAAGCCGGGCAGATCGAAGGGCGGGAAAACGTGCTTGAACTGGCGCTGGACCGTGCGCGAGCGCCGCACGGCGATCCGCAGCTGATGCAGGTACTCGGGGTCGGCGCCGCTCATCGCCCCCTCCCGGTTGCCTTCGATCACCTCGAGCAGGCTCCGCAGGACCGCAACCGCGGCGGCGTCGGCGCGCTGGTCGTAGGCCAGGCGGACCACGACCTTGGCCTTGGGGGCGTCACTCACGAGAGCAGCTCTCCGAGCCGGCCGACAGCGGCGTCGATCTCAGCCTCAGTCACCACCAGCGGCGGCTCGAGGCGGATCGTCGCCGGCCCGGTCGCGTTGACGACCAGCCGCTGCTCGAGCAGCACGCGCCGGGCGACCTCGGGGGCGGACCGGTCCGCGACCAGGTCGATCGCGACCATCAACCCCCGCCCGCGCACCGCGGCGACCCCGGGCAGCTCCGCCAAGCCCGCGCGCAGTCGCTCCCCGAGCGCTCGCACCCGCTCCAGCAGCGCCGGGTCTGAGCAGATCTCCAGCGCGACCAGGGCCGCCGAGGCGACCAGTGGGCCGCCGGCGAAGGTCGAGCCGTGGTCACCGGCCTGGAACACGTCGGCCAGGCGCGGGCCGGTGATCAGGGCACCGATCGGCAGCCCGCCGCCGAGGGCCTTGGCGCTCGTGATCGCGTCGGGGACGACGCCGGTCTGCTCGTAGGCCCACAGCGTGCCCGTCCGTCCCATCCCGGTCTGGATCTCGTCGAAGACCAGCGCCGCCCCCACCTGGTCACAGGCCTCGCGCGCGGCGACCAGAAGCTCCTCGGGCAGGACGTTGATCCCGGTCTCACCCTGGATCGGCTCGATCAGCACCGCGGCCGTGTCGGCATCGACGGCGTCCCGGACCGCGCCGGGATCCTTGGGGACGACCACGAACCCGGGGACCAGCGGCGCGAAGGGCGCCTGCTTTGACTCCTGGGGGGTCGCCGACAGGGCGCCGTAGGTGCGGCCGTGGAACGCCTCCTGCAACACGATGATGTTGCCGCCCGGCCGGGCGCGCCGGACGAGCTTGATCGCCGCCTCGTTGGCCTCGGTACCCGAGTTGCAGAGGAACACCTTGCCGCCCAGCGAGCTCTGGGCCAGCGCGGCCGAGAGCCGGAGCGCCGGCTCGGTGTAGTAGAGGTTGGTGGCGTGGGTGAGCCGGCCGGCCTGCTCGCGGACCGCCTCGACCACCCGCGGATGGCAGTGGCCGACGTTCAGGACCGAGATCCCGGCCAGGAAGTCCAGGTACTCGTGGCCGTCGGAGTCCCATAGGCGCACGCCGGCGCCGCGCACGAACTGGACCGGGTTGCGGACGTAGGTGCCGATCGCGAACTCCGCCTCCAGCGCCCGGAGCTCGGCCAGCGATGCCGCCATCAGTCGCCTCCGATCTTGGTGCCCTGCCCAGCGTCGGTGAACAGCTCGAGCAGCAGCGAGTGCGGTACCCGCCCGTCGACGATGTGGGCGTAGGACACGCCGCCATGGATCGCATCCAGGCAGGCGGCGAGCTTGGGGCGCATCCCTCCGGCCACCTGCGCCAGCGCGTCGGTGACCTCCTGCGCGCTGGCCTGCGAGATCACGCTGGACGGGTCGCCGGAGTCGCTCAGCCAGCCGGCCACGTCGGTCAGGAACATGATCTTGTAGGCACCCAGGGCCCGGGCCACGGCGCCCGCGGCCTCGTCGGCGTTGATGTTGTAGGACTGCCCGTCACGGTCAGCGCCAACGCTGGCCACGACGGGAATGTAGTCCTGGGCGATGTGGTTCAGCACGTCGACGTCGACGCGCTCTATCCGGCCCACGAAGCCGATGTCCTGGCCGCTGGGCGCGGCCTGACGCGCCGCCCGAAAGAGCAGGCCGTCGTCGCCGCACAGCCCCACGGCGGGTTGACCATGGCGGCCCAGGCGCAGGACAATGTCCTTGTTGACCTTGCCGACCAGCACCATCTTGGCCACCTCGACCGTGGCGGGATCTGAGACCCGCAAGCCCTCCACGAACTCGACCGGCAGGTGCAGGCGCTCCATGTAGCTGGTGATCTCCGGGCCGCCGCCGTGGACCACCACCGGGTTCATGCCCACGTACTTGAGCAGCACGACATCGCGGGCGAACTCCTCCTTGAGCGTCGCGTCGGTCATCGCCGCGCCGCCGTACTTGATGACCACGGTCTTGCCGTGAAACTCGCGAATGTAGGGCAGGGCCTCGAGCAGGGTGGCGATGTCACGCATGGCTAGGTGGTGTAGTCGGCGTTGATGGTCACGTACTCGTGGCCGAGATCGGAGAAGTAGAGCTCGGCCTCGGCCCCCTCGCCCGGGAGACCGATCTCGTACTCGACCTCCTCGCGGGCGACCGCGGCGGCCAGCGCCGCGCTGTCGTAGGGCACTGAGCCGCCGGCCGAGCAGACCATCACCCCTTCGATCACGATGTCGACCGGCAGCGGCGCGGTGCCGGGCATGGCCGCCCCGACGGCCTGGATGATCCGGCCCCAGTTGGGGTCCCCACCGTAGAGCGCGGTCTTGACCAGCGACGAGTTCGCCACCGCCTGGGCGACGCCGGCCACGGCCGCGTCGTGGCCGCCGCGCACGACCACCCGGCCGACGCGCCGCGCCCCCTCGCCGTCGCGCACGACCATCAGCGCGAGCTGGCGCAGGAGCGCGTCCAGCGCCTCGCCGAAGGCCAGCTCGTCGTCTGACTCGGGGACCACCCGCACGCCCGAGGCGCCGCTGGCCTGGAGGATCACGGTGTCGTTGGTCGAGAGCTGGCCGTCGACGCTGACCCGCTCAAAGGAGCGCTTGACGCAGACGCTGAGCAGCAGGTCGGCCGTCTCGGCGGAGAGCAGCGCGTCGGTCTGCACGAAGCACAGCAGGGTGGCAAAGCCGGGCGAGATCATGCCCGCGCCCTTGGCCTGCGCGGTCAACGTCACGGGGCCGCCGGCCAGCGAGACCGAGAGCCGGGCGCGCTTCTCGAAGGCATCGGTGGTGCGGATCGCCTCGGCGAAGGCGGCGTCGCCGTCGGGGCGCAGCGCGTGGCCGGCGGCGAGGATGCCGGAGTTGACCTGGGTCATCGGCAGCGGCACGCCGATCACCCCGGTCGAGGCCACCGCGACCCGGCCCTCCGGCGCCCCGGAGACCATCGCCGCCGCACCCTGCATCTTGGCCGCGTTCTCAAAGCCGGCCCGGCCGGTGGCGGCGTTGGCGTTGCCGGCGTTGACCACCACGGCTCGCAGAGCGCCGAGCTCGCAGCGCTCGGTGCAGATCAGGACCGGCGCGGCGAGCACCCCGGAATCGGTGAAGCGGGCCGCGCTGGTGGTCTGAGCCGCGTCCGAGACGAGCAGGCCCACGTAGGGGGCGCCCGACTCCTTGATCCCGGCGGCGACGCAAGCGGCGCAGAAACCGGCCGGAAG
>JBPCIY010000076.1:0-9511 GCA_051005855.1 Solirubrobacteraceae bacterium | reverse complement strand
TCACCTTCCAGTCGCCGGTGCTGGTCACCCAGAACGGCTTTCAGCAGAGCGAGAATGCGGCCATCCAGCTGGGCCGCCCGCTCAACGGCGTCGACTCGATCCTGTCCAACCTGCGCCTGATCCTCGTGTTGCTCTTCGTCGGCGGGATCGCCCTGGCCGCCGTCCTGGGCCGGCTCGCGGCCCGGCGCGTGCTCGCGCCCTTGGGCGAGGTGGCCCATGCCGCCCAGCACATCGGCGAGACCGACGACCTCACCGGCCGCATCCGGATCCACGCCGACGACGAGGTCGGCCGTCTGGCGACCCGCTTCAACACGATGCTCGACCGCCTGGAGGGCTCGCGAGCCGAGCTAGACGAGTCGGTACGCGCCCAGCGCCAGCTCGTGGCCGACGCCTCGCACGAGCTCCGCACCCCTGTGACCAGCCTGCGGACCAACATCGAGGTTCTGCTGCAAAGCCCACAGCTCGAGGCCGAGGACCGCCGGCGACTGCTGGCCGACGTGGTCGAGCAGAGTGAGGAGCTGACCGCGCTCGTCTCCGATCTGATCGAGCTCGCCCGGGGCGACGAGCCCGGCTTGGCCACCGAGGACGTCCGCCTGGACGGCGTCGCAGTCGAGTCGGTGGCCCGCGCGCGGCGCAACGCGCCCGAGATCTCGTTCACGGCCGCGCTGGCGCCGGTGACCATGGACGGCGTGCCGGCCCGTTTGGAGCGGGCGATGAACAACCTGCTCGACAACGCCGCCCGCCACTCGCCGCCCGGGGCGACCGTCGAACTCACCGTCGACGCCGACGGAGTTCGCGTGCGCGACCACGGCGCCGGGATCGTTCCCGATGACCTCCCCTACGTGTTTGACCGCTTCTTCCGGGGCACCAATGCCCGAGGCCGTCAGGGCAGCGGGCTCGGGCTGGCGATCGTGCGGCAGGTCACCGAGCAGCACGGCGGGACCGCTAGCGCCGCCAACGCCGACGACGGCGGCGCGGTGTTCACCTTGCACCTGCCGGTCAGCGCCGCCGCCGACGATGCCACGCCCGAGGAGATCCACGCTCCGACCGCCTGACCACAGCGACCGGGGGTCGATCCGTGGGGTATTACGCATGAAATCGTACGCAAGTACCCCTCAGATCAGCTCACGCCGGGGGGCGGGCGATCCGGGCCTGGCGCGCGGTGATGAAGCGCCGGCGCAGCCACCAGAACAGGACGGCGAACACGGGCACCACGAAGACGAGCAGCAGCGCCCGCTGGCTCGGCTCGCCGAAGATGGCCACGACCGTGACCTCCATCGCCACCGCCGGCAGCGCCGAGAGCAGGGTGGTGTGCGACCGGTACCCGGCGAAGTGCTCGCGGGCGGTGACCTCGAGCACGCCGAGTCCGCAGACCGCCAAGCCGACGATCAGCACCGGCCCACCGCCCTGGATGAAGCCGATGATCAGAGCCACGAAGCCGATCAGCATGGCCAGCTCGGACACCGGCAGCCCCCCGAACGGGCTCGGGGGCCGCTCACCCTCACGTCCCAGCGAGCGCGAGCCGCGGCTCACCTCTCGGGCCGTCTGGGCCCGCCGGTCCGCGCGTTCGTCGCGACGCGTGGAGGCGACCGCGCGGGGGGCGGCGCCGGCACTGCGTCGCTTGCGCGAGGTTCGCTTGGACTTCTGCGAGGCCATCGTGCGATGAGCATAATGTCTAAGCGATGGCGTCCCGGATCGCGAGCATCGTGTGCGTCGTCGCCCTCGGGGGCCTGCTCGCCCCGGCCGCCGCCCGGGCCGACGGCGACCCGGCCAGCGATGTCCTGCTCGGCGACAACGTCTTCTATCCCTACACGCCGGCGGTGCCCCGCTCGATCCAGCGGGCGCTGAACGCCGAGACCGCCGCCGCCCGGGCGGCCGGCCTGCCCCTCAAGGTCGCCCTGATTGCCGCCCCCACCGACCTGGGCGTGATCCCGGATCTGTTCGGCAAGCCCCAGGCCTACGCGGACTTTCTCAACCAGGAGATCAGCTTCACCAGCAAGCAGCCGCTGCTGGTCGTGATGTCGACCGGGTACGGAGTCCAGGGCCTGGCCGGACCGGCCACGATCGCGGCGCGCGGTCTGACCAAGCCCGCCGGTTCGACGAGCACCGCGCTTGCCCAGGCCGCAATCGTCGCCGTGGCTCGCCTGGCCGCCGCCTCGGGGCACCCGATCAAGGGCGGCGCGGGTCTGACTCAGCCCCCGAGCAACACCGGCGCCGGCTCCGGCTCCGGCTCCTCCAAGGCGCCGATCGTGATCGCGCTCGTCGTGGCCGGGCTGCTGGTCGCGGTCGCGCTGATCGTGCTCCGCCGTCGACAGGCCGCGCATACGGCGCCGTGACGGCCGGCGCGCCCGGTCAGTCCCAGCGGCGACGCCCCGCCCTCAAGGCTCGTAACTCCGAAACGCCGTGGGACTCGGCTGCGACCGGCCCCGTCTCGCCGGGGTCGCTCAACACCTGGACCGGCATCTCCGAGACGCTCACCGAGCCCTCACCGTCGGGCCGCACCCGGAGCACGCGCGCGGCCGGGCTGGAGGTCACGCAGGAGTGAAGCCGGGAACCCGCGAACACGAGTGCGGCGCCGTCGTCGACGGCGTAGCCAGCCGCGAGGCGCCCGGCGGCGATGGCGTCCCGGAAGATCGGCAGCCGCTCGGGCTCTGAGGCCAGGTGCACCGACAGGCTGCCCTCGACCAGACCCAGTCCGGGGACCACAGCCGGCGCGCCGCCGCTCATCGTCACCCCACCGCGAAACCAGCGCATGGCGCCGGCGCTCAACCCGGCCAGGACGACTCCTGACTCCCACGCCTGCCCATGGCCACGTCGACCCCGTGCTCGCGCCAGACCGCGAGCAGGTTGCGCATCGAGCCGCCCCCGACGTAGATCGCGTCTTGGGCGAGCAGGTGCTCGTAGGGGTCGATGCGATCGCGGGCGAGATGAAACAGGGATAGGATGCTCGGCTGGCATGGCCAGGCGGTAAAGCGCTCGAAGAAGCGGGTGGTCTGCTCGCGGGGATCTCCGCTCGCCGTGGGCAGGAAACAGACCTTGGGCACCGGCTTGCCGGTCAGGTTGAGCACCAACCGGTCCAGCCCCACGCTGAGCTCCTGCATCGTGAAGCCTCCCCCGCCCATGGCGAGGATGCGACGTCGCTCGGGTGGCGTCACGCCGCCAGCGCTGCTTGCGCCTGCGGCTGCGCCGGTGCGCCGAGGTAGCGGACCGGGAGCTCGCGCTCGATGACGCCCCCGAGCCCGTCGGCGCACACGTAATGCGCACTGGCCTCGGGCCTCGAGGAGACAACCTCGACGAGATCGGTCCCGACGAAGTGCAGAGCGGCCGCGTCGCCCACGCCGTAGCCCGGAGGCAGGCCGCTGGCCACCGCCGACACATACGCCGACCGGCGCTCGGACTCATTGCCGTAGTGCACGGCGTTGCTCCCGGGCAGGAAGCCGAGCCCGGGCAGGCAGCGGGCCGGACCCTCGTGGAAGCTGGATACGGCGTGCGAGAACCAGCACAGCGATCCCGCTGAGCCGCCACACAGCACCACCCCAGCCCGCCACGCCTCGTGGAGCGCGGTGTCGAGCCCGTGCGCCCGCCAGGTTCCCATCAGCGAGACCAGGCTGCCGCCGCCGACGTAGATCACGTCCTGATCCAG
The DNA here is from genome assembly GCA_051005855.1 of Solirubrobacteraceae bacterium. Lineage (GTDB taxonomy): Bacteria > Actinomycetota > Thermoleophilia > Solirubrobacterales > Solirubrobacteraceae > Palsa-465. Next base: position 5,868 of record JBPCIY010000076.1, on the reverse strand, counting down.
CAGATGGGCGCGCGGATCGCCGACGCCGGTCTCGCGCCGGAACAGCGAGATGTGCGACGGCTCACAGCGCGGGGCCGCGAAGGCGCGGTAGAAGCGCACCACGTAGTGGTCGGCGTCGCCGCTGGCCGTGGGCAGGAAGCACACCTTGGGGCGCTGCGCGCCGCTGAGCCGGAGGACGAAATCGTCGAGCAGTGGGTTGCCCCCCTCCATCGAGAACCCTCCGCCTCCGAACGCCACGATCTGGGGTGGCCTCTCGAGCATGGCACAGAGCTTGGTCGACGCCCGGCCCAGCGTCATTGGCCCGGTGGCCAAATCCAGGCTGTCGCCGCTGTCCAGGCCAGCTGCGGCCTGCGCAGGGAATTTCAATGGTTCGCGCCTAGGTCGAGCGGGCGGTCTCGCCGGGCGTCGATGCGTCGGCCATCTCGCGAAACAGGCCGGTGACTACGAACACGATCTGCTCGGCGATGTCGACCGTGTTGTCGCCGATCCGCTCCAGACAGCGCGCGACGAGGATCATGAACATCCCCCACTCCCGCATGTCAAGCTCGTCGCCGATCTCGACCGCCCGCTTGAAGATCGCGCGGTTGAGCCGATTGATCTCCGCATCCTGGCGAGCGAGATCCTGGGCCAGCTCGACGTTGCGACGACCAAGCGCCTCCTTGGCCTGGGAGACCTGGGACCGGGCCAGCTGGCCCATCCGCTCGATCGAGTCCAGGATGTCCTTGTCCTTGGGCGATTCGTAACCGGACAGCGGAACCAGCTTGGCGATGTTGACGCACTGGTCACCCATGCGCTCGATGCAGCGGATCACGTGCAGCAGCGCGGCGACGATGCGCAGATCGCCGGCCACCGGCGCCTGGCGTGCCAGCAGCGAGAGGATCCCCTGGTGGACCTCGAGGTAGCGGCCGTCGATCCGGTCATCGTCGGCCACCACCATCGTGGCCAGTTCGACGTCCTGGTAGGTGACCGCCTCCAGGGCACGATCGAGCTGCTGGATGACCATGTCCAGGCCTCCGAGCACCTGATTCTCGAGGCCCTTGAGGTCCTCGCGGAACTGATGGCGGGTCTCTTGCACGAGGCTGACCCCTAACCGAACTTGCCGGTCACGTAGCGCTCGGTGCGCTCGTCCCGGGGGTTGGTGAAGACCTCGTTGGTCGGCGCGTGCTCGATCACTTCTCCGTCGAGCATAAACACGGTCGAGTCGGCCACCCGGGCCGCCTGCTGCATGTTGTGGGTCACGATCACGATCGTGTAGCGGCTCTTGAGCTCGTCGATCAGCTCCTCGACCTTGAGGGTGGCGATCGGATCCAGCGCCGAGCACGGCTCGTCCATCAGGATCACCTCGGGCTCGACGGCGATCGTCCGGGCGATGCACAAACGCTGCTGTTGTCCTCCCGACAGCCCGGTGCCGGGCTCACCGAGCCGATTCTTGACCTCGCCCCAGAGACCGACCGCGCGCAGCGCGCGATGGACGCGCTCGCGCAGGTTCTCACTCTTGGTGCCGGTCAGCCGCAGCCCGGCGGCGACGTTGTCGAAGATCGACATGGTCGGGAACGGGTTGGGCTTCTGGAAGACCATCCCGATCATCCGCCGCACGGTGGTCACGTCGACTCCGTCGCCGTAGACATCGACGTCGTCAAGCGTGACGCTCCCCTGCGCCCGCGCGCCGGGAATCTCCTCGTGCATCCGGTTTATGCAGCGCACCATCGTCGACTTCCCGCACCCCGAGGGACCAATGATCGCGGTGGCTTCGTTGGCGGGGAAGCGGATGTCGATCCCTCGTAGCGCGTGCTGCTCGCCGTAATAGGCGTGCAGGTCGGCGACATTGACGGTATGGCCCGCCCCCTCCTTGACGCCCAGCACGGAGAGATCGGGTGAAGTCTCTGAAGCTTGTCCGGTCGGACCCCCGGCGGCACTGGACACGTCGCGGTGTTCCTTGGTCTCGGTTTCGGGACGGATCATGTCACGCGGCTCCTTCGCGCGATCGCGCGCGCAATCAGGTTGAAGACCAGGATGATCGCCACCAGCGTCAGCGCGGCCCCCCATGCCCGGGCGATGACCGCGTTACGGGGTGAGCTGATGTCGTTGAAGATCTGGATCGGGAGGGTGTTCATCGGCCCCCCGAGGTTGTCGGTGGCCCCGAAGGCCACCGAGACCGTGAACAGCAGCGGCGCCGTCTCGCCCATCCCCCGGGCTACAGCGAGCAGCGATCCGGTGATCAGGCCCGGCAGCGCGGTCGGCAGCACGACCCGCGTGACGACTCGCCACCGCGGGGCGCCCAGGGCCAGCGCCGCCTCGCGCAGCTCGCCGGGGACGAGCAGGAGCACGACCTCGGCGGCGCGGACGACCACCGGCAGCATCAGCAGCGACAACGCCACCGCGCCCTTCCAGCCGGTGAAGTCCCCGCCGATGTGGCTCTTGACCAGCACGATGTAGACAAACAGGCCAAAGACGATCGAGGGCACGCCGGTCATGACGTCCACGAAGTAGCGCACGACGCTGGCGAAACGGGTGTGTTTGCCGTATTCGGTCAGATACAGCCCCACGCCGATCCCAACCGGAATCGCAATCAGGCTGGCCAGGGCCATGATCTCCAGCGTGCCCAGGATGGCGCTGCGGATCCCGCCCGGGTCCCCGAGGAAGTTGCCGTTCGGATCGGTGGTGAAGAACGAGCCGGTCCAACTTCCCAGCCCCTTGTGGAGCAGGAAGTAGATGATCAGGACCAGCGGGATCAGCGCCAGCACCGTGCCGGCCAACAGCACCGCGCGCATGATCTGGTTCTGGCGCCGCCGGCGAGGGTCGATGGGCGCAAACGCGGTCAGGCTCACTGCTGAGAGTCTCCCGCCGGGGCCGCGGAGATCGTCAGGCCCGTCCCGCCGGTGCCGCGTTGGCCGCGGATCCCGCGCGAGATGAAGCGCCGGGCCACGATGTTGACCACCAGGGTGAGACTGAAGAGCACCAACCCGGCCGCGAACAGCGCCGACCTGTGAACCGGCGTTGCCGCCGCCTCGCCGAATTCGTTGGCGATCACGGCGGCCAGCGAGTAGCCCTGGTTGAACAGGTGCGTCCCGATCACCGGAGCGTTGCCGATCACGAGCACGACCGCGATCGTCTCCCCGAGCGCGCGGCCCAGGCCGAGCATCGCCCCGCCCGTGATGCCCGGCCGCGAATAGGGCAGCACTGCCATCCGGATCATCTCCCAGCGGGTCGCCCCCAGCGCCAACGCCGCCTCCTTGTGCTCCGCCGGCACGGTCGCCATCACTTCCCGCGAAATCGCCGCGACGATGGGCAGGATCATGATGGCCAGGATCAGTCCGGCCACGAAGTAGTTGGGAGCGGTCGCCACCCCGCCGCCGACGAAGGGGATGAAGGAGAACGTGCTCGCGAACCCCTTCTCGACCGGCAGCAGTTTGGGAGCAAGCACGAAGATGCCCCACAGCCCGTAGACGACGGACGGCACCGCGGCGAGCAGATCGACGAGAATCGTCAGGGGACCCCGCAACCGGCGGGGACACATCTCGGTCACGAACAGGGCACCGGCGATCGCCACCGGCACGCCGATGACCAGCGCGATCACCGAGGTCAGCAGGGTCCCGAACAACAGCGGGAAGCCGTGGTAGATGCTGCGCGAGACGTCCCAGTCGTTGCCGAACACGAAGCTCAGCCCAAACGAGCTGAAGGTGTTCCCCGACTCGCCGATCAGGCGGATGAAGAAGTAGGTCAGCAGAACCAGGATCGCTCCGGCGAGGCCGGTGAGGCCCCACCGGAGCAGCTGATCCGGGATGCGGTGCAACGGCGACCGCTCGAACACCGCGCGGTCGCCGCGAACTGAGCTGGCGCCTGCCTCCACGCCGTCCTAGGAGATCGGTGACCCGTTGCAGGTCATCGTCGCCAGCTGGGTCGTGTCCTTGGCCGTCAGCGAGGCGGGCAGCGGCGCATACGGGAGCTTGCTGGCCCCCGAGCCGAGCGTCTGCTGACCTGCCCCGACGGCGTAGCTCAGGAACTTCTTGAGCCCGCTGGCCGTCGACGCGTTGGCTCCGCCACTCTTGCACGGGTCTTTGTAGACGTCCAGGAACGTCTGCGACACGATCGGGTAGGCACCCGACCCGGTGGCATTGATGGTCGAGATGCCAAGGTCCTTCGGTACCGCTATCCCGGTCGCCGCAGCCGACGTATTGGCGATCGTGGGGAGGATGAACTGGCCCTTGGAGTTCTTCACCGCGGCGTATGTGAAGCCGTTCTGCAGCGCGTAGGCCTGCTCGACGTAGCCGATCGAGCCCTGGGTCTGCTTGATCGCGGCCGCGACGCCGGAGTTCTTGGCCGCGCCGGTGCCGGTCGGCCACTTGACGTCCTTGTCGGCGCCCACCTGGGACTTCCAGGTCGCGCTGTAATCCTCGAGGAAGGTCGTGAAGCCCTTGGTCGTCCCTGACGAGTCGGAGCGGTGGACCACCGTAATCGAGGTGCTGGGCAGCGTCATGCCGGGATTGAGGGCCGTGATCGCCGGGTCCTTCCAGGTCTTGATCTTGCCAAGAAAGATGTTGGCGATGGTGGCTCCGTCAAGCTTTAGTCCGCTCTTTACGGACGGAAGGTTGTAGGAGACCGTGATCCCGCCGAACGCCACCGGGAACTGCAGGGTCGGGCCCTTCATCTTGGCCGTGTCGGTGGGCTTCAGGGCGGGATCGGAGCCGGCGAACTGGACCGTGGCCGCCTGCAGATTGGCGATCCCGGCGCCAGAGCCGACCGGGTTGAAGTTGATCGTCAGCCCCTGGGACTTGAGCGTCGATCCCCACTGTTGATAGATCGGGGCGGCCAGCGTCGAACCGGCGCCGTTGAGCGTGGCCGAGCCACCCGAGCCGCCGGCGGCGCTGCTGCTGGAGCTCGATGAACCGCCGGAGGCACTGCTGCTGCTCGAACTCGAACCGCACGCGGCGATCGCGAGCGACGCGGTCAGCAGGGCAGCCACCGCGCTGAGTGGACTTGTACGCACTTTGTTCTCCTTGTTCATCGGTAGTGAGGCAGTGTCTGGGCCGGAGCCGGCCAGGGTGTTAACTAGTTGTGAACTACTTGTGGAAAGGTGGTTTGCGCTCCGCCGCCAGCCGGTAGCCGAAGCCAAAGTGGGTGTGGATGAAGCTCCACCCCGGGAGCGCCGCCTCGAGCTTGACCCGTAGCTTGCGGACGTAGACATCGACTGACCGGTCCCGGGGGCGCATCTCCCGGCCCCAGACGAGGCGGAAGAGCTCCTCCCGGGCCATGATCCGATTAGCCCGACGCGCCAGCTCGGTCAGCAGCCGCAGCTCGCGGATGGAGAGCATCAGCGCCTGCTCCCCGCCTCGCGCCAAGTGCTCCTCGGGCAGGATCTGCAGCGGCCCGACCTCGAGCAGCTCGGGAGTGGTCTTGGCGGCCAGGGACATCTGCCCTGATCCTGGTGATCGGCGCCGCGCCCCGAGTTATCGGGTCGTAACCAGTTGTGATCTACTTGTGAATGGTCAGGCGGTCAGCGCGGGATCGAAGGCCGGCTCCCGGCTCTCGATCGCGGCCAGCTCGGCGTTGGGATCCGCTCCCTCACCGTTTACCGGCTCGGGGGCGAAGCGATACCCGACCCCGAAGTGCGTGTGGATGTAGCTCCACTGCGGCGACGCGGTGCGCAGCTTCTGGCGTAGACAATATGGATTGAACGTCGTCCGGCCCGCGGTGTAGAAACGGGCCGGTCCCCCCACGGTGGTGGGGGTGATGTTCAGCCGTGCGGTTGCACCCGCGCGGCGGCCCACAACCGCATATTGGAGGAACCAGCCATGGCGAAGGCTAGATCCCTCGTCGGTCTGGACGTGCACGCGACGAAGATCGTCGCGGCGGTCCTGGACGCCGAGA
>JBPCIY010000075.1:0-3556 GCA_051005855.1 Solirubrobacteraceae bacterium | reverse complement strand
AAGCTGGATCAGCCGATGGCCGCCAACTGCCTCTCGGTCACGACCGGCATGCCGGCCACCGTGCGCCGCGTGCGCTGGGGCGGCAGCCTGCTCGAGGAGGCGCGTCTGCACGGCTCGCCGCTGCTGTTCACCTGCGCCGCCCACGCGGTGCCCGCCACCCCAATTGATGCGTGCGAGACCGTGCCGGTGTCTGACTCGACCTCGGCTCTGGACCGCGCGGTGGTGGTCTCAGAGACGGTCCCGGCCGCGACGGGCGGCGTGTCATTGACCGACGCCGACGTGGTCGTCTCGGGAGGACGAGGCGTGGGCTCACCCGAGGGCTTCAGGGTGATCGAGGAACTGGCTGAGCTGCTCGGGGCCGCCGTCGGTTGCTCGCGCGCGGTGACCAGCGCCGGCTGGCGCCCCCACACCGACCAGGTTGGCCAGACGGGCACCAAGATTTCGCCTGAGATCTACATCGCCTGTGGAATCAGCGGCGCCACGCAGCACATGGCGGGTTGCAAGGGCGCCAAGCGTCTGCTGGCCATCAACCCCGACGGCGAGGCGTCGATCTTCGCCAGCGCCGACTACGCGGTGATCGGGGACCTGCACGAGGTGGTACCGGCGATCTCGGCGGAGATCAGAAGGAGGCGGCAATAGGGGTCGCCGTCGCCGCGGTCGTCCTCGCCGTGCTGGCGGGTCTGAGCGCGGTCCTGTTCGGAGCGCGCGTGCGGTTCCTGCTCGCGCTGGTCCGCGCCGGGGCACCGGTGAAGCGCAGCGATGACGTGCCGCGCCGGGTCCGCAACGAGGCCACGATCGTGCTCGGCCAGCGCAAGCTGCTGCAGCGCCTCGGCCCCGGCCTGATTCACGCCTTCATCTTCTGGGGCTTCCTGGTGCTGGCCCCGACGATCCTGATCGCGCTGATCGGGGTGGTCTCAAAGCACGCCACGCTGCCGTGGCTGGGCCACCAGGGCTGGTTCGCCTTCCTGGCCGACGTGTTCGCGGTGCTGGTCCTGATCGGGGTGATCGCCGCCGTCTGGGTCCGCAAGGTGCTGCGTCCGGCGCGCTTTGCCGGCAGCCACCTGGGCGAGGCGGACCTGATCCTGGCCCTGATCGCGATCATCGCCACCACGCTGCTGCTCTGGCCCGCGACCCGGATCGCACTGGGGCTCAACGAGTGGCCGACCTCGTCGGCCCCGGTCTCGGATCTGTTGTCTGGGCTGTTCGGTCGCGACGCGGTGACGCGGGTCCTCGAGCGGGTTTTCGTCTGGGCCCACGTGGTCACGATCCTGTCATTTTTGGCCTACCTCCCGCGCTCCAAGCACCTCCACATCGCCACCGCCGCGTTCAATGTCTGGTACGGCCGGACCGGGCCGGGGGGCCGGCTCGAGCCCCTGCGCTTCGACGACCCCGACGTGCCCGAGGAGGACATCCGCTTCGGCGCCGGCACCTCCGCCGACCTGACCTGGAAACAGATGCTCGACACGTTCTCGTGCACCGAGTGCGGTCGCTGCCAGGACGCGTGTCCGGCCTTTGCCACCGGTAAGGTGCTCTCGCCCAAGCTGCTGATCATGGGGCTGCGCGACCAGGTCTTCGCCGACGGGGGTGCGCTGGTCACCGCCCGTTCGGGGGCGGCCGGTTCCGATGCCGGCCGAGCGCTCGACCTGACGGCTCTCGTCCCGGCGGCGGTGCCCGAGGAGTCGGTGTGGGACTGCGTGACCTGTGGCGCCTGCGTGCAGGCCTGTCCGGTCTCGATCGAGCACGTGGACCACATCGTCGATCTGCGCCGCCATCTGGTCATGGTCGAGTCTCGCTTCCCGGCCGAGGCCGAGCCGATGCTCCGCGACGTCGAGCGCAACTCCAACCCGTGGGGCAAGGCCCAGTCCGAGCGGGCGGAGTGGGCGGCTTCGCTCGGCGTGCAGATCCTCGAGCCGGGCGATCCGGCTCCCGAGTACCTCTACTGGGTGGGATGCGCGAGCTCGTTTGACGAGCGCGCGCGGGTTACGGCGGAGGCGACCGCCCGGCTGTTGCAGAAGGCGGGCGTCGAGTTCGCGATCCTCGGCCCCCGCGAGGCCTGCACCGGGGATCCGGCCCGGCGGATGGGCAACGAGTACGTGTTTCAGGCCTTCGCCGAGCAGAACGTGGCCACCCTGAACGAGGCCGGGGTGGGCAAGATCATCACCAGCTGCCCGCACTGCTTCAACACCCTGGGCAACGAGTACCCCGACTTCGGCGGCGACTACGAGGTCATCCACCACTCCGAGGTGCTGGCCCGGCTGGTCGCCGAGGGCCGCCTGGCCCCCCAGCGCTCCGAGGGGCTCAAGGTCACCTATCACGACTCCTGTTACCTGGCCCGTCACAACGACGTCCTAGCGCCCCCGCGTGACCTGCTAAACGCGGTCGGCCAGCCGGTCGAGATGGCGCGCAGCGGCAAGGAGACCTTCTGCTGCGGGGCGGGCGGGGCCCACATGTGGATGGAGGAACGCGGCAGCGCGATCAGCGAGAACCGGGCTCGGGAGGCGGCCGCCACCGGCGCCGACACGCTCGCCGTCGCCTGCCCGTTCTGCACGGTGATGCTCGATGACGGCGTCTCGAGCGCGGGCGAGACGATGCGCGTGGTCGACGTGGCCACGCTGCTCGCCGAGGCGATCGACGATCTCTGACGCGGCGCGCCCGGTGCCCCGGCGGGGTCGGGGCTTTAGGACACCTGGGGTCCTGGATCGCCCAACCGAGGCTCGGCGAGCAGGGTTTCGAGCTCGCGCTCGAGCCCGCCCACGCCGACCGCGCGCTCCACGAGCGGTAGCCCCAGGGTCGCTGCGGCCCGCTCGGCGCAGGCCCGGGTGGTGGGCGTGGGGCGCTGGGCCAGCCACATGACCCGGGTGTAGTGGCGGAAGTACTCGTCGCGCAGGTCCGGGTAGCGGTCGAGGCCGAGCTCGCGGATCACGGTGTGCTGGAAGGTGCGGGCCAGGAAGTCGGTCAGGAAGTAGGTGCCGGGCTCCTGGTCCAGCATCGCGGCGATCTCCTCAGTTCCGGCGAACACGTCGTAGCAGCTCGCGCCAGCCAGGCGGGGGAGGCCAAGAGCGTCCAGCGCGCCGTGGGTGCCGCAGTCCGCGTAGGCCAGGGCGACCACGTCGTGGCGCGCGCGCAACGAAGCCACGGTGGGCGCGATCTCCTCGGGGCGGTTGTGCAGGAGCGCGTCGACCGGGACGACCTCGATCTCCCAGCCCCGGCGGCGGGAGATCGCGCGGACGTCGAGGGCCAGCGCCCCGCAGGCGACGACGGCCGCGGTCATCCCGGAAAGGCCAGCTGGTCGATGAAGCGGTCATTGAAGTCCGCGCGGCCGGAGAGCTCGACATACTCGACCTCGACCAGGATCGAGTCGGCCTCGGCGCGCTCGCGCAGAGACAGGGCGGCGATCTTGGCGCCCTCGCCGGCCACGTTGCCGGCCGAGACGATCCGGGGCAGGGCGAGCTTGGGCACCAGCCCGATCCGCACCGCGCTCAAAGGCGTCAAAAAGGCGCCGAAGCTCCCGGCGAGCAGAACCTGGGTGATGTCCTCGGCGGTCACACCGAGCTCG
>JBPCIY010000074.1:0-32462 GCA_051005855.1 Solirubrobacteraceae bacterium | reverse complement strand
GCATGCGCAGGATCGTAGAGCCCGGGCAGCGCGGGCCGCGCCACAAGCCGTTCCGAGCGGCAACGCCTGCCGGGGTACGCAATACAAGACAGGCTCCGCGACGTGAAATCTGGCCTGATGGAACCCACCCAAGGTCCCTGTGCAGGGCTTGCCTCTGGTCTTGAACCCCCCAAGACTCGGTCAGTCGACCGCCTTTTCTTGCCCGGCTACCCGCGTGCAGAAGAGCACGGGGGCGCCGCTGGCCACGGCGGGGAGGGCGCCGCCCCTCGCGATCTGGTGACGCCACACGAGTCCGTTCGCAGGCGGATATCCCGTGGCAGCAGCGGATCAACGCACCATCGTCCGCCCAACGATCTGTCTGCCGGTCGGCAGGGCGTTGGCGATAGGTCCCGTCGCTTCATCTCATCGGCGTCAGCCAGGCGAAGCCATCATGTCTTGCTTACCGAGCTTCTCCTGGCCCGGTCTGCGGGTCGTCGATCAGAGCGTCGACCACCCGGCCGGCTCGATCGAGCCGCACCTGAACGCGCTGGACCGGCGAGACGTCGCGACGTCCCCGGATCCGGGCGCCGGCCCAACGCGCCAGCAGCCGAGGGGAGCTGCGCCGTCGTTCGCGCGCGATCGGAAATGTCTCGCGATCGGCGATCGCCGCCAGCACACCGGCGCGATCGAGGCTCGCGAGCCGGTCAGCGCCGCCGATCGGCGTCCCGTCGATCACGATCTGGGGCACGGTGAAGCCGCCGGTGAGATCCGCCAATCGCGCTCGGAAGTCCGGCGTCTCGGATCCGTCGACCTCCCGGAACGCGAGTCCGCGCCGGTTGAGTAGCGCCCTGGCCCGCGCGCAGTGTGGGCACCACAGCAACGTGTAGACGGTGATCTCGGCCGGACCGTCGGCGGCCGGAGGCGTCGCGCTCATCATCTACTTGGACACGCTAGGCCCGCAAAGGATTCTCACGGCCGCGAGCGCGACCTGATGTCGTTTCGCCGTCGGACCCGCCGGCGGGTGTGCCACAGCAGCCCCGCTCCGCCGACGCCCATCGCGACCAGCACCCCAATCGCCACCAGCGCCTGCGGGGAGGAGTAGTTGCCGATGCTGCCTCCCAGCGCGGCGTACGCGAACGCGCGAGGGAGCGCGCCGATCGCGGTCGCGCCCGCGAAGTCCCGCAGCCCGACTCGGGTAAGGCCGGCCGCATAGCTGATCAGCGCAAACGGCGCGCCGGGCACGATCCGCGCATACAGCACAGCGAGAAACCCGCGACCCTCGATCCGCGTGGTCCAGTCGCGCAGACGCCCGCCCGCCAGCGCGCCGTAGGAGCGCTGGGCGAGCGCCCGGGCGATCACAAACGCCGCGCTCGCGCCCAGCGTAGCGGACACGATCGCCACCGCCGTGCCCAGCGCGGTGCCGAACAGCAGGCCGCTAGCTCCAGCCAGGACCGGGCCGGGCACAAACGCGCACGTCAGCAGCGTGTAGGCGGCCATCACGACTACCGGGCCCCAGACGCCGAGCCCCGCGAACTCGTGGCGGAAGTGACGAGCCGAATGCGGAGCGATGAGCAGGCCAAGGACGAACAGCGCGCCCAGCAGCACCCCGAATCCACCCAGCCGCGCCACCCCCTGACGGCTCGCGGCCGGCCGCGGCACCGACGTTCTCAATCCTGGGTAAAGAACGCGTCGAGCTCTCGGCGCAGCGCCATCCGACCGCGGTGCAGGCGGCTCTTGAGCGCGCGCTCGCCTATGTCGAGCACTCCGGCGGCCTCGGCGGTGCTCAGGCCCTCGACGTCTCGGAGCACGACCGCCTCGCGATAGTCGATCGGCAGCCGCGCCAGCGCCGAGTCGACGGCCGCCAGAAACTCGCGAGACTCAAACAGCTCATCGGGCCGATCACCCCATCCGGGAACCCGCTCGCCGACCGCGTCATCAAGGACCAGCGCCCCCGCGGCCTCGTTTCGCTTGACCTTGCGGTACCCCTCGTTGATAGCGATCCGCGTCATCCAGGTAAAGAAGCTCGAGCGCCCCTGGAAGCGATCGATATTCTGCCAGGCCCGGATCAGCGCCTCCTGGAGCGCATCGTCCGCCACCTCACCATCGCGCGTAATGCGTAGCAGAACACGCCGCACCCGCGGGCAATAAGGCCCGACCAACTCCTCAAACGCCCGCTCGTCGCCGGCCTGAGCCAAAGCCACCAGCGCGGCACCCCGGTCACGCGCGCCCCCCGATGGGTCCAGGCGCGGCGCAGGGGAGACGATCCGCAGCTCGCCGGGCTCCCGGACTCCTGAGGCCGCGGGCCGCCGCCGCTTACTGTGCTCGTTCACCCGTCCATGAAAGGCGGGTACGGCGTCGAAGTCAAGCCGGGGCCTGCGCGGGGGGACAGCGGTGGCTCACCTACCCCAACTTCGACCACGCTTGCTGTCAATCAGGCGCCCTCTGCCATGACCGCGCTGTCGGCGCGAGGAGGAGATCGATGCTCGCGAGCACTTCCGGAGACGTGGTTTGCCGGCACGGGAGGCTTCCCGACGGCGCATCCGCGGAGCCACACCGAACGACGCGAAGTCTGCGGGCCTGCCCACGGGCGCGATCAAACGCTCAGCCGCACCCTACTTCGACGTTTTGGGAGCATGTGGCCTCGCGTATGCGACTTCAGCGAGCTGGCGGAGGTCCCATCCCGGTGAGGCGAAGACGAGCTCCTGGTCATACCGAGTTGAAGAAGTTGATCCCGAGGTCGCTAAGCGCCTGCTGGGCCTGGACGTTGAGCACAAACAGCTCTCCTGACCAGATCAGTACCCCCATGGCGATCAGCACCACCCCGCCGCCGGCGATCACGATCCGGAAGTGGCGCTTGACGATCGCAAACAGCGAGCTCATCCGCTCAAACGCGAGCGCTGTGGCCAGGAACGGGATCGCGAGACCGGCCGAGTAGAACGCCAGCAGTACGGCTCCGTGTACGGCGGAGCTAGACAGCGCGGCGGCTGAGAGGATCGCGCCGAGCGTTGGGCCCACGCACGGCGTCCAGGCAACCGCAAACGCCGCGCCGGCGACGAGCGGACCGCCGCGGCCGGCGCGCTCCATCAGGCCCTCGACGTGCCAGTCACGGTTTAGGGCCACCACGAACGGGGTCGCGACGAAGAACGCGCCGAGCGCGATGATCAATCCGGCGGCGAGCTTGTCGAGCAGCTGACGATGCGTGGTGAAGCTTGTCCCGAGCAGCGTCGCGCCGACCCCGAGCAGCACGAAGATCGAGGAGAAGCGGGCGACAAACGCCAGGCTCGGAGCCAGCACGCGCCGACGGTCGGCGCGGTCAAGCTCGGCCGGGGCGACGCCGACGACCGCCGACAGGTAGCCGGGCACGAGCGGCAGCACGCAGGGCGACAGGAACGACACCAGCCCGGCGGCGACAGCGGCGAGCACGCCGACCCCACTGGCCGGGTCGTTGGAGATCGCGGCGAGCATCAGGCCCGGCACCTGGACCCGGCCTGGCTATGTGTAATGGCTGATGTCCTGCTCGAGCGACTGCACGCTCGGGTACGCGCCGACATGCACGTTGGTTATCTGGTGCTTGGCATTGAGGTAGATCGTGGTCGGCCATCCCTGACCGGCGCCGAGTGACTGCGCCTGGCTGGCGTTCTGGTCAAACACGCTCGGGTAGTCAACCGGGAATCGGCCCAGGAACGCCTGGGCGTTGGCTTGCGAGTCCTGGGAGTCGAGGCCGAGGAACGCGATCCGCTTGGCGTACCGGCGGCTCGCCTGCTGGAAGAATGGGAACTCGGCCCGGCAGTTTGGGCACCAGGACGCCCACTGGTTGATCACGACCGGCACCCCGCCGAGCTGCGCCAGCTTGGCCTGGATCGTCGTATTGAGCACCCGGTCGGCCTGCCGCATATTCGCGACCAGGACAGCGCGGGCGGCGGCCGCCGCGGCCGGGCCGGTGGCGGCCGGTGCCGCGGCACTCGTCTGCGGGGTGGAAGCGATCGGCGTTGAGCTGCTGGCGGTGCTGGAGGTGACGATCGCGACGGTGATGGCAGCGATCGCGATCAGGGCCACGCCCAGACCGACATACTTTCGGCGCTTGGCCCGCTCCTCGGACTCGTGCTCCTGGGCGAGCTGCCGTTGGCGCCGGGCCTCCTTCTCGCGATTTCGCTTGGCCATCAGGCGGCAACCATCCGCGGCGCCGTGGTTGTCTTGGTGGGCATGTGCTCGCTGGGTTGGACCCGCAGGCAGCAAGAACGATTCAGACGTCGCCCACAGGATCCTGCGAGGTCAATGGCGCGAGCTCAGCAACCCAGCGTTAGAGACCAGGAACGGGACCACAAAGTTCAGGACGCAGCGCACCCCGGTCGCCGCCGTCGCATGTCCCGAAGCGATCACCGCGCCTTGGTTGATCAGCGTCAGCAGGAGCCCGACGACCAGCGCGATCCGAACCGTCCGGCCAAGATTGCGCCGCTGGGCGCAGAACGCCACGGCCTCTCGAACAGCAGCACGGCGACCTCGCGGCCGCGGTGAATCCCGAGGCGGTCCTGGTGGGTCAAAAGCCGTGAACACAGCCCGAGCGTAGAGTCAGAGGACGACCCCTGGAGGAGAGTCGGTGGCAAAGCTGTTTAACCCGGTCAGTCGACATCGACAACGCTGCCGCGAGGTTCGTGAGGCCATGTCGGACTACATCGACGGCGGGCTTGACCCCGACACCGCCCGGAGGGTACGGCGCCACGTGCGCTGGTGTCCAAACTGCCGCCGGATTCTCGAGAACCTGATCCGCACGGTCGGCGGCTTGCGGCTGCTCGGAGAACGCGTGAGCGCCGGGGACGATCTCAACGCCGAGACCTGACGTCACGACCCGGACGCGGCCGTCAGCAGTCGCGCCTGGGGCAAGAACGCGGCGAGCGCGAACCAGAATTGCTCATCGTGGCGCAGTGGGCGAAGCTGCATCCCGCGTGATGGACCCGCGACGGCACGGCCGGTGATGTTCCACGTGGAGCCTGTCTGATCGCGGAAGAGACCGTGACCAGCCGGGGAGAACCGTAGTGTGCGCCCCCCCGCGACGGGGTGAAATGCGCCGGCTGTCCCGACGTCGCGCGAGTGCGCGATCGTGCCGGCGTCCAGCGCCGAGACGACGCCGGGGGCGTAAAGCACGACCAACGGCTGGCCGGCGAGCGAGCCGACGATGACGGGGTGGCGGACCAGCGTGGAGAACGACACGACCGCGGTCTGGCTGCCGGCAAACATGGCGACGACGCGCTCGAGCGCCGGCAGCCGAGGATCGACGCGCCCGCTGTAGAACGGAGGCCGTGAGGTGGGCCCGGTGTCATAGCCGGGATACGGGTTTGACCCGTAGGGACGTTGGAAGCCAGTGTCGCGCGAGAGCACGGTGCCGTGCGGATAGCTTGCCTTGAACTGAGCCCAGCTCAGCACCTGGCTGTCGAGCGGGCGAAGCGTCGTTGCCGTGTAGCGGCCGACGAGTCCGGTGCCGGTGAATTGCTGCCACCACGACTGAGTCTGGCGATCCCACATGACCAGATCGGAGTCACGGAGCTTGCCGGTGGTCCCAAAGGTGAGCGCTCGGTCGCCGACCCGGCGGTCGAACACGAGCGCCGAGTTGCACAGCGGGCAGTAGGAGACCGCGATCGGTACGCCGCCGAGATCGTCGTTGACGATCTCGTGCCAGACCAGGATCTGCTCTGGGTAGGCACGGGCCTGTCCGCCGACGTCAACGGCTATCACCGGCTCGCGTGCAGTCAGGAAACCGTCCCCGGCCGCGAGCGAGACGGGCTTGGGATGGTCGATCGGCGGGATCCCATCGCGCGGCGGTCCCCCATCCTGAAACTGGGACAGGGCAACGGCATGGTGACCGAAGTCGGTGCTCCAGCCCTGGGCGCGCCAGGCCTGGACCTGGGCGGCACTCGCTTGCGCGCTGACTGCGGTTCCGGCTGGCGAGGCTGACCGGGCGGGGGCGCCCGGGTCGCCGGGGCGCGTCGCGCTGCCGCAGCCCCCAAGCGACACGAGCAGAGCCAGAAGCGACCATCGAGGCAGCTGCACCGTCATGTCGGGTTTGACCCTCGTCGCGTCAGGAAGGGTTCGACACCGCTAGTGATACAGGCCGATCCAGACCAGCGCCACGAATAATCCCAGGCACGCCACGAAGAAGGCGAGCGCGCGACGCAGGCGACGCCACTCGGCGGCCAGCGGATCGTCCTGGCCGCGCTTTCTGGTGCTCACGGTCAGCTTTGACCCGGAATTGGCGGACGACGGTTTATCTGACCGGCCAGGCCCCCGTAGGCGGATGAGGCGAATCCTTTGGCGGCCTGGCGGGTCAAACGAGCATCCGTCGGCTGACCATCAGACCGGGCACATGAGCCTCGACACCACTCGACCGAGCGGCCAGATCGTAGATCGCGGTCTGACCACTACGTCTGGTGCCCGGGTGCTGGTGATCTTCGAGCACGGCTCCAATGGCGCCTCCGCGCTCGCCCAGGCGGCCGAGCGCACGAACTCCTCTCAGTCCGGGCTGACGGTCGTGACGCTGGCGCCCCAGCAGGAATGCACGCGGTGCTGTGGCCCCAGCGCGGAGCCGTTCAACGCCGCGGTGCGGGAAGACGCTGAACGTGATCTGCGCGCAGCGCGGGAGCTTGCCGGCCCGGTGGCCGACCGGGCCGCATTCAAGGTCCTGGTCGGCGGGTGCGATCCGCCGCTGCCGGCGTGGATCGCCGAGCAGAAGTTTGACCTCGTTCTGCTTCCACGTCATCGGTTCAGGCTCGGCGGCCATCGGATCGCGCGCAAGCTGCGCCGGTCGACCCAGGCCGAGGTACGGGTGGTCGGATCATCCCAGCCGGTCGAGGTCGGCTCGGGGAGCTGAAGTGGCTGCCGGACCGGCAGGGGCGCCGGCGCGCAGATCAGTTAGCGCGGCCTGGATGCGGGCGAGGCTCGGACGGTCCTCGGGACCGCGGCTGCGGTAGATCCAAGCGAGCCGCCCGTCGGCGCCGATCAGGGCGTCGCCGCCGAGCTGGAGCGTGTCCTCGTGCGCGGGCTCAGGCCGGTGGCCGCGAAGTATGAGCTGCACATAGCGCGCCCAGACCCTGGGGTCCAGCCACACCCGGAGCAGCGTTCCGCGCCCGAGTCCGAACGCCTGGTAGGCGCGCCGGTCGGGATCGGTGAGGACTTGGATTTGGTCGAGTCCCTGGCGGTGCTGGTATCCGGCCAGCGACTCGCGGGAAGCGAACGCGACGACCACGACGCGGACTCTGAGCTGATCGATGTGGTTAAGCACCTCGACCAGGTGCTCGCGGCAGGGCAGTCAGGCGAGATGGCGCAGGAAGATCATGAGCATCTCCTGACCGGTGAGCGACGCGAGCGAGATGGTGTGACCGGTGGTTTCGCTGAGCGCCAGGTCGGGCAGCGGATCGCCGGGAGCCAGCGGGGCTTCGCGGACGTGCGGGTAGCGCCGGGCGAGCCGGGCCGGGGATACGCCGGCGATAAAGAGCAAGCGGATCAGCACCCAGGAGGCGATCGTCCGCAGCAGCCCGAGCTGCTGCCAGCGGCGGGCGGAGGTGACGGCCGGTCCGGGCAGGCAACTGGTGTCTCCGGCGCGCTGCAGGCGGCGGCTGAGCTCGTAGTCCTCCATGATCGGTAGCGGGCGGTAGCCGCCGAGGCGCTCAAACGCGGTGCGGCGCACCCAGATCGCCGAGTCGCCGTAGTAGACGCCGGCGCGGCGCTGCAGCGCGTACCAGCCGCCGAGTAGGCGGGAGAAGCGGTCAGCGCCGTCAAACCGCAGCTCGAAGTTACCGCCGATCACGCCCGGGTTGGCGAGCGCGCGGCGCAGCGACCGGTAGGCGTCGGGTGGCAGGCGGGTATCGGCGTGCAGGAACAGCAACGCCTCACCGCTGGCCTGCGCCGCACCGGCGTTCATCTGTTCAGCTCGGCCTGGGGGGCTGTGAACCAGGCGTGGCGCTCTCGGGTGCGCGGCCGCGATCTGCGGCGTGCCGTCGGTGGAGCCGCCGTCGGCGATCACTACTTCGAAGCGCCCGTCCAATTGGAGGAGGTGGTCCAGCAGCGACGGCAGCCCGCGCGCCTCGTTCAGCACCGGGACGACCACCGAGATCACCGGCCCGTCGGTCATGCGGCCACCGCCGGTTCCGCTTTGAGCGCTGCCCGAACGGCAGGCGGGCAGCCAGGGTCGGCGAGCAGCGCGAGCGCGTCGGCGGGCGTGTCGAGGTCTCCGACCGGGGCGAGCACGTCAGCGTCAAGCCCAGCTCCCTGGAGGGCCTGGAGGGTCAGCTCACAAACCTGTGGGCCGCCCCATGCCGCGGGGTCGATCGCGAACGCGCTCGGCGTCGGCCGCGGGAGCGCGATCAGCGTGTAGCCGCCGTCGAGCGCCGGTACCAGACAGGCGTCGTGACCGCCGGTCAGGGCGCGGCTGGCCGCCTCGTACTGGTCGGGGCCCAGCAGCGGCGCGTCGGTACCGACCACAACCAGCGGGCCACTGTGCGAGCGGAAGAACCGGTCCGTCGCATGCTCTAGGCGCGCACCCAGGTCACCGGACGTCTGCGGAAACTGCATTACCCGGCTGGGGACGAGGGCAGCGATCTCGGCGCCGGCATGGCGGGGTGTGAACGCGAGCCAGATCCGTGATGCCGCATCCACGGCCCAGGCGGCGGTGTGACGAATCAGCTCGGCCTGCAGTCGGGCGCAGCCGTCGGGTCCGAGCCGCGACTCCAAGCGAGTCTTGACCTCGCCCGTCCGCGGTGCGCGGGCCATGATCAGAATGCTGCTCATACCGCGCACCGAAATGCGGCCGGGAGGGTCCCGTCCGCCTGTCGCAGTGAAAGGAACCGCTCGACGATCAGCTGCTTAGCTTGCGCCAGCGGGACCTCACCGGCGGCGATCAGCAGGTCGGGACTGGACGCCAGATCGCCGCCGATCGGGTGCCAGTGGACGCCGTCAGCGGTGACGGTCAGCTCGGGCGCGATCACCGAATCGTCGACCTCGATCGCCGCCGACTCCCCGGCGGCAAATCCCCGGCGTACTAGCGGCCGCACGGCGAAGTCGTCGCCGGTCACGCCCAGATCGCCCAGCAACGACCGCAGCTTGTCGACCTCATGAACATTCTGGGGGGTTTCGGTCATCGCGGCCCGGACCGGCAATCCCAGCTCCTGGGCGTAGGCGATGCCGTCCATCGCGCGCATGAACGAGCCCTCGCCGCGCCAGGCGTCGTGCGTGTCCGGGGTGGCGCCATCGAGCGAAGTCTGGATCACCAGGCGGTCACGGTCGCAAAGCTCGGTCATCTCGCGGCGCCGCCGGCCCGTGAACAGCATCGCGTTGGTCAGCACGACGGTCGGCAGACGGTCGCTCGCATACGCGAGCATCGCCACGATGTCGGGCTCCAGGAACGGCTCTCCGCCAGTGATGTACAGCTCGCGGAAGCCTTCCACGAGCGCCTCATCCACCAGCGCGCGGAAGCGCTCTAGTCCCAGCGAGCGTCGTCGGGCCCGTGGTGAGGACGCGACCACGCAGTAGTCGCAGGCCAGGTTGCAGTGAAAGTTGCTGTACACCCACAGCCGGGACGGGAACGCGGCCGTCCCGAACAGCTCGATCACCGGACGGCCGTCATCCGGGGGCTCGGGCTCATCCGCCCAGCCAACGCCCGGAGCGCTCCAGCCGCGGTCAAGCGCGTCGCGGTAGATGTGGAAGCGCCCGCGCGAGCGCTCGCGAGGCGGAACGATCTCCAGGCAGGTCGTCCACCAGCCGGTCTCGATCGTCTCCACGAACGGCTCCGGCAGCCCCGCCGTGCGCATCGATGCCGCCTGCGCCCGCCAGTCATAAGCCACCGGCACCAGCTCGGCCTGCGCTTGCCCGTCGTGCAGGTCAAGCACCGCGTACCAGGTTTCGCGGCGCCCGTCGTTGGCCGGACGTCCCACAGCGCCGACGTTCACGACCAACGTGCCATCGATGCGTCGCTGCCACGGGATCCCGGTGTGCGTGCACAAGAGCACACCGGCGCCGCTGGCGTCTACCCGGAGGCCAAGCTCCTCGTGATCGAGTGACTCCCACAAAAAGTCGTTGATCTCCAGCGGCGATCCGTGGACCATGTGGACATCTGACCCGCCGATCGACTCGCGGCGCTGCGGCGGCAGCTCACGCATCCACCCGGCAAAGTCGGCGCTGGTCGCGGCCAGTGTGTAGTCATAGATGATCTGCGCGTAGTGGTTGTCGCGCTCGTCGGCGTAACCGCACCCGCAATCCGGGTCACCCCGGCCGATCGCGACGTCGTAGTTGCCGGCGAGGCACTCCACGCCTGCGTCGATAAGCAGCGGCCAGATCGCGTCGCAGTCCGCGCCGAAGCCACCGAGATCCCCGAGGCAAAACACGCGGTCACAGCCCCGGCGGCGGGCATCGTCGAGCATCGCCCGCAGCGCGAACGGGTTCGCGTAGGGACCGCCACACGCGGCGATGCGCGTCATCAAACCTTCGATCCTCTACGACCGTGCAAGGATTCAGACTCGAAACGGGTCAGATCAAGAATCCTTGCCGCCCGGGGTGTGGTCAAAGCTGCGATTCCGATCCGTGGAGATGACATGGGCACGATCAAGCAAACCAACCGCGGCCGCATAGCCTCGCTGGTGAAGCTCGGCGCGGCGCGGATCCGGGTTCTCGCGGCGTCGACGCGACCCGTGCACCTCGATACCGAGGCGGCGCTTCGGCGCCGCTGGGCTGAGTTGCCCGAGCCGGTACGCACGCCCGCGCAGCTGCTGGGCCGGCGCAGCACGGGCTGTGAGGGGACGCACGGAGTGTTTCCGCGCTGTGATCTCGCGTGCACCCCCTGCTACCACGCGCGCATAGCCAACAATGTGCGCACCGACGGACGCCACACGCTGGAGCAGATCGATCGTCAGATGGGCTACCTGCGTTCGGTCCGGGGTACCGGCCAGCACGCGCAGCTGATCGGCGGCGAGGTCACGCTGCTCGATCCCGAAGAGCACGCCGCCGCACTCGCCACGATGCACGCGCACGGCCGCAAGCCGATGAGCATGACCCACGGCGACTTTGACTACGACTACCTCAAGCGTCTGGCGGTCGGACCCGACGGCCGTCGCCGGTTTGATCTGTTGCGCTTCGCCGGGCACTTCGACTCGCTGATGCTCGGGCGTCGCGACCTCCCCCGGCCGCGTACCGAGGCCGAGCTGGATCCCTACCGCCGGCGATTCGTACAGCAGTTTCAGCGGCTGCGTCGCGAGCACGGCGTCCGCTCCGACCTCGCGCACAACATGACCGTCACCCCCCGAAACCTCGACCAGGTGGCCGACGTCGTGCGCACCGGTCTGGGGATGGGGTTCGGGATGATGTCCTTTCAGCCCGCCGCCTACGTCGGCAACCCGCAACGCTGGCGCGAGGACTTTCACGCGGTCGGGATCGACTCGGTGTGGCGCGAGATCGAGCGCGGCGCCGGCACGCGGCTGCCGTGGCGCCATCTGCAGATGGGCGATGAGCGCTGTAACCGCTCGGCCTACGGCGTGCTTGCCGGTGGCCACTGGACACCGCTGCTCGACGACCGCAACCGGCGTGACCTGCGCGCGCGTGACGCGTTCCTGGATGCGTTCGGCGGGATGGACTTCGACCGCCCCCGGGCGGCCCTGGCGATCGCTGTGGCGCGGGTGATCGCCAGCCACCCCCGCACCGTCCCGATCGCCCTGGCCTGGAGCGCCCGGTTCGTGCGTCGCACTGGGTTGGGGCGACTGCTCGGAGGACGCCCGCACGCGGTCACGTTCGTCGTTCACGCGTTCATGGACGCCGACGTGGTTCGCCCCGCCTGGGAGGCGCTGCAGCGGGGCGAGACAGCGGCCGATCCAAAGGTGCGCGCGGCGCAGGAGCGCCTGCGGGCCTGCTCCTATGCCATGGCGCATCCCGACGAGGACCGCCTGGTGCCCGCGTGCGTGCAGCACTCCGTTCTGGACCCCGAGGAAAACGCCCGCTTGGCGCGGCTGCTGCCGCTGTCCGCGGCAGGATCGTGAGCTCTCGCTATGACCTGGCCGTCGTCGGCGGCGGCACCGGGGGACTGGTCTCGGCGCTGATCGCAGCCGGTGTCGGCGCGCGAGTGGCGCTGATCGAACGTGACCGGACGGGGGGTGATTGCCTGTGGACGGGCTGCGTGCCCTCAAAGAGCCTGCTCGCGGCCGCCGGGCTGGCGCACCGCATCCGCCACGCCGACGCCGTCGGGCTAACACCCTCAGAACCCGAGATTGACTATGCGCGGGTCATGGACCACGTGCAGAACGCGATCCGCACGATCCAGCCCCACGACTCACCCCAGCGTCTGCGCGCCGCCGGCGTCGAGGTGATCCCAGCCAATGCGCGCTTCAACGGGCCCGGCCGGATCCGCGTTGACGGACGCGAGCTGCGCTGGCGCACCGCGATCATCGCCACCGGCTCAAGCCCGTTGACGCCGCCGATCCCGGGTCTCACCGAGAGCGCGCCGCTGAACACCGACACCGTGTGGGAGCTACAGGAGCTGCCGCGACGGCTCGCGGTCCTCGGCGGCGGCCCGATTGGCTGCGAGCTCGGCCAAGCGTTCGCCCGGCTCGGCTCTCACGTGACCATCGTGGAGCAGGCCGAACGATTGCTGGTCAACGAGGAACCCCGCGCCGGCGAACTGATCGCCGCGCGGCTGACGGCGGAGGGCATCGACGTCCGTCTCGGGAGTCGGGCCCTCGAGGTCCGCGCGTGCGGAGACGACGGTACCCGCGAGCTCCGGCTCGACGGTCCCTCGGCCCCGGAGGCGATCGTCTTTGACCGGATCCTCGTCGCCACCGGCCGGACCCCGCAGACCGAGGACCTCGGCCTCGACACCGTCGGCGTCAACGTCGACGAGCGCGGCGCCGTAACCGTCGATCACCGGCTGCGGACTAGCGCCCGCCGGATCTACGCCGTCGGCGACGTCACCGGGCTACTCCCGTTCACCCACGTCGCCGCTCATCACGCCCGCGTCGCGACCCCCAACGCCCTGTTTTACGCCCGGGGTGAGATCTCCCAGACGCTCCCGTGGGTCACCTTCACCGACCCCGAAGTGGCCCGCGTCGGGCTTACCGAGGCACAGGCACGCGAGCGCTGGGGCGATCGGGTGATCGTCGCCGAGTCCGACTATGACACGCTTGACCGCGCGATCACCGCCGGCGAGGCCTACGGATTCGCCAAGCTCGTCGCCGACCCGCGCCGCCGGCTGGTCGGCGCGACGGTCGCGGCGCCCGCTGGCGGGGAAGCCATCGCCGAGCTCACGGCATGGGTCTCACGCGGCGAGAAGCTCGACGCCGTCTCGCGCACCGTGCACGCCTACCCCACCTTCGCCGAGGGACCCGCCCGCGCCGCCGACCAACACCTCAACGCCCGCTACTCAACGCCGCGGATGCGCGCCATCACCCGGCCGATTCTCGCGACCCTGCGCGTCCTCGAGCGCGCCCGATGACCCCACGGCTGGCCCAGGCTGTCGCGTTTCAGCGCCAGCCGGTGGCGAGCCTGATCGCGCACGAGCGGGTCCACGGGTCGGGGTTCTGGCTTCCGACGCTGATCGGCGGTCGCATGTGGGTAGTCGCCGCGCCGCAGCTCGCGCACGAGGTGCTACACGCCCCGCCGGGCGAGTACCTAGCGGGCCGCGCCAACCGGCGGATCCTCCCCGTCCTGCCCAGCGACACCGTGCTCACGCTCGACGGTGATCCGCACCAGACACGCCGTCGTCTGCTCGCTCCGCTGTTTCACGGCGACTCCCTCGACTCCCTGGCGCCGATCATCCGCCAGATTGCCGCCGACGAGATCGCGCGCTGGCCGATCGGCGTCTCGTTCGCCGCGCTGCCGCGGACCCGCCTGATGACGTTGCGCATCGCCGCCCGGTTGCTGCTCGGAATCCAGCGACCGCGCCTGGTCGACGACCTCCAGCGCCACCTCTCTCAGGCCTTGCGCCCCTACGCGATGCTGTCCGCAGTCCAGTGGCTGCGGCGACTCGGCCCGGCCAGCCCACAAGCGGCGGCGCGACGGTCTCGCGTCCGCTTCGCCACAGGCGTCGCGGAGGTTCGCAGCGCCCGAGCCCGGAGACCGGCTGACGGCCCGATCGACGCGCTTGACCTGTTAGGCCCGATATCCGGCCAGAGCGACGACGACACTCGGGTCGCGGATGAGCTGTTCGCGCTTCTGCTCGCCGCCCACGAGACGACCGCGACCGCGCTCGCCTGGTCACTGGAGCTCCTGGCCCACGATCCCGACACCCTGAGCCTGCTGGGAGGCGAAGCCGACAGCGAGGACCGCCCGCACCTTGACGCCGTCATCGCCGAGATCCTGCGGGTACGACCGCCGCTCGTCGACATCGTCCGCGAGCTCGCCGCGCCGGCCCGTCTAGGAGACCACGCCCTGGCGGCCGGGACGCTCATTCTGATCCCGCCACCGCTCATCCATCGACACCGGCATGCCTGGCCCGACACGTTCGTCGCAAACCGGTTCCTCGGTCAGCACCCCGATCCCGACGCGTGGCTTCCGTTCGGCGGCGGGGAGCGCCGGTGCCTGGGAGCGTCACTCGCATTGCTTGAGCTTCGTGAGGTGATCACGCTCGTCGCGCAGCGATTCGAGCTGCAGCCCGCAGACAGTGTTCGCGAGGATGCTCGCCTGCATGGGACGGCCCTGGTTCCGGGCCGGGGAGCGCGGGTCATCATACGGCCTCGCTGAACAGCCGCGGGCCCGACGGACGACCGGTCAGGCGATCACGGCGCCGCGGTCGCACGCGACGCGAGGCCCTGCGACACGTCGCCGTGGCAGCCGCTTTCGCAGTCTCGGGGTGCGGGTGCTCCCGCGTCCGGGCAGCCGTGCAGATCACGAAAGTCTGGCGACCTGGTTGACCGCGGGCGATCAGGACCCCGGGCATCCGCTCCACCAGCCGCGGCGCTCGGTCAACCGATGACCACGCGCACACCTCGGCCGAGCGTCGGGATCCAACGCAGCCCGGCACCCGCTGGACGGCTTCGGGTCTGGGCCCCGGAATCCTCAGCCGGGTCTTCGAGTTCTAAGAGATAGGTCCCGCGGTAACCCCCGATTCCAACGGGCCCGGCCCGGACCCAGCGAGAACCTATTTCGGAGCTGCCATGACCACTGTGACCACCGATGTAACCATCAGCCCACTTCGAGCCGGGATGCTCAGGCTCGGCGACGACGGAGGTGTGCTGCTCGCCCGCGGGGCGATCGCCGGCTTGGCCGCCGGCCTGGGGTTCATCCTGGCCAACATGTGGTACGCGGTCGGCAACGGCAAGCCGGCAGTCGCCCCATTCCTGGCGATCTCAACGATCTTTCACGGCTCAGCGATGCCGGTGATGACGCCCCAGGCGATACCCGGGGAGGTCGTGACCGGGCTGGTGATGCACACCGCCCTGTCGATCACCTTCGGGATGGGCTTCGCGCTGTTGGCCGTCTTTCTGCGCAATCCGGGCCAGCTGGCCGCCGCCGCGGTGCTCTACGGGCTGGCCCTGTTCGTTTTGAACATCGAGATCCTCGGTCGTACCGCCTTCCCGTTCTTCACCAATCCCCACGGACCGAACACCGTGTTCGAGGGGTTGGTGCACCCATTGATCTTCGGCGGGCTGCTGATTCCCTTCTTTCTCGGCAACCGGCCGGGCCTGGCACGCGACCCTCGATGACCGGCGATCACGACCCAGATCGGAACGGGTGGCCGCCACGAGATCCAGACGCAAGGAGCCAGCAATATGAAACGAGAACTCGACGCTGATGAGCTGTGCCCCGAACGGACGGAGACCTCATCGCGCGCCCGCGATCAGGGAGCTAGTGGCCTAATGCGAGCAATCTGCAACGGCGTCACGATCGCGCAGAGTGACGACACGATGATAATCGAGGGAAACCACTACTTCCCGGCCGACAGCGTGGCCCCGGAGTGTCTGCGCCGCAGCCAGATGAAGTCGCTGTGCCCATGGAAGGGCCTCGCCAGCTACTACCACGTCGAGGCCAATGGACAACGCAGTACGAACGCCGCCTGGACTTACCATCACTTTTACCCGTGGATCCGGAAGATCAAGAATCGGGTCGCGTTCTGGAACGGCATCGAGATCGCCCCCGACTGAAACGAGGATCCAGGGGACGGTAGCCACCACCGGGAACACCTCTGGGAACACACCGCCCGGTTCTCGGGCCCCATAACTGCTCATAAGCTGCACCCTTACCGGGCTTCTCGTAAGTAATCGGGGCGCCCGGATTTGAACCGGGGACCTCCTGCTCCCAAAGCAGGCGCGCTACCAGGCTGCGCCACGCCCCGAGGGAGTCCGCGAGTTTATTCGACGGCCGTGCCCCCATCCCTAGTCAGGCATCACCTTCACTGCTTGACGCTGGCTATTCGCCGCTCTAGGTCGACTCCGCATGTGACGGTAGGGAGGCCACTGACGACGAGATGTCGTCCTCAGACGCCGTCCGGGAAAGGCTTCGAGGATGGATTAAGGAGCATCAACCGGGGAGTGCTCGCGGCCACGGCGGCGCTGCTGTGGGCGCCGGCGACCAACGTGATCAGCTACCCGGTGGACGCGACCCGGATCAGACCAGCGCCACCGTCTACCTGTCTACTCGCCGCACACCTTCGTGCCCCAGACCCGGATCGCCTTTCCCGGTCTACGTACGCGGCCCGCGCCTGGCCCCCGGCCCCTACGTCGCCCAGGTGGCCATCAGGTACGGCAACGGACACCGGCTGAGGCGGACCTTCCGCTTCACGATCTCGGCTCACCAGCTCCGCCAGGTCTACGGAACGACCGGCACTAGCGCCACCACCACCCAGGCCGGCTCGTCCGCATCCTCGATCCCAGTCTGGGGCCTCGTCCTCGGCGCCGTCCTGATCATCGGCGCGAGCGTGGGCGAGTCGTCGCTGGACTTCCGCCGGCGCGCCGCAGGCACCTGAGCAGCCGCCATCTGGAGCTGGGTCGGTAGCCTCGACGCGGCATGGCCGAGCTCCAGCCCCTGTACGCACTTCGCTACGACCTCGCGCAGACCGGCGGCCTGCAGTCCGTCGTGGCTCCGCCCTATGACGTCATCGATTCCGAGCAGCGGGCCGAGCTCGAGGCGCGTTCGCCGTACAACATCGTGCGTGTCGACCTCCCCCAGGGCGGCGAGGACCGCTACGAGCGCGCGGCCGACGAGCTGGAAGCCTGGCGCGGGCAGGGCATTCTGGTCACCGACGAGCAGCCCACCCTGTGGACTCTGGCTCAGGACTACACCGGGCCAGACGGCCGCGCCCGCACCCGCCAGGGCTTCTTCGCGCGCGTGCGCGTAGAAGAATACGGACCCGGTCGCATCCGCCCCCACGAGCGCACCCACCCGGGCCCGAAGGAGGATCGGCTGCGCCTCACGCGCGCCACTCAGACCAACCTCTCGCCGATCTTCGCCCTCTACTCAGATCCGGACGGGGCCGCCACCAGCGCCCTGGCCGACGCCGAGCCGTGGGCGCAGACCACCGATGACGACGGCACCGCCAACCGCCTCGGCCGCGTCACCAATCCGGCGGCGATCGAGGCCGCGATCTGGGCGCTGTCGGCCACAGAGCGGCTGATCGCCGACGGCCACCACCGCTACGAGACCGCCCGCGTCTACGCCGACGAGGTGGGCGGCGAAGGACCCCACCGCTACGTCCTGATGTGCCTGGTCGCCCTTCAGGACCCGGGCTTGACCGTGTTTCCGACCCACCGCCTGGTGCGCGGCCTGCGCCCCGAGCAGCACGAGACGCTCGCCGCTGCGCTGCGCCGTGACTTCGAGATCCAGTCCCTGGATGACACCAGCGCGCTCGCCCCGGACACCGGGGACACGGTCCGGATCGGCTATATGGACGCGCACTTTCGAAGGCCGTTCATGCTCACCCTCAAGGACCCGGCGATCGCCGACGCTGCCCTGCCCGACCGTGCTGAGTCCTACCGCCGGCTCGACACCGCCGTCCTCGAGGCCCTGATCCTCAAGGGCGCGCTCGGCCTCACCGACCACGACATCGACGAGCTCAACGGCCTCGGTTACGCCCGCGACTTCATCCAGGCGATCGAGCTGATCGACAGCTCCGCCTACGATGCCGCGTTCTTCATGGCCCCGACGCCCGTCGAGCGGGTGCAGCAGGTCGCAGCGGCGGGCGAGAGCATGCCCCCCAAGTCGACCTACTTCGTCCCCAAGGTCGGGACCGGACTGGTCTTCAACCCGCTGCGCTGAGCGCGGGGCGACGTGAGCCTCACGCCGCAGTCGATCCGTGATGAGCTGGCCAGGGTGCTGCTCAGCCCCGAGGAGGCCAGCGCCCTGGAGGTCCGCGGGCGCACGAACTCGGCTGTGCTGGTCGCCTTGTACCTGGACCACGACGGCCTGCGGGCCGTGCTCACCGAGCGCCGACACGATCTGCGCCGCCACGCGGGCGAGATTTCGTTCCCAGGCGGACGCCACGACGACAGCGACCCCGATCTGCAGACCACCGCGCTGCGCGAGGCCCACGAGGAGATCGGCCTGTCGCCCGAGGCCGTGGAGATCGTGGGCGCGCTGCAGCCGACGCCGACGATCGCCACCGGCTACGCGATCTACCCGTTCGTCGGGCTGATCGACGCCGGCCTGACCTGGAATCTGTCGCCGCGCGAAGTGGCCGAGGTGCTTGAGCTGCCGCTCACCGAGGTGCTGGGCGGCTACGGGCGCCGGCGGCTGACCCGACGAGGGATCCCGATCCGGACCGACACCTACGTGGTCGCCGGCAAGCTGATCTGGGGCGCGACGGCGCGAATCCTCAGCGACCTGTTCGATCGAATTGGTCCGCTACTGGGTCCCGGCGGGGCGATCTAGCCGAGACCGGGGCCGATCCTCGGCGTATAACGCAACGGATCGTACGCAACCCCCAGGGCCTGGTCCACGGCCGCCATCGCCGCCGCCCGCCAGGCGCGGTGGTCGTCAGGGCCGACGTCGAGCAGGACGTAGGGAATCAGCGAGCGCCGACAGGCGTAGCGCACCCGCTCGGAGCCCTGCGTGAGCACATCTTCGGGGACTGAGCCGGCGCTTTCATACACCACCGCTCGCACCGTCGTGTCGAGCATCCGCTCAAGCAGCATGTCCAGACGGGTGCCGTGCAGCGCCTCGAGTTGTTCGCGCGAGCCCGACGCGGAACCGAGCAGTAGCAGGGCCACCCCGACCTGCGCGAAAGCGGGGACGATCGTGGCCACGCGATCGGGATCAGCGACCCAGGCCTGCGCCCCGGCAGCCTCGATCTCACCGCATCGAGACGGGTCCCGCGTCGTGCCCCGGACGGCGTGCCCAGCGGCGCGCAGCTCGCGGGTGAGGGCCAGGCCCCGGCCGCCGCAACCGACGATCAGACAGCGGGCCACCCGTCAGGCCGCCGCGCTAGTCCGACGCGCTGGGGGCCGTGCCGGCGGCGTCGGGGCCAGAGCCGAACTCCCGCTGGGCCTCCTCGCGGGTGCGCTCGGGCAGTCCGCGGGCCCGTCGCCGCGCGTTGGTGGCCTCCAGGAGCTCGTCGAGCTCGCGGTCGGCCATATAGGACTCTCGGCGCCGCTGCTGATCCTGGAAGTCATTCATCACCTGCATCTCGAGGTCAGCGACGCTGACCTCGGGCTTGCCCCGGCGCCGGCGCCGCTCATTGTGGGCAGCGAGCATCTGACTCAGATCCTCGGCTTCGAGGGCCTCGCGATCCTCGACGATCTGGTTGGCCGAGCGCAGCCCAAGCTGTTCGAGCCCCGAGCCCGGGAAGTACCGGCCCAGCATCCAGACCCAGAGCACCAGCGCGACGATGGCGCCCAAGATCACGATTGCGAACGCGTCCACCGCCCCCGAGTCTACGGACCGGTCAGAACTCTGCCGCAACTTCGGAAATTGACACCGTGTTTATACGGGTGACAAATCGCCATCGCTGAAGGCGGGCCGGAAGCCGGCGGAGGCCTATCCATGCAGGATCAAGGAGGCTTCATGCGTCTTCGCATCACCGTGCTCGCCTGCGCGCTCGCCGCGCTCTCTCCACTGGCACTCCCGTCCCTAGCCGGTGCCGCGCCCCGGCACAACGATGGCCTGTCCATCCGCGCCGTTCCCCACCAAATCATCGCCGGGGAAGCGGTGCTGATCTACGGTCGCCTGAGGGGCCCCAACCATGCCAACCAGACGATCCGGCTCTATCACCGGATCAACCCAAATTCGAGCTTCTCGCTGATCGGCGTGACCAAGACCGACTCTCTCGGTCTGTACGAGTTCACCCGCGCCGAGGGCATCGTGGAAACGAACCGCAGCTGGTTTGTCCGCGGCCCGCACTTCACGCACAGCCGCACCGTCCACGAGCGCGTGACGGCGCTGGTCAGCCTGGCCGCGAACCCAGCCGTCGGACTGACCCGCCACCCGATCACGTTTTCGGGCACCGTCACCCCCAACCACGCCGGCGGCACCGTTCTGCTGCAGGTCGAGAGGGCCAACGGCGACGACTGGCGGACGCTCAAGCACGGCCGGATCAAGGCTGACTCGACCTACCAGATCGCCTACGCCTGGAGGGTGCCGGGAGCACACGACGTCCGGGTCGTGTTCCCGGGCGACGCTCGCAACACGACCGGAGTGTCGGATCCGGTGACGGTCCTGATCCAGCAGACCCAGCATGCCGACTTCACGATCAACACGTCGGCTCCGATCGTGCGCAACGGTGCGCCGTACACGATCTCGGGGATCCTGGATCAGCCCGGGACCACGACCCCGGAGCCGAACACCAGCGTCAGCCTGTTCGCCGCCCTGCCGGGCACAGATAGTTTCCACGAAGTCACCACCGCGATGACCGACTCGAGCGGCAAGTACAGCTTCGCGGGTCTGACCTCGTCGACCAACAAGCTGTACCAGGTCCGGACCACGTTCGCGCCGGCCCGCGACGGCAGCGCGGTCCTGTTCGAGGGCGTCCAGGAGGTCGTCAACATGAGCGCGAGCTCACAGACGTCCACCGTCGGTGGTCACATCACGTTCACCGGAAGCGTCTCGCCGGACAAGTCCGGGCACGTGATCTACCTCCAGAAGTTCGGCCGGGACGGGGACTGGCACACGGTCGAGGTCCGGACCGTGGCCACCGGGTCAACGTTCGCCTTCGGGTGGACGTTCGGCGCGGCCGGCACCAAGCAGTTCCGGGCCCGCATCACCGGTGGCCCGGTCAACGTCGGGGCCGCTTCGCCGACGGTGACGGTCGTCGTGACGCAGCCCCCGGTCACGGCGCTGCCCTCCAGCTAGAAGTCGCGCCTCGCCCCCGTCGCTCCACGCGGCGGGGGCCAGCGCGGTCTGAATGGCCCCGGAACCGGCGCTGATGTAGCGTGCCGTCCATGGACTTCGAACTTACCGACGAGC
Organism: Solirubrobacteraceae bacterium; assembly: GCA_051005855.1. Taxonomy (GTDB): domain Bacteria; phylum Actinomycetota; class Thermoleophilia; order Solirubrobacterales; family Solirubrobacteraceae; genus Palsa-465. Next base: position 11,126 of record JBPCIY010000074.1, on the reverse strand, counting down.
AGCTTCTGATCCGCGAGACAGCGCGTGCCTTCACCGACAACGAGATCGTCGATCGGGCCCGCGAGAACGATCGCAACGAGCAATTCGACGTGGGGCTGGTGGCCAAGATCGCCGATCAGGGCTACCTGGGGGCCATCGTCCCGCGCGAGTACGGCGGGGCCGGACTCGATTATCTGACCTATGGAATCATCGTCGAGGAGATCGGCCGCGGCGACTCGGCGATGCGGACCGTGATCTCGGTCCAAACCTCGCTGGTCTGCTCGGCGATCCTGCGCTGGGGTACCGAGGAGCAGAAGCAGCGCTACCTGCCCAAGCTCTGCTCGGGGGAATGGCTGGGCTGCTTCGGGCTGACCGAGCCCGACACCGGCTCGGACGCCGCCAACCAGAGGACGCGGGCCAAGCGCACCGACACCGGCTGGGTCATCAACGGCGCCAAGATGTGGATCTCGCTCGGCAACCACGCCAAGCTGGCGATGATCTTTGCCCAGACCGATCCTGACCGCGGCCATAAGGGGCTGGCGTGCTTCTTGGTCGAGACCGAAGGCAATGACGGCTTTGTGCCCCAAGAGATCCATCACAAGATGGGTCTCCGGGCTTCGGACACCGCGTCGATTTCGCTCAGCGACTGCGAGGTTCCCGAAGGCGCGATGCTCGGCGAGGTCGGCGAGGGCTTCAAGATCGCCATGACCTCCCTGGACTCAGGCCGCTACAGCGTCGCCGCCGGATGCGTGGGCATCTGTCAGGGCTGCGTGGAGGAGTCGGTCAACTACGCCAAGGAGCGCGTGCAGTTCGGGCGCCCGATCGCGAGCTTCCAGCTCGTCTCGGCGATGCTCGCCGACATGAAGGTGGAGACCGACGCCGCCCGCATGCTCGTCTACCGGGCGGGCTACCTCAAGGACGCCGGCCGGCCGAGCACCACCGAGACCTCGATCGCCAAGCTGTACGCCACCGAGGCGGCCGTCAAGTGCGCCAACACAGCGATCCAGGTCCACGGCGGCGCCGGCTACGTCGATGACCACCCGGTCGAGCGCTACTTCCGCGACGTGCGCGTCACCACGCTTTATGAGGGCACCTCCCAGATCCAGAAGTTGATCATCGGCCGCGCGCTGACGGGCATCAATGCGCTCGTGCCGTCGTAGTGGCGCCCGGCGAGCCGAGTTCCGAGGCCGGGAAGGCGGCCGCGGCGCCGAGCGTGATCGGCGTGGCCGGCGCCGGAACCATGGGGGCCGGAATCGCCCAGCTCGCCTGCCTGGCGGGCGCGCGCACGCTCCTGCACGACCCCGACGGCGACGCCCTGAACCGTGGTCTGAGCCGGATCCGCGGCCAGCTCGAGCGCGGCGTGCAGCGCGGACGCTGGAGCCAGGAGCAGGCCACGGCAGCGGCTCAGTCCCTGCGCGGGGCGACCGAAATCGAGGACCTGGCGCCCTGCGAGCTGGTCATCGAAGCCGCCCCGGAACGGCTCGAGATCAAGCGGGAGCTGTTTGGGCGCCTGGAGGCGGTCGTCTCCAACGACTGTGTCCTGGCCACTAACACATCGTCGCTGCTGGTCACCGCTCTGGCCGGCGCGACTGTGAATCCCGGCCGCGTGGTCGGTATGCACTTCTTCAACCCGCCGCCGGTCATGCGCCTGCTCGAGGTCGTGGCCGGCGTAGAGTCCTCCGAGCGGGCGGTGGCGGTCGCCCAGGCGGCCGGGGAAGCGATGGGCAAGCACGTCATCGTCGCCGCCGATGGGCCCGGGTTCATCGTCAATCGTTGCAACCGCCCGTTCGGCCTGGAGGCGCTGCGGTTGCTCACCGAGCGGGCGGCCACGATCCCCGAGATCGATCGCGCCTGCCGGCAGGGCGGCGGCTTTCGCATGGGGCCGTTCGAGATGATGGACCTGGTGGGCGTCGACGTGGGTCTCGACGTGTCCCGATCCTTCTATGAGCAGAGCTTCGGTGAGCCCCGTTGGCGGCCCTCTCCGATCACGGTCAAGACGGTCGCCGCGGGCCGGCTGGGACGGAAATCGGGCCGCGGCTACTACGAGTACCCCGAGGACGCCGAGCACCGCCCGGCCGATCCCGAGCCCCCCGCGATCGGCGGCGGCGACGGACTGGTGGTGATCGCCGGAGACTCGATGCTCGCCGCCGAGCTGCGCGCGGACGCCGCTGACGCGGGCTGGGCGGTGGCCGATCCGGTCGAGGCCGAGGGACTGGCGAGCCCGTTCCTGATCCTCGACGTCGGCCGGCACGGCGAGGAGCCCGAGGCGCCCTTGCAGGGCGGACCCCAAGCGATCGCTCTGGCCGCCGGCTCGCTCGCCGCCTTGGACCCGGGCGGCTCAGCGATCGGCTTTCACGCCCTCCCGCCGCTGGCCGCAACGCGGCTGGTCGAGCTCACGCGCGGCCCGGACTCAAGCGAGGCCGCGGCGGCGGCCAGCGAGCGCTTCTTCGCCACCCTGGGCAAGCACACCCTGTGGGTCGCGGACGCGCCGGGACTCATCCTGGGCCGAATCATCTGCTCGGTCGTCAACGAGGCCGCGTTCGCGCTCGGCGAGGGGCTGGGCAGCGCGGAGGACATCGACGCCGGCATGGTCCACGGCCTCAACTACCCACGCGGCATCCTCACCTGGGCCGACGCGATCGGGCTCGACCACGTCCTGACCGTCCTCGACGCGCTCAATCTCGAGTACGGCGAGGAGCGCTACCGCGCGGCGCCCCTGCTGCGCCGACTGGTCTGGTCAGGGCGCGTAGGACGACAGACCGGAGCCGGCTTTTTTGGTTACGTCCCCGAGTGATCGAGAGCTGAACACGTGAGAGCAGTCACCTTCCAGGCCCCGCACGAGGTGCGCCTCGACGATCGCCCCGAGCCGAGTCTCGAATCCCGCCACGACGCCGTGGTCGCGATCGAGGCCAGCGGGATCTGCGGCTCGGACCTGCACATCTACCACGGCCGCGTGAAGATGCAACCCGGCTTCACGATCGGGCACGAGTACGTCGGTACGGTCAGGGAAGTCGGCGAGGATGTGACCAAGGTTGTGCCCGGTGATCGGGTCCTGGGGTGCTACCACAGCGCTTGCGGCACCTGCTTCTTCTGCATGCGCGGCGCGTACCACAAGTGCGATCGCGCCCGGGTGTTCGGCCACGGCGAGCTGCTCGGTTCGCTGCCGGGGACCCAGGCTGAAGCGGCGCTGGTGCCGATGGCCGACATGACGCTCCGGCGTGTGCCCGACGGAGTCAGCGACGACGTGGCCCTGTTCGCCGGTGACGTGATGGGTACCGGCTACCACGCGGTCGCCGAGAGTGGCGTCGGCGCCGGGGACAGCGTCGCCGTGCTGGGGCTGGGGCCCGTGGGTTTGTGCGCCGTGCAGGTGGCGATCGCCAGCGGCGCCGGCCCGGTGATCGCGGTGGACTCGGTACCCGATCGCCTCGAGGTGGCGCGCGGTTTCGGGGCCGTACCCGTGCACCTGACCGAGGAGCAACCGCGCGATGTCGCGCGCTCGTTGACCGAGGGGCGCGGCGTGGACGTCGCGATCGACGCGGTTGGTCATCCCGACGCGCTCGATCTGGCGATCCGGCTGGCCCGCAAGGCCGGCAGCGTGTTCGCGATCGGGGTCTACGCTGAGCCGTGTCAGGTGCACATGGGCCTGGTCTGGATCAAGGCGCTCACGTTGCGCACCGGTCACGCCAATGTGATTGGCCACGTGGACCGGGTACTAGGCATGTTGGCCGCCGGCACGCTGGACCCGACACCCTTGGTCACCCATCACATGAAGCTCGACCAGGCCCCCGAGGCCTACGACATTTACAACCGGCACGAGGCGCTCAAGATCGTCCTCACGCCGTAGCCCTCAGCGCGTCACTTTTCCAAACCGATCCGCCAGACCACGACTAGGAGGCCGGATGTCTGCCACCGCCCTACCCGAACAGCTCTCCGGACCCGCGCGCGCGTTCGCGTCCGAGGCACAGCAGCTCCTGATCGACGGCGAGCACGCCGCGGCCGCGGACGGGACGACCTTCGAGACCGTCGACCCCGGGACGGGACAGCCGATCACCACCGTCGCCGCGGCCGGCGCCGCCGACGTCGAACGCGCCGTCGCCGCCGCCCGTCGCGCCCTGAAGGACGGGCCCTGGGCGACGCTCAGCGCGGCGGCTCGAGCCCGGCTGATCAACCGCTTCGCGGATCTGGTCGAAGAGAACGGCGACGAGCTCGCCGAGCTCGAGGCCCTCGATGGCGGCAAGCCGCTGAAGCTGGCCAAGCTCGTCGATGTCGCCTCCACGGTGGCCCACCTGCGCCACTTCGCGGGCTGGCCCGAGCGGGTATTCGGTGAGGTCATCCCCGTGGCCCAGGATCAGATGCTCTGCTACACGCGCAAGGAGCCGGTCGGCGTGTGCGCGCAGATCATCCCCTGGAACTTCCCAATGCTGATGGCGGCGTGGAAGCTCGGTCCCGCGCTGGCGGCGGGCTGCACGGTCATCCTCAAGCCCGCCGAGCAGACCCCGCTGAGCGCCCTGCGCCTCGGGCAGCTGGCCCTCGAGGCCGGCATCCCCGCAGGCGTGTTCAACGTCCTCACCGGTGACGGAGCCACCGGCGCCGCCCTGGTCGATCACCCGGGCATCGACAAGGTGGCTTTCACCGGCTCGACCGAGGTCGGGCGGGAGATCGGAGCCAAGGCGGGACGGGCGCTCAAACGCGTCACGCTCGAGCTGGGCGGCAAATCGCCCAACATCATCCTGCCCGACGCCGACGTCGCGGCGGCGGTGGCGGGATCCTTCCAGGCCATCTACTACAACACCGGGCAGGCCTGTAACGCCGGCAGCCGCCTGTTCATCCACCGTGATCAGTTCGACGACGTGGTCTCCGCCCTCGCCGAACGAGCCGGCAAGTCACGACTCGGCCCGGGGCTCACCCCCGGCACCCAGATCGGACCGGTCATTTCCCGTCAACAGCAGGAGCGTGTGCTGCGCTATATCGAGCTCGGTCAGCAGGAGGGGGCAGAGCTGGTCACCGGCGGAGCGGCCGTCGGCGAGGACGGCTACTTCGTCGCCCCCACCCTGTTCACCGCCACCAGCGACGATCTGCGGATCGCGCGAGAGGAGATCTTCGGCCCGGTGCTGGTCGCGATGCCCTACGAATCGCTGGAGGAGGTGGCCACGCGCGCCAATGACACCGAGTACGGCCTGGCGGCGGGAGTGTGGACGCGAGACGTCGGCAACGCCCACCGGCTGGCCGCCCTGCTCCACGCCGGCTCCGTGTACGTCAACTGTTGGGGACTGAGTGATGCCGGGGCGCCGTTCGGCGGCTTCAAGAGCTCGGGCGTCGGGCGCGAGCACGGTCGCGACGGACTCGACTCGTACCTCGAGACCAAGACCGTGTGGACCAACATCGCGTGACCCCCCCGGCCCTGGTCGCTGGCGGGCGGGCCCGCCCATCGGGTGACTCCACCTTCAGTGCGAAGCGAGACGGGCTTTTTTGGACGTTTGTTGTAGGGTGCTGCGTTCTCCGCCGGACGTTTGATCGATACGCGTCGGGCGCGCTTATCGAGCGGAGGCAGGCAACCGAGGCAGGCGGTATGACTGATATGGACACGGCTATTCCGTGCGGCGTCGCGGCACGGGGTTTGACTTTAGGCTGGCGCGCGGTGGTCAGTCGGCTGTGCGCGATCGGAGTGGTCGCGGTTCTGACTACCTCGGCCGCGAGCGCGCACGGCGTTTGCGCCGATGCCCACCAGCGGATTTCCGCGGCTTCCCGCCCGGCGCTGCAGGCCGCCGTGGTGTGCTTGATCAATCGTCAGCGAGCCCGACACCATCTGCCCCGGCTGCACGAGAACGCTCGTCTCAATCGCTCCGCCCAGGGCTGGACCAATGCCATGGTCCGCGCTCGCGCCTTCACCCACGGCGCCAATTTCTCGGCCCGGATCAGTGCGGTCGGCTTCAACTGGTCGATGGTGGGCGAGAACATCGCCGCCGGCTACGACACCCCGGCTTCAGTGGTCCGCGCCTGGATGGCCAGTCCCGGCCACTGCCGCAACATCCTCTCGCCGTCCTTCCTGGACATCGGCACGGGCGTCAGTCAGCGTAAGGTGCCGGGCGCCGGCGGCCCCGGCACCTGGACCCAGGACTTCGGGCTACCGATGGGCGCGCAGCAGCCGTCGGGCAACACGAGCCCGGCCAACGGCTGCCCCCATTAGAAGCAGCTGCGGTCGGCGGGGGCGCTCAGCTCGAGGCGCGGCTCAGCCCGACGCGCCGGTCGCGCGGGCCACGTCGTCAAAAACGGGGGCCGGGTTGTCGCGCAGGTACCACTCGGCATCGAGTGCGGCCTGGCAGCCTGAGCCCGCAGCCGTGACCGCCTGCCGATAGGTGTGGTCCACGAGGTCACCGGCCGCGAACACGCCGGGCAGGTTGGTCAGCGTCGAACGGCCCATGGTGATCAGGTAGCCCTCGTCGTCGGTCTCGACCTGGCCGGCGACCAACTGGGACTGGGGGTCGTGACCGACGGCGATGAAGGCGCCCCCGATCTCCAGATCGCGGATCGAGTCGTCGTCGGTGTGGCGCAGTCGCGCCACGGCCAGGGCCTGGCTCTCGCCGGCGACGAACTCGTCGATCACGTAGGGCGTGAGAAACTCGATGTTGGGCACCCCGCGGGCGCGGTCAAGCATGATCGCCGAGGCTCGGAACTCGTTGCGGCGGTGGACGACCACGACCCGGGAGGCGAACTTGGCCAGGAAGATGGCCTCCTCCATAGCCGAATCTCCCCCCCCGACGATGATCGTCGGCACGTCCTTGAAGAAGGCGGCATCGCAGGTCGCGCAATAGCTGACTCCCCGCCCCGAGAGCTCCATTTCACCCGGCACCCCGAGCTTGCGGTGCTCGGCGCCCATGGCCAGGACGACGGTCCGGGCCAGGTGCAGCTGATCGCCGACCCAGACCTTGTGCGGTTCGCCGGCGGCCGAATCCGCAAGCTCGACCGAGGTCGCCTCATCGGTCTCCAGGCGAGCGCCGAAGCGCTCGGCCTGATCACGAAAACTCTGCATCATCGCGGGGCCCATGATGCCCTCCGGGAAGCCCGGGTAGTTCTCGACGTCAGTGGTCTGCTGGAGCAGCCCCCCCCAGGCGAAACCCTCGATGACCAGCGGGTTGAGGTCGGCCCGCGCGGTATAGAGCGCGGCCGTATAGCCCGCCGGTCCGCTGCCGACGATGATCACGTTCTCGATTTGCTGATCGCTCACTTCATTAAGTATAGCTAGCGGCTTCGCCGGTGGTGCGCGGCTCGTTCGATTGCCAGCGCGCGACCGTCCGCCGCAGCTGGAGATAGGCCACAGCACCCGGCAGGGTCGGCAGCCAGAAGGCGAAGCCCCGGTAGGCGAGGACGGCCACGACGGCGAGCTGGACCGGAACCCCGAAGGCAGTGAAGGCACCGATCATGCCTCCGTCCACGCCGCCGATGCCGCCCGGGAGCGGCAGGGCGTTACCGAGCATGCCGACGAAGTAGCACATGATCACCACGGCGGTCGGGGGCGAGCCACCGAAAGCGTGAAAGCAGGCCCACAGCACGGCGATGTCAAAGCCCCACCAGGCGATCGCGCCCAGCAGCTGGGCGTTGCGCGTTCGCACCAGGTCGATGGCCGTGCGCACCCCGCTGGCCGCGGCGGCTGGCGCTGTGGCCGCGCGCTGGGCCAGGCGCGCCAGCCGCCCGGCACCCGACCAGCGCTTGACCAAGCGATCGAAATCCCCCGGCACGAGCGAGACGGCGAGGAAGAGGAGGATCACCGCGCCGCCGAAGATGGCCGGGATCACCGTGATCGCGAACGGGGCGGAGCCGGGAAAGATGCCGAAGTAGAGCCCGAGTCCGGCGGACACCAGCGTGCCCATGTAGACCCCGTAGAGCAGGGCCATGAAGGCGATCATCCGGCAGGCGACGATCCTCGCCTCCAGCCCTGAGCGCCGCAACGCCCAGGCGGTCAGCGCGATCCCGCCCGCCCCGGCTGAAGCGAACAGGCGCGTGGCGGCCAAGCCCGCCATCGTGATCTCATAGCTGGGCCGCCAGCCGATCCGCGAGCCACCGCGGACGAACACGACCCGGAACAGCGCTACGTAGCCCAAAAACGACGCGACCTCGCAGATCGCCGCCAGCGCCAGCCACCAGCCGTTGCCGTGCTGAATGCGATTCCAGGTGTCGCGCAGGCCCAGCAGCTTGGGCAGCACGAAATACAGGAAGGCAACCGTCGAAACGACGAACACGATCGAGGCGAGTAGGCGCCCGCGGGTCAGCCGGATCCGCGGCATCTCCTCGCTGTTGTGGTCACCCGCCGCCGCCGGACCTGAAGGGCTTGCGCCCAGTCGGGTGCCGTCATGGCCCGGCGCCCCCGCCGCGCCCCAGGCGACCCCGTCGGCCTCGCCCGGCACGGGCTGGGGCTGCTCGGTCGAGGCCTTATCGCGCATATCTACAGACCGGCCCTACCCACTCGCCGCCAGGTGCTCGAGGGCCACCAGCGCCCGGGCGAAGCGGCGCGCGACCGGCGCCGCGACCGGCGTGGCCCGCCGGACCGTCTCGGCCAGCGCGGCGCCGCCGACCAGATCGATGGCGTAGTGCTCACCGAGGTAGACGAGCGCCAGTCCCAGCACAATCGCGTAACTCCACCCGACCGCGCCCGCGAGCGGATCCACCTCCGAGAGAAGGTGAGCGCCCATGAGCGACGTAGCGAAGTGCAGCGACGGCATAGCAGCCAGCGGATTTCCTCCCAGGACATCGTAGAGGGAGGGCCAGCGGTCGCCCCAGAACTCCTCCCCGTATTCGATCATCATACGCCTGAGCGCGGGATCCCCGGCGGCGGGAAAGCGGCCGTGGCGGGCGGCATACCACGGTGGCGCCGTGGGTAGCGCCCAGTAAAAGCCGGCGCCGAGATCGAACACCGCGTACATCCGCGCGGCCGCCGACGTGAAACGCTCGGGCCGGCGCAGGCGCACGTACAGCACGCTGGCGTGAGGGACCATGAACCAGGCCCAGTGACCGAGGACCAGCACCCGCTCGAAGCGGTTGATCGCCCCCGGCTGCGAGAAGCGGTGCTGGAGGCGCAGGGTCGGAGCTACCCCGAGACCAAGTGCGGTGTCGGCTGCGATCGGATAGTCGATGCGAACCCGCGCCGCGAGGCGCTCGGGATCGTCGTGGGGAAGCTCGTAGGCGGCCAGGTAGGCCCACATGTTCAGTGAGCACATGGCCAGGTCACGCAGCCGGCTGCGCGGCATGGCCACCGCGAGCGCTGGCGGCGCCAGCGCCGCGCTCGCCAGCACCGCGACCGGCGGGAGCTTGACTCGGTGACGAAGCAAGGGAGCGGCCGCCCCCGTCACCGTGAGGGCCCACGCACTTGCTCTGATGGCCCTGGAGATGCGCAAGGGGCGGCCAGTATAGGGACGGTCAACGGGCTGACCGAGGCGGCGTCACGCCTTCCCCCCTGACAGATAGAATGCCGCCGCCTTGAGACCTGACGTTCACCGCACCGCCCCCGATCGCCGCGCCACCACCGCTCGCCGTCACCGGCTGGGCTCGCGGTTGCGCGTGCCCGTCGCCCTGTTCGCGGTGGCCCTGGTCGTGTCCCTGGCCTTGGCTCCGGAGGCGATGGCGAACTTCCTCACCCCCAAGTCCGGCGGGTCGCCCAACGCCAACGAGATCGACTCGCTCTACAAGATCGTGCTCTACATCGCGGCCGTGGTATTCGTGATCGTCGAGGGCGCGCTCGTGTACTCGGTCTACAAGTTCCGGGCCAAGAAGGGCGCGGTCGCGGCCCAGATCCACGGCAACACCCGGCTCGAGATCGGCTGGACGGTGGCCGCGGCGCTGATCCTGGTCGTGCTGACCGTGGTCACCTTCATCAAGCTGCCCAGCATCGTCAACCCACCCAACTCCGACGCCAATGGCCTGGTGCTGTCGGCCTCGCTCACCGCTCCGACGCCTCCCAACGGCAAGAAGCTCGACGTCTGCATCCAGGGCCGCCAGTACATCTGGCGCTACACTTACGGCAGCGGCTGCCTGAACAGCGCCTACACCAAGAAGCTGCCCTACTCCTACCAGGAGATGGTGGTCCCCGAGCACACCACGGTCGTGCTCTCGATCCAGTCCACCGACGTCATCCACTCGTGGTGGGTGCCCGAGCTGGGCGGCAAGGTCGACGCCGTGCCGGGCTACACGACCTACACGTGGTTCAAGGGCCTGCACACAGGCACGTTCCGCGGCCAGTGCGCCCAGCTGTGCGGGAACAACCACGCCTCGATGACCGCGCTGGTCAAGGTCGTAACCCCGCAGGAGTACCAGACGTGGGTTCAAACCCAGAAGCAGCTGATCTCCACCGCCGACGCGCAGGTCAGCTCCCTGCGTCAGACGCTGACCGCCCAACGCAACCTAGGAAACTAGTCAATGGCCCTCGAGTACTCGCTCCGCCCCGCCCCCCAGGTGACCGCCCACGAGGTTGCCACCCCGCCCAAGACCAAGCTCTGGGTGGACTGGGTCACCACGACCGATCACAAGAAGATCGGGATCATGTACCTGGTCCTGACCTTCGTCTTCTTCTGCCTGGGCGGGGTCGAGGCGCTGATGATGCGCCTGCAGCTGAGCGTGCCCAACAACACGCTGCTCACCTCCGAGCACTACAACCAGCTGATGACCATGCACGGGACGAGGATGGTCTTCCTGTTCGTCGTGCCGGTGTTTGCCGGGTTCGGCAACTACTTCGTGCCGCTGATGATCGGCGCCCGGGACATGGCGTTCCCGAGACTGAACGCGCTGTCGTTCTGGCTGCTGCTGCTCGGCGGCGTGGTCTTCTACATCACCCTGTTCTTCAAGCCGCCCAACGCCGGCTGGTGGAGTTACCCGCCGCTCTCGGAGTCGCTCTATTCCCCCAGCGGCGGCCAGGACGCGTGGATCTTCTTGATCCACATCACCGGCATCTCCTCGGTGCTCGGAGCGATCAACTTCTACGCCACGATCGTCAACATGCGCGCGCCCGGGATGAGCTGGGGTCGGCTGCCGCTGTTCATCTGGGGGATCCTGGTCTACGCGATCATGCTGATCATCGCCATCCCGGTCGTCGGGGCCGCCGTGACGATGCTGCTCACCGACCGCCACTTCGGCACCCACTTCTTTGACCCGACCGCCCA
>JBPCIY010000073.1:0-23795 GCA_051005855.1 Solirubrobacteraceae bacterium | reverse complement strand
GTGCGCGCTCGAGCACCTCCTCGCGGTCCCCTTCGAGCAGCACCGCGAAGTGATCCAGCGGCAAGCCTTCTGATCCTTCGAAGTGAAACCACTTGCCGGTCTCCTCCTCGATCGCGCGCAGCACGCGCGAGTCGTTGCCGGTGAACTCCGCGCTCACGCGCGGGTTCATCTGGATCAGGAGGGCCGACGACGAGGTCCGGGGCGCGAGCTCGCGTAAGCGGCGCTCGAACTCGATCGCAATCGTCTCCTCGGACTTGACGACTCCTTCACCCCCACAGGTCGAGCAGGGTCTGGTCATGATCTCCCTCACGCCCTCGGTCACGTTCTGGCGGGTCATCTCGACCAAGCCCAGCGGCGGCTATCTGATCATCGATTACGCAGAGGCCCTGACCGTGATCGACATCAACTCGGGCTCGTTCATCGGCCGCGGCAAGGGGGCCCGGCTCGAGGACACGATCACCAAGACCAACCTGGAGGCAGCCGACGAGGTGGTGCGCCAGCTGCGTCTGCGCGACATCGGCGGCATCATCGTCATCGACTTCATTGACATGGCGCGCTCGCGCAACCGCGACGCCGTGTTGAAAACGCTCCGCAAGGCGCTGGACGAGGACCGCACCAAGACCTTCGTGGTCGAGATCTCACCGTTGGGCCTGGTCGAGATGACCCGGCAGAACGTCACCGACGGGGTCCGTGAGATCATGACCCGCCCCTGCCCGACCTGCGACGGCGAGGGCGTGATCAAGTCCGAGGAGACGATCGCGATCGAGTTCGAGCGCCGCATGCGCGAAATCGCGTTAGAGGTCTCCGCCGAAGCGATCCTGATCCAGATGAACCCCCGGGTCAGTGCCGAGTTCACGTCCGAGGGCGCCCGAGCGCTGCGGGCGATCGAGGAGGAGACCGGGAAGTGGTTTCACTTCGAGGGCTCCGAGGGGCTCCCGCTCGAGCACTTCCGGGTTTTGTTGGAGGGTGATCGCGAGCAGGTCCTGGAGCGAGCGCTGCCCTTCCGCGAGGGCGAAGAGGTCCACGTCGAGATCGTCGAGCCCCACATGTACAGCCCGGGCGATGCGGTGGCCAAGATCGACGGTTACATCATTCAGGTCAAGGGCGGCACCCGGTACGTCGGCGAGAAGCACCTGGTGCGCATCGACGAGGTCGGTCGCACGGCTGCCGTCGCCTCGCTGGTGGACATCGCCGGCTCGGGCTCGGGCTCTGGGTCTGGGTCGGGCTCGGGCTCTGGCCCGTCGGGTGGCGACGGTTCAGAGACCGGCGAGGATGAACTAGAATCCAAGCCTCGGCGCCGTGGCCGCAGAGGCGGACGGCGCCGTTCCGGCGCTACGGCGAGTTCGAGTTCGAGTTCGTCGTCGTCAGGATCTGAGTGACCATGTACGCGATCATCAAAACCGGCGGCAAGCAGTACCGCGTGACCGAGGGCGAGTCCCTCCTGATCGAGCGGCTGCCCGTGGCCGAGGGCGACACGATCGACCTGCCGACACTCCTGTTCGTCGATGGCGAGGACGTGCTCGACGGCGATGGGCTCGGTGACATCATGGTGTCCGCTCGGGTGCTCTCCCACGAACGCGGACCGAAGCTGCGGATCGTCAAGTTCAAGCCCAAGCGCGGCTACAAGCGTCGCCGCGGCCACCGTCAGGAGCTGACCCGGATCGAGGTCACCTCGCTGGGTCGCTCCGGCGGTTCCAGCAAGTCCCGTGTCTCGGCGGCGGCCAAGCCCAAGCCCGCTGCCTCGGCCAAGCCCAAGCCCGAACCAGCTTCTCAGACGGAGGTCAGCGATGGCTCATAAGAAGGGGCTGGGCTCCAGCCGCAACGGCCGTGACTCTAACGCCAAGCGTCTTGGCGTCAAGGTATTCGCCGGCCAGGCCGTGACCGGCGGCGAGATCATCGTCCGCCAGCGCGGCACCCGCTTTAAGCCGGGTGACGGCGCCGGCATCGGACGCGATGACACGATCTACGCCCGGTCGGCGGGCACCGTGACGTTCACCCGCGGTCGCCGCGGGCGCTTGATCTCGGTGATCGGTGACGCCACGCCGTCGGCGTCGAATGACGCCGCCTGACGCTGCCCGCTGACGCGACTGACTGACGCTGCCGCCGGGCCTCGCCGGTCCGACCTGCAAAAGCGACAAACTTGCCCCGCCGGGCGCAAGATTTTCTCCTCGCGCAGCCGACCGGACGTCTACGGAAGGCGCGTAGGCGGAGCCTGAGAGCCCGCGGTCAGCTCGGCCGTACACATTGGGCAACGGCGGGCGGCCGCCGGGATCTCGCTGGTGCACTCGGGGCATTGCTTGATCGTCGGATCCCCGGTGGCGCGGCGCGCGGTGAACGCCTCGTAGGGCTTGACCACGAAGAAGAACACGGCGGCGCCGGTGGTGATGAAGGTGATCACGTTGTTGATGAAGTCGCCGTACAGGAACTGGCTCGAGTTGATCGTGAAGGAGAGCGCCTCGAAGCTCGGCTTTCCGATTATCAATCCGATGATCGGCGTGATCAGGTCGGCGATCAGCGCCTTGACCACGGCGGCGAACACCAAGGCCATCACCAGCCCCACGGCAAGCGAAACCAGGTCGCCCTTGATCAAAAAGCTTTTGAAGTCCTCGGCCAGCTTTTTCACGGCGCACCTCCGGTAGGCGTGTCTCTAAGCGCGAGGAGCATAGCCCCGCGCGCTGAGAGGCGGGCGTTTTCAGCGCTGGGCGGGACGCGCGGACGTCAGCTGTCCTGGCTGGTGGGGCGCACGAGAATCTCGTTGACGTCCACATGCGCGGGCTGGGAGACGGCAAACATCACCGCCCGGGCGATGTCCTCGGGCTCGAGGGCTCCTGAGACCGGGTTGTCGAAAAAGGGGGTGGCCACCATGCCCGGCTCGATCAGGGTCACCCGGACGCCGGTCCCATCGAGCTCCTGACGGGCCGCCTCGCCCATCGCCGTCACGGCCCACTTGGTCGCCGAGTACAAGGATCCGGGCAGCGCCCGCCGCCCCGCGACCGACCCGGTCAGGAGCAGGTGCCCTCGGGCCTCGGTCAGGGCCGGCAGAGCGGCGCGAATCGTCAGGGCGGCGCCGTAGACGTTGGTCAGCACCATCGAGCGCCAGAGCTCCGGTGATTCCTTCAGAAACCCTCGAGCGGCGCCGAAGCCGGCGTTGGCGAAGGCGACGTCGATCCGTCCAAAAGTCTCTCGGGCGCTCGCCACCATCCGCGCCTGGTCCTCCCATTCGGTCACGTCGGTGGGCAGGGCGAGCGCCCGGCCCCTGCCCCCGAGCTCGTCGGCGAGGGCCTCGAGACGGTCAGCGGAGCGCGCGGCGAGGACGAGGCGGTAGCCGGCTTGCGCGGCCGCGCGGGCGGTGGTGGCGCCGATTCCACTCGGCGCGCCCGTGATCAGGAAAACCGGATCGGACATAGTCTGAGTGTGCACGATCGAGCCCGCATCCACGTTGAGGCCGGCGCCGGCGGCGACGGCTCCCTGAGCTTTCGCCGCGAAGCCCACGTCCCCAAGGGCGGTCCCGACGGCGGTGACGGGGGCCGCGGCGGCGACGTGGTCCTCCTCTGCGATGACTCGCTGCGCGACCTGGCCACCTACCGTCGCCGGTCGCACTACTCGGCCGGTCGCGCCGGGAACGGTGAAGGCTCGCTGCGCCACGGCGCTGACGGGGGCGTGCTCGAGCTCCGCGTCCCGCCCGGGACCGAGGTCACGGTGGAGCGCGACGGCACTCGCCACGATCTGATCAGAGCCGGCCAGCGCGCAGTGGTCGCCCGCGGCGGGGCTGGGGGACGGGGCAACAAGCGCTTCGCCGGTCCGACCCATCAGACGCCGCGCTTCGCTGAGCGGGGCCTGCCCGGCGAGGAGACGTGGCTGGTCCTGCAGCTCAAGCTGCTCGCCGACGTGGGCCTGATCGGTCTGCCCAACGCCGGCAAGTCATCCTTGCTCGCCCGGCTCACCCGAGCCCATCCCAAGGTGGCCGGCTATCCGTTCACGACCTTGGCGCCGGTCCTGGGAACCCTCGAGGCCGACGCGCGCCAGCTGATCATCGCCGACATTCCGGGCCTGATCGAAGGCGCCAGCCAGGGCGCCGGGCTCGGGCACGAGTTCCTGGCCCACGTCGAGCGCACGCGGCTGCTCGTGCATGTCCTGGATCTGAGCCCCTTCGACGGCTCAGATCCGGTCACCAATCACGCCGTGGTCGAGCGCGAGCTGGCTCACCACGATCCTCGCCTGGCGTCGCTGCCTCGGATCCTCGCGCTGTCCAAAGCCGACCTGGTCGACGCCGAGCGGGCCGACCGGGCCCGTGCGGAATGGTCACAGCGACTGGGGCCGGAGATTGCGGTCCTGGTCACGTCGTCGGTGGCCCAGCTTGGCCTGCGGGAGCTGGGGGCGGAGCTACTGCGGCGCGTGCCGGTCACCGCCGAGCCGGCGCGCGGGTCGGCGGTGGAGCCGAGCGGAGGGCCGGCCGAGCTCGCCGAGCACCGGGTGTTTCGGCCCGCGGCCCGGCGGAGCTACCGCGTGCACCGGACCGGGGAGCGGTCATACGCGGTCACCGGCGAGGGAATCGATCGACTGGTCGCTCGCTATGACCTCCAAAACGAAGACGCAATGGCCCATCTTGAGCGGCGTCTGCGCGGGATCGGAGTCATCCGAGCGCTCGAAGCGGAGGGTTTTGAGTCCGGCGACGAGGTCCAGATCTCGGGAATCGCGTTCGACCTCGACCCGGAGGTGTAGGATTCCGGCGGCTTTCCGTTACGCCGGATTCCAGAGGAGAACTGCCATGCGTCGTGCCGTCGGGACATCGGGCGCGTTGCGCGCCTTACGGGCCGCAACTACCGTCTCCGCCGCGTTGGTGGCCTGGCTCGTGCCCGCGGCGGCGGGGGCGCAGGTATTGAGAGTCGGGACCTACCAGGGAATTCCGGGTCAGTTCAGCTCGATCCAGGCTGCGGTGAACGTGGCCAAGCCGGGCGACAAGATTCTGGTCGGCCCCGGGGACTACAAGACCACCGACGTCCACGCCCCGGCTGGAGCTCAAGACACCCCGGCAGCGGTGCTGATCACGACCGGCGGCCTAACGCTGCGGGGTATGGATCGCAACGCGGTCACGATCGACGGCACCAAGCCCGGCTCGCCACGCTGCTCGGCCGTCAAGGGAGATCAGGGCTTCGGCGCCCCGGTCGCCAGCTCGGCCTCGGGAAGCGCGCAGTACGGATCGGCTCGTACCGCCGGTGCGCCCTCGGGGATAAACGGAGTCGAGATCTACAAAGCGCCCAACGTCGCGGTCGAGAACCTCAACACCTGCAACTTCCTTGGCGGCGCGGCCAACACGGGCAACGGCGTCTGGTGGAACGGCGGCGACGGCAGCGGCAAGATCGGCGGCCACGGCTACTACGGGTCCTACCTGACGGCGACCAGCACCTTCTTCCAGGACAACGCCACGGCCGCCAAGTACGGGATCTTCTCCAGTAACTGGAGCGGCGGCGCCTGGGACCAGATGTACGCCTCGAACTTCAATGACTCGGGCTTCTACATCGGCGCCTGCCAGCAGGTCTGTGACCAGACCGTCAACCACGTCCGGTCGCAGTACAGCGCGCTCGGCTACTCGGGCACCAACTCCGGTGGTCGGCTGGTCATCGAGAACTCCGAGTTCGACCACAACCAGGACGGCTTTGACACCAACAGTCAGAACGCCGACGAGCCCTCACCCCAGAACGGCGCCTGTCCCGCCGGGGTCACGCCGCCGATCGCCGGGGCCTCGACCTGCTGGGTGTTCACCCACAATTACGTGCACGACAACAACAACCCCAACGTGCCCGCGGCCGGGACCGCCGCGGCCGGCCCGGTCGGCACCGGGATGTCGCTCTCGGGCGGACAAAACGACACGATCATCAACAACCGCTTTGAGAACAACGGCGCCTGGGGGTTGATTGTCGTGCCATTTCCCGATAACGGGCCGCCGTGCACGGGCGGCACCGAGACCCAGGCCGCCTGCATCTTCGACGAGTCGGGGATCGCGGTCCTCAACAACAGCTTCAAGAACAACGGTGGCTTCGGGAACCCCAGTAACGGCGACATCGCGGCCACCAACCTCGAGGCCGGACCGACCGACTGCTACCGCGGCAACACCGACGGCAGCGGCGCCGCCAGCACCTCTCCAGCCACGCTCCAGCAGCAGTACCCGAGCTGTAACGGTCAGACGGTGCCCCCCAACCAGAACCCGGTGTTCCTGTCCGAGGTCGCCTGTGACTCGCAGTCGATCCAGGTCGGGCCCGCCTCGGGCGGGACGTTCTGCCCGCCGGGTGCCAACTATCCGCGCCACGCCGCTGGGCAGCCGATGCCGCCCGTCCCTAGCGGCCTGCCGACCATGCCCCACGTCTGCTCGGGAGTCGCGGTCGACCCGTGGTGCAACGATTACGTCGCCGACTATCCCCGATGCGCCGGGAAGTTCGTCTCGACCCGGCTGACGCTCAACTCAGGCGAGACCTTCACCGGAGTAACGGCGCGCGTCAACCGCCGTAGGGCGATCTACCGCCGCGCTCACGGGTCCCAGACTCGGGTGCGGTTCCGCCTCACCAGCGCGCGTCACCGCCGCGTGCGGGTCCGCTTCGTCATGCACATGAACGTCAACGGACACTCCGAGACGACGCGATTTACCCGGATCTACCACCGTTGCTGATCCTCTAGGAGGCCCGGCCGGGTCAGTCCCCTCGCCGGTCTGCAGCAATCACACCCGAACTGCGACGGGAGTCCCGCTGCCCCCAGCACCGGGCCGTTCTTGGGCGAGGTCTACGGCGACTCTCAGCTCGATGCCGCGCTGTGCCTCCCGACTGACCGCTGCCCGCGGCGGAACAGGATCGTCATGCATCCCGTGCCCGAGCAGAAGACGATGAAGAATCCCTGCGCGGGCGTGCCCTCCAGACCCCTGGTGCGTCAAAGAAGAAGAGGCGGGCCTGAGCGCGAGCCGGGCACCCTAGTCTCCGTCGTGTGAGCTGCCTGGTCGTCAAGCTCGGTTCGAGCATCGTCGCCGACGAGCGCGGCAACGTGCGCGCCGACGTCCTGGGCCGCATCTGCGATGAGCTCGCCGAGCTGCACCGCGCCGGGCGTTCGGTGATCGTGGTCACCAGCGGCGCGATCGCGCGCGGGATGGGGGTGATGGCGCTGCCCCTGCGCCCCCGCGCCATCGACGAGCTCCAGGCGGCCAGCGCGGTCGGGCAGGGCAAGCTCTATCAGGTCTACGACGAGCTCCTGCGTGAGCGCGGGCTGCCCACCGCCCAGGTGCTGCTCACCTTCTTTGACATGAGCGCCCGCACGCATTACCTCAATGCGCGGCAAACGCTGCGCAAGCTGCTCGAGTGGCGCGTAGTGCCGGTCATCAACGAGAACGACACCACCACCACCGACGAGATCTCGTTCGGCAACAACGACTTTCTGGCCGCGCAGGTGGCGATCTTGCTCAGCGCCGACCTGTTGCTGCTGCTCACCGACGCCGGGGGCGTGTTCGAGGCTGACCCCCGGACCCATCCCGGGGCGGCGCGCGTGGCGCGGGTGGAGGACTTCTCGTCGTTGGACGGCCTCGAGATCGGCCACGCTTCCTCGCCGCTGGGCTCGGGCGGTATGCGCTCCAAGGTGGTCGCGGCCGAGATGGCGACGGCGGCCGGGATCGAGACGGTGATCGCCAGCGGCCTCGAGCCCGGGATGATTCCGGCCGCCGCGGCCGGACACGACGTCGGGACGCGCTTTCCGGGCCGGGAGGGGCGCTACTCGAGCTTCAAGCTGTGGCTCAAATACGCCAAGCCCACGCGGGGGCGGGTGCTTGTGGACGCCGGCGCGGCCCGGGCGCTGCGCGAGGGCGGGACCAGCCTGCTCCCGGTGGGCGTGGTCGAGGTGACCGGCACCTTCGCCGCTGGTGACGCCGTCGAGGTGCTGTCCGGCGAGTCGGCGGTGGGCAAGGGCATCAGCAACTACTCCGCCACCGAGCTGCGTCAGGTCAGCGGGCTGCAGTCGGCGGCGGTGCGCGAGCGGCTGCCGCGGGCCAGCGAGGAGGCGATTCACCGGGACTACTTCGTGCTCGCGTAGCCACGAGTCCCGGGAGTGCGGCGGGCTCGCGTAACCTTTTAGTCATGGCCAGCACGACTGTCTCCATCGCCGAGGTCTGCGCCGCCGCCCAGCGCGCGTCCCGCGAGCTCGCGACTCTTGGATCCACAGTCAAGAACGCCGTCCTGGAGGCGATTGCGGTCGCTCTGACCGAGGCCACCGCCGAGATCCTCGAGGCCAACGTCCGCGATCTCGAGCTCGGCGGCGAGAACGGGCTCTCGGCGGCGCTCCTGGACCGCCTCGCCCTCGACGAGGGCCGGATCGCCGAGGTGGCCGCCGGCGTGCGGGCGATCGCCGCCCTGCCCGACCCGGTGGGTGAGGTGATCGACGGCGCCACTTTCCCCAACGGCCTGCGGATGCGGCGGGTCCGGGTTCCGCTCGGCGTGATCGCCGTCGTTTACGAGGCGCGGCCGAACGTCACCATCGATGCCGCCGCTCTATGTCTGAAGTCCGGCAATGCCGTCGTGCTGCGCGGTTCGAGTGCCGCTGCGCACTCCAACGCGGTGCTCGCTGGAGTGGCCATAACTGCCGCCACGGGCGCCGGACTGCCGCCTGGGGCACTGGCTCTGCTCAGCGCCGGCGACCGGCGCACCGCTGGCCAAGCCAGTGGTCAACTGGCCGAGCTGGCCAGCCAGTCCGGGTTGGTGGACCTGATCATCCCCCGGGGCGGCGAGGGCCTAAAGGCGGCGCTCAAGGCCGTTGCCACCGTCCCGGTGATCTACGCCGCTTCGGGCAACAACCACGTCTATGTCGACGCGGGGGCCAACCTCGAGGACGCGCTCGAGATCGTCCTCAACGCCAAGCTTCAGCGTCCGGGGACGTGCAACGCGGCCGAAAAGCTGCTCGTCCACCGTGAGGTCGCCGCGAGCTTCCTGCCCGCCGTCCTGTCGGCGCTGAGCGAGGCCGGGGTGACGCTGCACGGCGACGAGCGGACGCGCGCGGCCGCGCCGGGGATCGCAGTCGATGCTGCCACCGACGAGGACTGGGACACCGAATACCTGGCCCTCGAGATGGCCGTTGGTGTCGTCGATGGCACCCCCGAAGCGATCGCCCACGTCAACGCGCACGGCAGCGGCCATTCGGAGGCGATCGTCACGGGCAGCACCGAGTCAGCCTCGGCCTTCCAGCTCGGCGTCGATGCCGCCTGCGTCTACGTCAACGCGTCCACGCGCTTCACGGACGGGGGCGAATTCGGCCAGGGAGCCGAGATCGGAAACTCGACCCAGAAGCTTCACGCCCGGGGCCCGATCGGCCTGCGCGAGCTCTGCACCTTCAAGTATCTCGTCGAGGGCGACGGCCACACTCGCCGTTGACACGCCGTGCGGATGGGAATTCTCGGCGGCACCTTCAATCCGCCACACCTTGGTCACCTCGTCTGCGCCCAGGAGGCGTACCGTGAGTTCGGGCTTGACCGCGTGATTTTGATTCCTGCCCGTATTCCCCCGCACAAGCCGGTCGAGCACGAGCCCGGTGCCGATCATCGGCTCGAGCTGTGCCGTCGGGCCGTAGCCGGCGACGAGCGCTTCGCCGTATCCGAGCTCGAGCTCGGACGCGAGGGCCCGTCGTACACGGTCGATACGCTTCAGGAGCTGACCACCCAAGCACCCCAGACCGAGTTCGTCCTGATCGTCGGTGGCGACATCGCCGCCGGCCTCCCGCAGTGGCGCGAGCCCGAACGGGTGCTCGAGCTGGCCACGCTGGCCATCGCCAAGCGCCGCGGGACGGCTCGTTTCTCGGTCGACGCGGCCCTTGAGGTGTTGCCCGGCGGTGAGCGCGCGCGGTTCTTCTCGATGCCGCGCATCGGGATCTCATCGACGATGGTGCGCCGCCGCATCCGGACCGGCCAGCCGATCCGCTACCTGGTCCCCGACGCGGTCTCGGACTACATCGCCGAGCACCGCCTGTACGCCGGGGCCCCGGTAGCCGGATGACTCCCGTGCCCTCCAGCCGGACCACGCGGCAGTCGTCGGAGGCCGCCCTGAGCCCCGAGCAGATGGCGGCCGAGATCGCCGAGCTCGCCTCGGACCCCAAGGCGCTGGACATCGTCCAGCTCGACCTGCGGGGCATGATCGGCTATGCCGACTACTTCGTGATCTGCACCGGGCGCACCGATCGTCAGACCCGGGCCATCCACGACGCCATCCATCAGGGACTGAAGTCAGAGCACGGCCTGCTGCCCCGCCGGGTCGAGGGAGTCAGCGAGGCGCGCTGGATCCTGCTCGACTACCTTGATGTCGTCGTCCACATCTTCACGCCTGACACGCGTGATTACTACCGCCTCGAGCAGCTCTGGGGCGAAGCCCCGTCGCACGCGGTCAGCGCCGGCTGAGCGGTCCGCCCGCGGGACGTCGCCCGAGCTCAGAGTGCGGTCATCAGCTTGGGCGCGACTTCCTTCTTGCGGCTCATGACGCCGGGGAGATTGATCGTGCCATCGTCGGCCGGCACCCCGAACGATCGGGCCACGGCCGCGACGTCACCGGCCACCAGCATCTCGGTCCCGTGCTCGAGCACGTCGGTGACCATAAGCGCGTAGAGGGCCAGCTCCTTGCGCTCGCGCTCGGCCCGCATGACCTCGAGCAGCTCCTCGCGCCGCTCGAGCAGCGCCTTACCGACCACCTCGACCTGGGCGATGCAGATCGTCCGGTCGCCGGCGACCTGATAGCGCTTGGCGTCACGGGTGACGATTTCCTCGGCGCTAACCTCCGAGACGTCGGCGGTGGACTCGAACATCTCGCGTCCGAGCTCGCGCGCGTTGAGGGCCAGGGCGCGCTCGAGGTATTCGACCACGGCGTGATCGCGCTCGGTGGTGGTGGGCGAGTTGAGGATCACCGTGTCCGAGAGCACAGCGCCCAGCAGCATCAACGCGCTGGTTTGGCTCGGCTCCAGGCCGTTCTGACGGAAGCGCTCGACGACCAGCGTGGCGGTCGAGCCGACGGGATCGAAGGTCGCCGTGACGGGGATCCGGGTCTCGATCGAGCCGATGTGGTGGTGATCGAGGATCTCGAGGATCTCGGCGTCCCCGATTCCGATTGCGCTCTGGCCCTGCTCGGCGTGGTCGACGAGGATGACCCGTCGGCGCGCGGGGGCGACCAGGTCTGAGCGGGTGATCAGGCCGATCGGCCGCTGATCGCCGTCCACGGCCACCGCGGCGCCGTAGTGCAGCTCCTTGATCTGCTCGGACATGTCGTCGACCAGGAAGTCGGGCGTGACGGTCAGCGGTTCGGGCTCCATCAGCGCCCGGCACGGGGCGGCGAGCGTGATCATGCGGCCGGAGACGTAGCTGTCCAGCGGCGAGACGAGAATCGCTGTGCCGTGCTTGCGGGCCAGCTCGAGAACCTCGTCAGCCGGGCGGGCCGAGTTCGAGATGACCACCAGAGCGGCCCCGTTGTCGATGGCCAGCCGTTGGGCGTCGGCGCGGTCTCCCACCACCACCACGTCGCCGGCGGAGATACCGCTGTCGGTCTGGGCGTCCATCGAGTGGACCCACACGCGTCCGGACAGCTGATGGTCGTCCCCGAGCACGAGCTCGCCTTCGAGCAGGTCCACGATCGCGCTGATGTAGGTGGGGGCATCCTCGAGCGTCGAGGTCCGGCGCGACTCGCGGATGTAACGGCGGGCCAGCGCGCGCTCGGTCAGGACTCCGGTGAGAGCGCCGCGCTCATCGACGATCGGTACGAGTTCGAGATCGGCCTTCCCCATGGCCAGCCCCGCCTCACGGATTGGGTCATCCTGGCCGGCCATCGGGAAGCTTCGCTGCATCACGTCCTGGGCGCGGGGCATGACGTGGGGGAGGAAGATCGGTTCCGGAGCGCCGCTTTGCTCCAACAACCAGCGGGTCTGCGCGTTACAGTCACCGAGGCGCACGGCGATGTACTCCGCCTTGGCATCAAGCCGCCGCTTGAGCTCGGCGTAGCCGATCGCGGAGGCGATTGAGTCCGTGTCGGGGTTGCGATGCCCGGTGACATAGATCGGGGGCACGCGGCGATTATGAGGGGTGAGGACGCCGCCGTGTGCACGCGCGGCCTCCGCTTGTGCACCCGGGGACTCCGCTGGTTGACGGGCGCGGGGCCACCCCCAGCGGCCAGACCCCAGGCGCGATAGCGTCTCGCGGTGAGAACCGGGGGTGGCGGGCCAGGCTGCCCCGTGTCGTCAACTTGAGGAGGAGCAGATGCCGGCGGCCCCCACCATCCTTCCCACCTCGATCACCCAGGGCGTTGCTCCCGGGCTGAACTATCGCCTCGAGGGCGAGCTCGTACCCGTGCTGCACATGGCGCTCGACGGGCAGGTGCCGGTGTACTTCGAGCACCACGTCCTGCTGTGGAAGTACCCGGCCATGCAGATCGGGCTGCACCCGCTCAAGAAGGGCCTCAAACGCCGCGCGTTCGGCGGCATGCCGCTGCTCCTGATCGAGGCTCAATCGGCGGGCGAGATCGCCTTTAGCCGCGACGCCCCCGGTCACATCGCTGCCCTGCATCTGCCCGCCGGGCACGGGATCGTCGTGCGCGAGCATCAGTTTTTGGCCGCGACTGCCAACGTCCAGTACGACTACAGCCGGATCAAGGGCTTTGCCAACATGCTCTACGGCGGCGGCTTCTTTGTGGACGAGTTCTACGCCGCCGATCAGGAGGGCGTGGTCTGGGTGCACGGTTACGGCAACGTGTTCGAGAAGATCCTCGACGCCGGTGAATCGATCGACATCGAGCCGGGTGGCTGGGTCTACCGCGACCACTCCGTGCAGATGTCCCAGGAGGTCTATGGGTTCAAGACCGGCTTCTTGGGGGGCGGCGGGAACCCGGTCTTCAACCGCTTCACGGGTCCGGGCCGCGTCGGTCTGCAGAGTGCCTACTACCACCCACCGGTCGCCGAGGGCGCTGGCGGCAACGCCCAGCGCGAGGGCGGTGGCGGCCTGATCGGCGGCCTGGCCCGCGGCCTAATGGACGGCTAGGCCCGGCGATGACCCATCCATCCGGCCATCTGGCCGCCCACCCCCTCCCGCCTGGCATCGTCGGCGCGCTCAACCTCGCCGGCTACCAGCTGCTCACCGACATCGCCGGCGTCGGCGCGGGCCGGCTGGGACCGCAGGCCTTTCTGCTCATCGCACCCGATCCGGACCCCAACCTGCCCGACGCCGGCACGCAGATCTCGCTGCACCACACCAAGCTCAAGGACGAGGTCGAGGCGGCCGCGTTCACTCAGCTCGCGGCCCAGCTCGGCTACCTGCGTCTCTCCGGGTACCGGCTGGCTCTGGAGCGCCACGGGCTGCGCAGCAAGGTCAACCTCGTCAACCCGGCCACCGGAGCGGTCGTGGCGACCATCCCGGACCGGCATCCCGGCGGCGGGATGTTCGGCCGCGGCGGGGGTGGGGGGGGAGCCCCGCGCCTACTCGCCTCCGCCCGCGCGCTGCCGCCGGCCGGGCCGCCCCCGGATACTCAGAACCCCGAGCTGATGCGTCAGGTCCTGCTCGCCCTCGCCCTGCGCGACGACAGCGTCGGGGGCGCCGAGGCGGCCGATTTGGCCGATCGGGCACTCGAACTGGCCCGAGGCAACGCGGCCCTGGATCCACCGGCGGCGCTGGAGGCGGCCAAGACCGAGCCGGGCTAACCACCCCCTATCGCCGAGCTCATGCGAATCAGCGGCCGGCTCCGGCGCGTGATGACCACGTCCTCTTCGGCTGCCCCGCGGTCCATCCAGTGCCCGAACTGGTCCCGAAACGGGTTGGCCCCAGCCGTGATCGAGGCGGCTGATGAAGTGGAGCTAGGGGGACTCGAACCCCCGACCTTTCGGCTGCCAGCCGAACGCTCTCCCAGCTGAGCTATAGCCCCTTCGAAGTCGAAGTCGCTTGCAAGATTAGTACACGCCAACTGGGAGTTGCGCGCCGCTTTGAGGCGCAGGTGCAGTTGATGCTGACCGGCGACGAGGGCGACGGGCAGCAGAAAGGACCGATCAAGCTCAGCGCAGTAGACCCCGAAGAGGTAGACCTCGCCTTCGGCGTAGGTCTTGCGCACGTATCCGCTCGCCGACCACCAGCTGTCGCCTGAACGGACGATGACGACATCTCGATCTGGGCTCAGCCGTCCCCACTGGCATTGGTCCGCCAGAGCCGTTCGCCGATCTCTAGCCCGGGATCCGCGCGAGCATGGCCGCTCAGGGGCGTGTAGAGCGGGATGGCGAGTCGGGTCGCCGCTGCGGCAATCTCGATCTCCGACCAATTGCGCCCTTGCCATTAGATGACACACGAACACATGTTCGCACGCCACCCGGACGGATCAGCGGCGGGGAATGAACTCCGGGACTTCGATCTCATCGTCTGAGGAGGGGCTTGGTCGCCGGCCGGTCGAGCCCGTGCTCTTGGGCCGCCGCGCGGTGCTTTCCACGCGCTCGATCCTGGACATCATCTGCCCGTGGATCTGCTGTACGTCGCGGAGCAGGCGCTCGGCGTTGGCGCGCAGGGAGTCGCCCATCTGGCGCAGGTTGGAGGCCAGCTCGATGCCCTCTTTGCGCACCTCGTCGGCCGTGTTGCGGGCCTCCCCGAGCAGGTCCTGGGAGTAGCGCTCCGCCTCACGCTGGCTGTTGGCGGCGGCCGCGGTCGCCCGCTCGAGCGCGTCGTCGGCGGCCTGGTTGGCGTTGGCCAGGATCGCCAGCGCCTCACTGGTCGCCGTCGTCTTCCTCTCCTCGGTCAGTTCCCAGGCCGCCCGGCGCAGCCGTTCGACCTCCTGGTTGGCCTGGGTGAGAATCTCGGTGGCCTCCTCGTCGGCGGCCTGCACCCGGTTGTCCGCGGCGCGCTTGGCCTCGGCGATGCGCTCCCGGGCTCGTGTCTCGGCCTGGCCGCGGACCTCCTCGGCCGCGCGCTCGGCGGCGGACAGGATTGAGGCGACGCCGTCGGCGGCCGTGCCGCGCGGGGAATCACCCTGCTTGAGCGAGGTTTTGCTATCTCCGGTCACGCGCTCATCCTACCCCGAGACGGTGTCAGGACGATGGGCGTTCTCGGCTCGGTCGGCCCCCGCGTAAGGGTCCGCGACCAAGTTAGTGGCGGAGTTGGACGGTCGACCCGTGGATGCTGGGCGTTGCCCGCGAGCGCAGGCGTGCCTTTGGCACGTTGAGCCGGCGCCGCCGGCGAAGCCGGTGGTGGGCTCCGCGTCCAGCGCCGCGAGAGCCGGACGGCTCGAGCGCGGCTCGGTGAGCGAGGCGGGATGCCGAGCGGGCCGCATGCTCGAGCGGACAGGCCGTCAGTCACTGAGTCGCGGGCCCTAAGTAACCTCAGGCGTTGCCCATGACTGCCGCCCGTTACAACCCCCAGGAGATTGAGTCCCGGTGGCAGACCGTGTGGGCGCAAGAAGGCACCTGGGAGGTCTCCAACCAGCCCGGGCTGGCCCCCGGTGGGGGGAAAGACACGCGCGCCAAGTCCTACGTGCTCGAGATGCTCCCCTACCCGAGCGGCGAGCCCCACATCGGCCATCTCAAGAACTACGCCCTGGGCGATGCGATCGCCCATTTTCATCGGCGCACCGGCCGGCGCGTCCTGCATCCGATGGGCTACGACGCGTTCGGGCTGCCCGCCGAGAACCATGCCATCCGGACCGGTGTTCATCCCCGCCAATCGACCGACGAGTCGATCGCCGCCTTTCAGCGCGCGTTTCGCGCCTGGGGGATCTCGATCGACTGGACGCGTGAGCTGGCCACCCATGAGCCCAGCTACTACCGCTGGACGCAATGGATCTTCCTGCGCCTGCTCGAGCGCGGCTTGGCCTACCGCAAGGAGGCCGCGGTCAACTGGTGCCCGAACGATGCCACTGTGCTGGCCAACGAGCAGGTCATCGACGGCCGCTGCGAACGCTGCGGGCATGAGGTCGAGATTCGCCAGCTCGAGCAGTGGTTCTTCCGCACTACCGAGTACGCCGACCGCCTGCTCGATGATCTCGACGGGATCCAGTGGCCCGAGCACGTCAAGGCGATGCAGCGCAACTGGATCGGCCGCAGCCAGGGGGCCGAGGTCGCGTTTCGCTGCGAGGAGCTCGGCCTCGACTACCCCGTCTTCACGACTCGCCCAGACACCCTGTTCGGCGCCACCTTCTTCGTCATCGCTCCCGAGCATCCCGACGTGCTCAAGCTGGCCGCCGGCACCGGACACGAGGAGGAGGTCCAGCGGTATGTCAACCGGGCCCTGACCGAGTCCCCCGAAGAGCGAGGGGCGGCCGAGCAGCAGAAGACCGGCGTGCCGCTGGGCCGGACGGTCACCAATCCCGTGACCGGGGAGCAGATTCCCATGTACGTGGCCGACTACGTGCTGATGGAGTATGGAACCGGCGCCGTGATGGCGGTCCCGGCCCACGACCAGCGCGACTACGATTTCGCGCAGGCCTTTGGGCTGCCCATCCGCCAGGTCGTCGCGCCGGCCGACGGCGGCGAGCCCCCGGCGGGGGAGGCCTTCGTGAGCCACTCCGACGACGAGCGCCTGGTCAACTCCGGGGCGTTTGACGGCCTGAGCGCCGTCGAGGGCAAGCGGGCGATCATCTCCTGGCTGGAGCGCGCGGGGCGCGGCCACGAGTCGGTCAACTTCCGGCTGCGCGATTGGCTGATCTCACGTCAACGCTACTGGGGATGCCCGATCCCGATCGTCTACTGCGAGAGCTGTGGCCTCGTGCCGGTCCCCGACGACCAGCTGCCCGTCCGGCTGCCCGAGGTCGACGACTACCAGCCTCGCGGGCGCTCGCCGCTGGCCGCGGCCGAGGATTGGGTGAACACGGTGTGCCCGTCCTGCGGGGGACCTGGGCGGCGCGAGACCGACACGATGGACACCTTCGTCGATTCGAGCTGGTACTTCCTGCGCTACTGCGATGCCCACAACGACAGCGCCCCGTGGGATCCAGAGGTATTGCGCCAGTGGATGCCGATCGACCAGTACATCGGCGGGGTCGAGCACGCGATCCTGCACCTCATGTACGCGCGGTTCTTCGTCAAGGCGCTCGCGGACATGGAGCTGCTCGATGTCCAGGAGCCGTTCCGCGCCCTCTTCACCCAAGGCATGATCCTCGGTCCCGACGGTCAGAAGATGTCCAAGTCGCGCGGCAACGTGATCAGCCCGGCGCCAATCGTCGAGCGCTTCGGGGTCGACGCGGCTCGATGCTACGTGCTCTTCATCGGACCGCCCGACCAGGACGCGGCCTGGAATGAGAACTCGCTGGAGGGGGTACACCGCTTCCTGTCCCGGCTCTGGCGGCTCGGCTCAGAGCTGTCGGATGACGCCCTGGCCGGCCACGCTGAAGGCGCCGAACCGCCGGCCGCGCCCACTGAAGACGCGCTTGCGCTGGTGCGCAAGGCCAACTGGGCGATCGAGAAGGTCACGGGCGATCTCGCCGGCCGCTTTGCCTTCAACACCGCCATCGCCGCCGTCATGGAGCTGGTCAACGAGCTCTACCGTCGCCCCGAAGCAGGCCTCGACGCGCGCCGGTTCGCCACCGCGACCGCCGCCTCGTTGCTGTTTCCGTTCGCGCCTCACCTCGGCTCAGAGGTCTATGAGCTGCTGACCGGCCGCAGGGTCTGGGAAGAGCCCTGGCCGGCCGCCGACCCGGCGATGCTCGTGGCCGACACGTTCGAGCTCGTCTGCATGGTCGACGGTAAGGTCCGCGACCGAGTGACGGCTCCCACCGGCGCGGAGCGCGAGGAGCTCGAGCAGCTGGCGCTGGACTCCCGCGGGGTCAAGGGCCGCCTCGACGGCCGGGCGATCGCCAAGCTGGTCGTCGTCCCTGACAAGCTGGTCAACGTCGTCACCGCCCAAGCCTAGACTCAGGCTGTGCCCAGCTTCAAGTCGGCCTACCTGATCCACGGTGACGATCACGGCCGGATCGCTGAGCGCCGCGCGCGCCTGCGCGGACTGGCCGAGTCCCTCAGCGGGGCCGAGGGGCTCGAGCTGTTCGAGGGTGACGAGTCGACCCCGGAGACGGTGGCGGCGGCGCTGGATGCGATGACCCTGGCCCTCGACCGCCGCTTCATCATCGTCGACGGGACCGAGCGCTGGAAGGACAAGGAGCTCGGGCCACTCGCGGCTGGCGTGGCCGCGATCGCGCCCGACACCACGATCGCCTTCTTCGCCCGCGAGGACAATCGCGCCCGCGCTCCCCAGGGCCTGCACGACATGGTTCGCGAGGCCCACGGAGACATAGATGCCGAGGTCAGCGTCAAGCCGTGGGAGCTGCCCAAGTGGGTCTTGGCCCGGGCGGCCGAGCACGGCCTCGAGCTCGAGCCCGACGCGGCTCGGGCGTTGATCAGCCACGTCGGTGGTCGCCAGCAGCGGCTCCTGCGTGAGCTCGAGAAGCTCGCCCTCGGCACCGAGCCCGGCACCCGCCTGGATGCGACCGAGATCGATGAGCTCACCGCCTCGTCGGCCGAGCGCCGGGCGTGGGTGGTGGCCGATGCGCTGGTGGCCGGTGACGTCAAGGCCGCGACCCGCACCTACCTCGCCCTGCGTGTCCAGGGGGAGCGCCTTCCGGGACTGCTCTATTGGCTCTCGCAGCGTGTCCGGGTCGCGCACGATGTCGCCGTCGCCCTGGACGGCGGTGAGCCACCCGCCCAGATCAAGCGCCGCCTGAGGATGCCCGGCCGGGCTGCTGACCGGCTGATCGCCGACGCGCGGCGGGCCGGAGCCGATCGTCTGCGCCGGGCGATTGGCGCAGTCGCCGACCTGGAGCTTGCCTCCCGCGGTGGGCTGTCGCGCGGGGGTGCCGCCGAGGACACCGCAGCGCTGATTGCGATCGAGCGCATCGCGGGCTGAGCCCGATCGAGCGCATCGCGGGCCGAGCGCATCGCGGGCCGAGCGCGATCGAGCGCATCGCGGTCCCGAAAGCTCACCCGACGGTAGAGCGAATGACCAGCGCGATCGCGACGATCACGATCAGCATCACCACGACGGCCAGGCCCCGGACTAACCAGCTGCCCGAGCGCAGCGACGGGTTCAGCGGGCGCGCGGAGCGTGGCGGCACCGGATGGCGACGCTCCGCAGTTAGCCGGTCCGGCCGGACGCGCTCGATCCGCGGGCGCTGGCGACCGTGCTCGGACGGGTTGGGCCCTGAGACCGCGGTCACTCCGGTGTCCGAGCCCGACGTCCGGTCCGGGGCGGCGCCAGTCAGGCGTTTGACGGCGGCATCAGCGTGGGCTAGCTGTCGGCGCAGGTCTTCGGCCGTGCGGTGCTCCTCGCCCACTTCGCGCTCGGCGGTCTCCACGCGCTGTCCGGCCTCTCGGCTCTCACTCCGCAGCTTGTCCAGGGTCGCGGACGCCGCGTCGAGCTCCCGCTGCACGGCACCGGCCAGCTCGAGCTCGGCTTGGACCCGTCCCAGCTCGGCCCGGAGGCGCCGGGCGCCCCGACGCTCTTCCTCGAGGGTCTGGTCGACCCTCTCCCGCTTGGCCCGCTCCCGGGTAATGCCCTGCTCGGCAGCGTCCAGCCGCTCACGCAGCCGCGTCACTTCGGGGGAGGTGTCGCGCGGACGGCTGCGGATCGGATCGGACCGGACGCGAGGCGAACGCGCCTGGGCGGTGGCGGCCACGGGCTTGGCCGCCTGGCGTGTCCCCGGCTTTGTGGCGCCGCCGTCGGCGGTCAGCGGCACCGTGATGTCCGGCGCGACGGCCAGCTCGAGCCCGACGGCATCTTCCAGGGCCGTCTCGAGCGCAAAAACCGCCGTCCAGCGGCTGCCATTCTCGGCTGCCCACGGCTTGTGCTCGAGGTCGGCGAGAACCCGCTGCTCGCCGTCCCGCTCGCGCGGTCTGAAAATCAGCGTGGGTCGCATGAAGCGCCGACCGCGGACGCCGTACCAGCGCCCGCTGACCTCTAGCCGGCCGGGTTGCGCAAAGGCAATGCGCTCGACCTTGAAAGCGATCTGGTCCGGCTCGGGCGTCATCGCGGGGAGATTTTCACCCGTCATCGGAGCTGTCTACCCCTGACGCCAACTCTGCATCGCCTCGCACTGCCCAAGCTTCCGCCCGGGACCGGGTCGGTTTCAGGCGCCGCGGTGCAGACGGGCCGCGCGTGACTTCTTGCGGGCCCCGCTGTTGCGGTGCAGAGCGCCACGCTTGATCGCCTTGTCGATGGTCCTGACGAGCACGCGGTGCTCGGTCTCGGCGCTGTCGGAGTTGCCCTCGGCGACGGCCTGCTCGAGGCGCCGGAAGTACGTCTTGATCGACGACGTGTAATGGCGGTTCTCGGTCCGCTCGCGTTCAGCGCGCAGGATCCGCTTTTTCTGGGAGTGAATGTTGGCCATGAGAGCACGCAGCCGCGGAAGCCCGCGGCCCGCGTACTATAGCGCGCTCGTGTCGATCGAGAGCTCTCTGTCGGGCGCGCCGCCCCCTTCTGCGCCACCGCCTCCACCCCGGCGCAGACTCGCTCTCAGCACCGCGATCTTCGCCCTCGCCACGGCGCTATCGCGCGTCGCCGGACTGGCCCGTGAGGTCGTTCAGGCCAGCTTCTTCGGTATCACTGCAGCCGCGTCGGCCTTCACGGTCGCCTCCCAGGTGCCCAACCTGTTCAGCAACCTGTTCTCGCAGGCGGCCCTCTCGGCCGCGTTCGTGCCCGTGTTCACCGAACTGCTGCACGAGGGCCGCAAACGCGAGGCCTTTCGCCTCGCCTCGAGCCTGTTTTGGCTGATCCTGGTCGTGCTCGGGGCGCTGACGCTGATCTGGATGGGGCTGGCTGACTTCATCATTCCGCTCTTCACCGGGACGCTCGGTCCGTCGGCTTCCAGCCTCACCGCCGGTCTGTCCCGGGTTCTGTTCCCGGTGGTGCTGCTGCTCAGCGTCACCGGACTGCTGGTGGGCATCCTGCAGTCCTACGACGAGTTCACGATCCCCGCGCTCGCCCCCGCAGCATGGAACGTGATCATCGTCGTCGGGCTCGTGCTCCTGCACACCCAGTACCACGGGCCGAACGCCATCTATGCCTACGCGATTGCGTGGTTGATCGCCACCGTCGTGCAGATGCTGATGATTGCCTGGGCCCTGCGCAAGATCGAGTTTCGCTTCTCCTTTCACCTCGACTGGCATGACTCGCGCGTGCGCCAGGTCCTGATCCTGTTTCTGCCGGTGACGATGTCGATCGGGATCATCAACCTCGACGTCTTTCTCAACGCTGGGCTCGGCACGCTGGTCTCCTCCCATGCCCCGAGCGCGATCAACGATGCCTTCCGCATCTACATGCTGCCCCAGGGCGTGTTCAGCGTGGCGGTGGCCACGGTCTTGTTTCCGACCCTGAGCCGCCTCGCCGCCCGGCGCGATCCGGGCGGCATGCGGCGCACGCTGGGCAACGGCATCCGTCAGATCAACCTCTTGCTGATTCCGTCGGCGGCGCTGATGGCCGTGCTGGCCACGCCGATCGTCCGGCTCGTCTATCAGCGCGGAGCGTTTGTCCCGGGCTCGACCCCAGTCGTCGCCACGGCCCTGTTCTGGTTTGCCTTCAGTCTGCCCTTTGCGGGCGTCAACCTGCTTCTGGGACGAACGTTCTTCGCCCTCCAGAAGCCGTGGATCCCCACCAAACTGGCGGCGCTGAACATACTCGTGGACGTCGTCGTTTCCCTCGCCCTGTACAAGCCGCTTGGGATCGCCGGGCTCGTGATCGGCACCGTGGCGGCCAACGTGGTCATGACCTGGCTTCAGTTGCGGCGCCTACGGATCGGCTTCAACGGCCGTCTGGAGGGAGCCCAGACGACGATGATCACGGTCCGGATCATTGTCGCCACGGCGATCGTGACCGCGGTCGGCTACCTGCTCTGGAAGGGCCTTGACGCTCTGCTCGGGGCTTCGCTGATCGCTCAGATCATCTCCATCGGCGTCGCGGTGCTCGGGGCCGGGGCTCTGTACGCCCGGCTCGTGTTGCTCATGCGGATCCCCGAGGCGCGCCAGATCGAGGCCCTGATCTCGAGCCGCTGGCGGGGCCGCACCGCCGCCGCCTGAGCGCCGCCGCGACCGCGCCCTACCCTTAGCCATCGATGGCTGATCAGGCCCACATCCGCAACTTCTCGATCATCGCCCACATCGATCACGGCAAGTCGACCCTGGCCGACCGGATCCTCGAGCTCACCCACACGGTTACCCCGCGCGCGATGCGCGCCCAGGTGCTCGACTCGATGGAGCTCGAGCGCGAGCGCGGGATCACGATCAAGGCCCAGGCCGTCCGCGTCTCCTACGAGTCCCAGAAAGATGGCCAGACGTATCAGCTGCATCTGATCGACACGCCTGGGCACGTTGACTTCACCTATGAGGTCTCCCGGTCCCTGGCCGCCTGCGAGGGCGCCCTGCTGGTCGTGGACGCCTCCCAGGGCGTCGAGGCCCAGACCGTGGCCAACACCTATCTGGCCGTGGAGTCGGGGCTCGAGCTGATCCCCTGCCTGAACAAGGTCGATCTGCCCGGAGCCGAGCCTGAGCGGGTGGCCGAGGAGGTGGCTGAGCTGCTCGGCGAGCCCGCCGACTCGGTGCGCCGGATCAGCGCCAAGACCGGCGAGGGCGTCGCGGCCGTGCTCGACGAGCTGATCGCGCGCGTGCCGCCCCCCGACGGCGATCCCCACGCGCCCGCCCGCGCGCTGATCTTTGACTCGGAGTTCGACCAGTATCGCGGGGTGATCGCCTACGTCCGCGTGGTCGACGGGGTCTTCACCAAGGGCGAAGCGATCCACGCCATGCAGGCCAACCTGGAGGCCGAGATCGACGACATCGGCTTCTTCTCCCCCCAGATGGTCCCGACCAAGGCGCTCCACGCCGGCGAAGTCGGCTACGTGATCACCGGGATCAAGGACGTGACCAAGCTGCGCGTCGGTGACACCCTGACCACCCGTGTCAACCCTTCCATCGAGCCGCTGCCCGGTTACCGCGAGGTCAAGCCGATGGTCTTCTGCGGTCTGTTCCCGATCGACTCCGACGCCTATCCGGAGCTGCGCGACGCGCTCGAGAAGCTCACCTTGAACGACGCTGCCCTGAGCTGGGAGCCGGAGACCTCCGAGGCGCTCGGGTTCGGGTTTCGCTGCGGCTTTCTCGGCCTCCTGCATATGGACATAGTCCGGGAGCGCCTGGAGCGCGAATACGACCTCGAGCTGCTGGCGACGATGCCCAGTGTGGAGTACGAGGTGACGCTCACCGACGGCAGGGTCCTGCCCGTACACAGCCCTAACGACATGCCCGATCCCGCCCGCGTGGCCGAGGTCCGAGAGCCGTTCATCCGGGCCTCGATTCTGAGTCCCAAGGAGTTTGTCGGTCAGATCATGGAGCTCTGCCAGGACCGCCGCGGCGAGCATGCCGGCATGCATTACCTGTCGGCCGAACGCGTCCAGCTCACCTATGACCTGCCGCTGGCCGAGATCGTCCTGGACTTTTTCGATCAGCTCAAGTCGCGGACCCGTGGCTACGCCTCGCTGGACTACGACGTGATCGGGCTGCGGGAATCGGACCTGGTCAAGCTGGACATCCTGCTCGCGGGCGATCCGATCGACGCCCTCTCCATGCTCGTGCATCGGGCCAAGGCCCAGCAGGCGGGCCGTACCCTGACCGAGAAGCTACGCGAGAAGATCCCCCGCCAGCAGTACGACGTCCCCATCCAGGCGGCGATCGGCGCCAACGTCGTGGCCCGGGAGACGGTCAAGGCCTTCCGCAAGGACGTCACCGCCAAGTGCTATGGCGGCGACATCTCCCGCAAGCGCAAGCTGCTGGAGCGCCAGAAGGAGGGCAAGAAGCGGATGAAGCAG
>JBPCIY010000072.1:0-4680 GCA_051005855.1 Solirubrobacteraceae bacterium | reverse complement strand
CGATCGCGGGGCTGGCGATCATGACCCAGACCGAGATCATCCTGATCCTGCTCGGCGGGATCTTCGTGATCGAGGTGCTCTCGGTCGTGATCCAGGTCTTCTCCTTTCAGACCTTCCGCAAGCGCGTGTTCCTGATGGCTCCGATCCACCACCACTTCGAGCTCCAGGGCTGGTCAGAGACGAAGATCATCCTGCGCTTCTGGATCGTGGCCGCCGCCTGTGGGGCGATCGGCTTCGTCGTCTATCAGCTCAGCATCAAGGCGTAGACCGTCGACCAAAACGGCCCTCGTTGAGCCGACGCTCGACGCCTGCCGCGAGCTTCGCCCGCAGCGGTGCGGTGTCGAGATAGTCCAGGAGCCCGCGGGCCTCGCTGGCTGCCTGACCCAGCTGGAGGGCCAGGCCGGGTCGATCTGCGGGGTCAAGACCGGGGTCGAGCCATATGGCCACGTCAACGTCGGAGAGCGCACTAGCCGTCCCGCGGGCCTGGGAGCCGATCAGCGCGGCGAAAACAACCCCAGGCACATCGAGAGCTTGCGCGAGGGCGCTCCGCGCGCTGGCGTCGACCCGGGGCACAACCCGACGCTCGTTTACCTTGGTCATGAGTACATGATGACGCGGCCTGCGGCATCCTCGGCGCTCACTAGTCTGCTCGTCTGTGCCCAAGCCGCGCCCCTTGCTCCCGGGCGGACCGTACCTCGTCGTGGGTCTGGCCCGCTCGGGTGTCGCCGCCGCCCTCACCCTCCGGGCCCGGGGTGAGCAGGTGATCGGGGTCGACTCGGGGCCGGCCTCGAGTCCGGATCTGGCGGCCGCTGCGCGAAGGCTTTCCGCCGCCGGCGTCGAAGCCCAGCTGGATGCGTCAGATGACGCTCTTGCCGCCCATGTTCGGACTCTCATCAAGAGCCCCGGTGTCCCTGCCAGCGCCCCCCTCGTGGCGGCGGCGCGGGCTCGTGGCCTCCCGATCCTGGGCGAGCTCGAGCTCGGTTGGCGACTGCTCGAGAACGAGTTCGTCGCGGTGACCGGCACGAACGGCAAGACGACCACGACCGAGTGGATCGGCCACATCCACCGCGAGGCGGGCCTCCCCGTCGCGGTGGCCGGCAACGTCGGCACCGCCCTCACCTCGTTCGTCGGTCAGCTGACCGACGACGTAACCGTGGTCTGTGAGGCGTCCTCGTTTCAGCTCGAGGACACCCAGGCCTTCGCTCCCGAGGTCGCCGTGCTCCTGAACCTCCAGTCCGATCACCTCGATCGCCACATCACCTACGCCGACTACGTGGCGGCCAAGTTGCGGGTCTTCGCTCACCAGGGCAACGACGACGTGGCGGTTGCCCCATCCGAGCTCGAGATCGAGGACCTCGGCGGTTGTGCGCGCCGAGTCTGCTTCGGCGACGAGCCCGGCGCCGAGCTCAGCGCCCGTTCCGGTCAGCTCTGGTGGGGCGAGGAGCCCCTGCTGCCCACGAGTGAGATCTCACTCCGTGGCGAGCACAACCGGGCCAACGCGATGGCGGCCGCGGCCGCGTGCCTGGCGCGCGGGATCGAAAGCGAGGCGGTGGCGAGTGGGCTGCGCAGCTTCCCGGGGGTCGCTCACCGCCTCGAGCTGATCGCCGAGGTCGACGGTGTGGCCTACGTCAACGACTCCAAGGCCACCAACGCGGCGAGCACGCTGGTCGCGCTGCGCAGCTACCTCGGCGGCGTGCATCTGATCGCGGGTGGTCGCGGCAAGGGCCAGGACTTTTCACCGCTGGCGGCCGCCGTGGCCGAGCGCTGTACCGCCGTGTACCTGATCGGCGAGGCGGCGGCCGACCTGGCCGACGGCCTCGCCGCGGCTGAGGTTCCGTTGCTCGCGCTGGGCGACCTGGAGTCCGCGCTGCGCGCCGCGCTGGCAGCCGTCCGGCCGGGTGACACGGTGCTCTTCTCGCCGGCCTGCGCGAGCTTTGATCAGTACCAGGACTTCGAAGCGCGCGGAGAGCACTTCCGGGCGCTGGTACTGGGGCTCTGATGGCGACCTCGACGGCAACCCCCGCAGAGCACAGCACGCGCGGCAAGCACGACGCGACTCCGCGCCGGCGGGCCGCCGGGCGCCGGGTGGCGCCGCCGCTCGAGCACCGGATCCTGATGACGGCAACGCTCTGCCTGCTCGCCTTCGGCGCCGTGATGGTCTACAGCGCCTCCTCGCCGCTCGGCGTGCTCAACGGCGGCGGGAGCGGAACCGGCGTCTTCTTTCGCTACCTCGTGTTCGTGAGCCTCGGACTCGCCGGCATGTACGTCCTCGAGCGGCGCGGTCTGGCGGTGCTGGACCAGCGGATCGCCACCCTGTTCCTGTTCGTCACCTTCGGCCTGCTGCTGCTCGTCCTGGTGCCCGGCTTCGGGGTGCAGGTCAACGGTGCGCGGCGCTGGTTTGCCGCTGGCCCGATCCAGTTCCAGCCCTCTGAGCTGATGAAGATCGCGCTCGTGCTCTACGTCGCCCGCTACCTGGCCGACCATCCCAAGCGGCTGCGGAGCTTCAAAGCGGCCGTGATGCCGATCGCGATCGTGGCCGGCCCCGCCTGCCTGCTGATCGTCGTCGAACCCGACCTGGGCACGACGCTGGTCGTCGCCTTTACGATCACGGCGCTGCTGATCGCCGCGGGCATGCCGATGCGCTACCTCGGCATCCTTGCCGGGGTGGCGGTGGTCGCCATCCTGCTCCTTGCCGTCGCTCAGCCCTACCAGCAGGCCCGCCTGACCTCGTTCCTCAATCCATGGGCGTCGAAGTCCACGGCCGGCTTTCAGGCCGTGCAGGGCCAGATCGCCCTCGGCTCGGGCGGGTTGGTCGGCGTCGGGCTGGGCAAGTCAGTTCAGAAGGTCTTCTATCTGCCCGAGGCCCAGACTGACTTCATGCTCGCCGTGATCGGGGAGGAGCTCGGTGTGCTGGGAGTCTTCGGCGTGGTCTTCCTCTACGGGATGATCGCCTACGCCGGACTGCGCACCGCGCGCCGGGCGGCGGGACGGTACGCGAAGCTGCTCGCGACCGGCCTCACCTCCCTGATCCTGTGCCAGGGCACCCTCAACATCTTCGTCGTCCTCGGGTTGGCACCCCTGACCGGCGTGCCGCTGCCGTTCATCTCCTACGCCCCGACCAACCTGTGCGTGATGCTCGCCTCCGTCGGCCTGCTCCTCAACCTCTCGAGACCCGGGGCCCGGCGGTTGAAGGCGGTCCGGCCACCGAATCGTGACAGCGCCGATGATCGTGATCGGCGCCGGCGCGACCGCGGGGCACGTCGTTCCGGTACCGGCGGTCGCCGACGCGCTGCCGGCTGACCCTGGCTTCGGGCTATCTTCGTGCCGATGGTCGACATCGGCTCATTGACCAGATGGCGGCGGCTCGCGCTGCTCGCGTTGACGACGGCCATATTCCTGGCTGCTGATCAGGCCGATCAGCACATCGGACGCTCGGTCGTGCTCGCCGCGCCGCTCGATGAGACCGCACATTTCCTGACCACCCGGTTGGCGATCTGGGCGCTCGGAGGCGTGGCCGACCGGGAACGGGCGTTGCGCTCCTGTGGCCGTTCTCGAATGCCTCGTCCAGCCTGCCGCATGCGAGCTACCTTGCCGGGATGGCCGTGATCGTCGTAGCCGGCCTTGCGCGCGTCCTCTGGGGCCGGCGATTGCGGCCGCGAGCGCCGGGCGGCAATTCGGTCCGGCTGGGTCCCGAAGCGAAGGGCCATCCGGAGCGACCGT
Organism: Solirubrobacteraceae bacterium; assembly: GCA_051005855.1. GTDB lineage: Bacteria > Actinomycetota > Thermoleophilia > Solirubrobacterales > Solirubrobacteraceae > Palsa-465. The sequence goes on along the minus strand of JBPCIY010000072.1, from coordinate 960 downwards.
CGGCCGCGAGTGCTGCCGTTGAAGCTGGTACAGGCGCCTAATCGTGACAGCGCCGCTGATCGTGATCGGCGCCGGCGGGACCGCGGGGCACGTCGTTCCGGCGCTGGCGGTGGCCGACGCGCTGCGGGCTGAGGGCGCCCGGGTCGCCTTCATCGGCGGCGAGCGGGCCGAGCAGGAGCTCGTTCCGGCCGCCGGGTACGAGCTCCACACACTCCATGTCGTCCCGCTGCCCCGGCGCAGCGTCACCGCGGCAGCTCGGGCGGTGGCGGTCGACGCCGGCGCCTTTGTGGCCGCCCGCCGGCTCGTCCGCGAGCTCCGGCCTCAGGCGGTGTTCGGGGCCGGTGGATACGTGGCTGGTCCGGTCGGGCTCGCGGCGGCGCTGGGACGGATACCGCTCGTACTGCTGGAGTCGGACAGCCACTTCGGCCTCACCAACCGCCTGCTGGCGCCGTTTGCGCGTCGCGTGTGCCTGGCCTTCCCGATCGCCGGGCGGGAGGGAAAGCGCTACCGGGTCACGGGGCGCCCGGTCCCGCCGCCGGCCACCGACCGCGCGGCGGCGCGCGCCCGGTTCGGCATTGCCCAAGACGAGGACTGCGTGCTGGTTTTCGGCGGTTCACAAGGAGCCAGATCGATCAACCATGCGGCCGTCGAGGCGTTTGCCGGGGCTCGCTTCCATGTCCTTCACGCCGCCGGGACCCGCGATCTGCCGGACCTGAACGCCCCGGGGCCCCACTACGACCTGCGCGGCTACCTCTCAGAGTTCGGCGAGGCGATTCTGGCCAGCGATCTGGTCATCGCCCGCTCGGGCGGCTCGGTGTTCGAGGTCGCCGCCCATGGCCGGCCGATGATCCTGATTCCGTACCCGCACGCGACCGCTGACCATCAGACCGAGAACGCCCGGTTCATGGAGGCGCAAGGCGCGGCGGTCGTCATTCCCGACGACGAGCTGGACGGGCCGCG
>JBPCIY010000071.1:0-14770 GCA_051005855.1 Solirubrobacteraceae bacterium | reverse complement strand
ATGGAGCCAGCCGGGATCGAACCGGCGACCTCCTGCTTGCAAAGCAGGCGCTCTCCCAACTGAGCTATGGCCCCTTGTGCGGGCCGAGTCTAGACGCCACAGGGTGCTTCGGCGAGGGCGAGTCAGGGCTCGCAGAGCAGCAGCGAGAGGTAGCCGTCGGCGATCTCGTGGGCGCTGAAGCGGCCCCGGGGGCGGTACCACTGGGCGGTGTGGTTGACCATGCCGAGTAGGGCTACGAGGGCCAGGCGGGTGGACATCCGGCCTGGTCCGGTGGCGCCCGCCTCTTCGAGGGCGTGCTCCATCAGGCGCTCGAAGGCCTTGCGGCTCTCGCGGATGCCGCGCCACTGCGAACCCGACTCGATCGTGTGACGTTCCTGTTGAAAGACGCGCATGTGATCCTGGTGCTTGATCACGTTGGTCACCCACAGGCGCACGAGCGCGCGCAGCGAGTCGCGGGGGGACTCGTCGTCGAGCACGAGCTCACGGGCACGGGTGAGCAGGGGCTCCATCAACTCGTCGCAGATGCAGATCAGCAGGTGCTCCTTGCTGCCGAAGTAGTGGTAGAGAGCGCCGGTGGCAAGACCCATGGAGCCGGCCAGATCCTGCATCGTGGTCTGGTCATAGCCGCGGGCAGCGAACTCCTTGGCGGCGGCGAAGATCACTTCCTGGCGCCGACGGTCGTAGCGCTGGCGCAGTGCGGGACGTCGAGGTCTTATCGGCACGGGTATATGCTAACCGCCGCGAGCGGAATAGTCCGAACAGGAATTCGAAATCCGCATGAAGGTTCGGTAGTGTGTAGTCGTGCACTTTTCTCTCGACGACAACACCGTCCTGCTTCAGCGCACCGTCCGGGAGTTTGCCGAGGCAGAGGTCGCCCCGGTCGCCGCGCAGCTCGATCAGACCAAGTCCTTCCCCTACGACATCGTCGCCAAGATGGCCGATCTGGGCTGGATGGGAATCCCGTTCCCCGAGTCGGTCGGCGGCGCCGGTGGCAGCACTATGCAGTACGCGATCGCGGTCGAGGAGCTGACCCGGGTGGACTCGAGCGTGGCCATCACGCTCTGCGCCCATACGTCATTGGGCACCCAGCCGATCTACCTGTTCGGGACTGAGGTTCAGAAGCAGGAGTGGCTGCCCCAGCTGTGCGCGGGAAAGGTCCTCGGCGCCTTCGGTCTCACCGAGCCCGAGGCGGGATCGGACGCTGGCAACACCAAGACACGGGCCGAGCTGACCGACGGCGAGTGGATCATCAACGGCGCCAAGCAGTTCATCACCAACGCCGGCACCGACATCTCCGGGGTGGTCAGCATTACCGCGCGAACCGGGAGCACGGCCAGCGAAGGCGGCGGCCCGGAGATCTCCAACTTCGTCGTGGCCAACGGCACCCCCGGTTATGAGCAGGCCGATCCGTACCGCAAGATGGGCTGGAACGCCTCCGACACCCGCCCGCTGACCTTTACCGACTGCCGCGTGCCCGAGGAGAACCTGCTCGGCCGTCGAGGCGAAGGCTTTCGGCAGTTTCTCCATGTGCTCGACATCGGTCGCATCGGCGTGGCGGCGATGGGCGTCGGGCTCGCCCAGGGCGCGCTCGATCAAGCCCTCGCCTATGCCCGCGAGCGACGCGCCTTCGGCCGGCCGATCTCGAAGTTCCAGACCATCCAGGCCAAGCTCGCCGATCTGGCCACTGAGATCGAGGCGGCCCGCCTGCTCACCTACAAGTCGGCCTGGCTCAAGGACGAGGGCCAGCCGTTCGGACTCACCGCCGCCCAGGCCAAGCTCAAGACCGGCCGGCTGGCCGTGCGAGCGACCGAGGAGGCGGTGCAGATCCACGGTGGCTACGGGTACATCGAGGAGTATCCGGTGTGCCGGTTCTATCGCGACGCGAAGATCCTGACCATCGGCGAAGGGACCGACGAGGTCCAGCAGATGGTGATCGCCCGCGGACTCGGCGCCTGACGGCCGGAGTGGCCGCGGGCATGGACCAGCCCCCGATCCGGACCGCGCGCATCCGTGAAGTCGGCCCGCGCGACGGGTTTCAGAACGAACCCGAGATCATCCCCACCGAGGTCAAGGTGCGGCTGATCAACGCGCTGGCCCGCACGGGCCTAAGCCGGCTCGAGGTCACCAGCTTCGTGCGGGCCGATGTGATCCCCCAGCTGGCCGACGCGCCAGAGGTCCTGGCGGCCATCGACGTGCCCCCCGAGGTCAGCCGTAGCGTGCTGATCCCCAACGAGCGCGGGCTCGAGAACGCCCTCATGCTGCGCGAGCACTTCGACGAGATCAACGTCTTCATGTCGGCCACCGAGACCCACAACCGCAAGAACGTCAACCGCTCGGCGCAGGAGTCACTGACCGCCCTCGAACGCGTGCTGCCCCGCGGCCGCAACGAGGGCCTGCGCTGCGAAGCCGTGATCAGCGTCGCCTTCGGCTGTCCCTACGAGGGCCACGTTGCGCCCGAGCGCGTGATCGAGATCGCGGGCCGGCTGGCCGGTGCGGGCGCCCAGGAGATCGGTTTCGGGGATACCACCGGAATGGCCAACCCCCGTCAGGTCCAGAGCTTCTTTACGGCCGCACAGCAAGCACTGCCGGGGATCGAGCTGACTGCTCACTTCCACAACACCCGCGGTCAGGGCCTGGCCAATGTCTACGCCGCCCTCGAAGTTGGCGTCGACTCGTTTGAGTCCAGCTTCGGGGAATTGGGGGGATGCCCGGTGCCTCCCGGCGCCACTGGGAACGTAGCCACCGAAGACGTCGTCTCGATGCTGCACGAGAGCGGCGTGCCGACCGGCATCGATCTCCCGGCCCTGATCGCGTGCTCGCGCGCGGTACAGGAGCACCTCGGCCGCCAGTTGGGCAGCCACACGATCGTGGCCGGCCCGGTCGACTGGCACCGCTGATGCCCGAACGCGTGCTGATCGCCAACCGGGGCGAGATCGCCCGCCGCGTGATCAGGACGCTTGACCGGCTTGGCATCGGCTCCGTCGCCGTCCACACGCCGTCCGACCGCCAGGCGCTGCACGTGCGCGAAGCGGGCACCGCCGTGGCCGTGTCCTCGTACCTCGAGATCGACGAGATCGTGGACGCGTGCGCGCGCACGGGCGCCGTCGCTCTGCATCCCGGCTATGGCTTTCTGTCCGAGAACCCGGACCTTGCTCGAGCCTGCCAGGCGGCCGGTGTCGTGTTCATCGGGCCACCTCCCGAGGCCAGTGAGCTGATGGGCGACAAGCTCCGCGCCAAGGCCGCCGCCGAGGCGGCTGGGCTGCCGGTGGTGCCGAGCTTCAGCGAAGAGGAGGCCGCCGCGGCCGGAGCTCCCTACCCCCTGCTGGTCAAGGCCGCCGGCGGCGGTGGCGGGCGGGGCATGCGCGTGGTACCGACTGCGGCCGAGCTGCCCGCGGCGCTGGACTCGGCGCGCCGCGAAGCCCAGGCCGGGTTCGGTACCAGCCGCGTGTTCATCGAGCGCTTTCTTCCCCGCGCCCGCCACATCGAAGTTCAGATCCTCGCCGACGCGCACGGCAGCGTGATCCACCTCGGCGAGCGCGAGTGCTCGCTCCAGCGTCGTCACCAGAAGGTGATCGAGGAGTCCCCGTCTTCGGTCGTCGATGAGGCCCTGCGGTCCCAGCTCGGCGAGGAGGCGGTGGCACTGGCTCGGGCCGGTGGCTACCAGGGGGCGGGAACGGTCGAGTTCATCGCTGCGGCCGACGCGCCCGCCGAGCACTACTTCCTGGAAATGAACGCCCGGCTCCAGGTCGAGCATCCGGTCACCGAGTTGGTCACCGGGTTAGACCTGGTCGAGCAGCAGTTGCGGATCGCGTCGGGCGAGCAGCTCGGGCTGACCCAGGCCGACGTGCGCCTGAACGGTCATGCCATCGAGGCCCGGATCAACGCCGAGGACGCCGGTCACGGCTTCCTGCCGACGACCGGCACCGTGCTCGGCTACCGAAGGGCCCCGGACGTCCGGATCGATGACGCGATCGAGGTCGGGACCGTGGTCGACACGGCCTATGACTCGATGCTCGCCAAGGTCATCGCCCACGCCGCCGATCGGCCCGCCGCGCTGGCGGCGCTCGATCAGGCCCTGGCCCAGACCGCGATCCTCGGGGTCACGACCACGACCGGCTTCATCCGGGCGCTGCTGGCCACCGACGAAGTCGCTTCCGGACGGCTCGATACGGGGCTGGTCGAGCGTGGCATCGCCACCCCGGTCGGCCCCGACGAGGCGACCGTGGCCACCGCCGCGGCGGTGATCCTGCTGGCGCAGACGGCGGCGGCCGGGAGCGACGGGCCCTTTGACCGCATCGACGGCTGGCGCCTGAGTGGCCGCCGAGCGGGCTCGTGGTGTCGTCTGGCGGTGGGAGCTGGGGCGCCGGACGATGTGGAGCTGAAAGCCCTCGAGGACTACGACATCGAGACGACAGGCCCAGGCTCGATGGCCATCACCATCGACGGCGAACGCCGGGAGTGGCGGTACGCGCAGGAGGATGGCGCGATCTGGGTGAGCGTGGAGGGCGGCGCCTGGCCAGTGCACAGGCGCGGCGCCGAAGAGACCGCGCAGGCCGAGGCCGACGGCGCCCTACGAGCACCGATGCCCGGGCAGGTGCTGCTCGTGCCGGCGGCCGCCGGGCAGAGCGTGAGCGCCGGCGACCCCCTGGTGGTGCTCGAGTCGATGAAGATGGAGCTGGTCATGACCGCCCCGGTGGACGGCGTGGTGGCCGAGCTGAGTGTGGCCGTCGGCGATCGCGTCGTGGTCGATCAGCCGCTGGCCCGAGTGGAGAGCGCGGAATGAGGATCCTGGAGACCACGCTGCACCGGGGCAGCCAGGACTTCGAAGCCAACCAGGCCGCCAACCTGGAGCTGGTGGAGGACCTGCGCGCCCAGCTCGAGCGGGTCGCCGGCGGGGGAGGCGAGCGGTCCCGAGAGCGCCACGTCAGCCGGGGAAAGCTGCTGCCCCGAGACCGCGTCGACCGCCTGCTCGATCCGGGGGCTCCATTTCTCGAATTGTCCCCGCTGGCCGCCCACGGTCTGTACGACGGTGACGCGCCGGGGGCCGGCCTCATCACCGGGGTCGGCCGGGTGAGCGGGCGCGAATGCGTGATCGTCGCCAACGACGCGACCGTCAAGGGGGGCACCTACTACCCGATCACGGTCAAGAAGCATCTTCGGGCTCAGGAGGTGGCCGCGGCCAACCGGCTGCCCTGCATCTACCTGGTTGATTCGGGTGGCGCGTTCTTGCCGCGCCAGGAGGACGTCTTCCCCGATCGCGACCACTTCGGGCGCATCTTCTTCAACCAGGCCACGATGTCCGCGGCGGAGATCCCCCAGATCGCCGCAGTGCTGGGTTCGTGCACGGCAGGGGGCGCCTATGTCCCGGCGATGAGTGACGAGACCGTGATCGTGCGCAATCAGGGGACGATCTTCCTGGGCGGGCCGCCGCTGGTGAAAGCGGCCACTGGCGAGGAGGTGACGGCCGAGGAGCTCGGGGGCGGCGAGCTTCACGCTCGCACCTCGGGCGTGACCGATCACCTCGCTTCCGACGACCGCCACGCGCTGGAGATCGTCCGCGGGATCGTGTCAACGCTGGCCCCCAAGCCGCCGCTGCCCTGGGAGCGAATCGCCGTCGCCGCCCCAGCCGTTGATCCCACGACGCTGCTCGGCGTGATCCCACCCGATCTTCGACGTCCCTACGATGCCCGCGAGATCATCGCCCGGGTCGTCGACGGCTCGCGCTGGCACGAGTTCAAGGAGCTCTACGGAGCGACGCTGGTCACGGGGTTCGCTCACATCCACGGCCACCCGGTGGGCATCCTGGCCAACAACGGAATCCTGTTCTCCGAGAGCGCCCTAAAGGCAGCCCACTTCATTGAGCTCTGCGATCAACGGCGGATACCGCTGGTGTTCCTTCAGAACATCTCCGGCTTCATGGTCGGCCGTGACTACGAGGCGGGTGGGATCGCCAAGAACGGAGCCAAGATGGTGACCGCGGTCTCGACCGCCCGCGTCCCCAAGTTCACGGTGATCGTGGGCGGGTCGTTCGGGGCCGGCAACTACGGGATGTGCGGCCGGGCGTATTCACCGCGGATGCTGTGGATGTGGCCCGGGGCGCGGATCTCGGTGATGGGCGGCGAGCAGGCCGCGGCGGTGATGACTGAGGTCGGCCAGGCCGAGACCGGCGCGGCTCTCCGCGACCAGTACGAGGCCCAGGGCCATCCCTATTACGCAACGGCTCGGCTCTGGGACGACGGCGTGATCGATCCGCGGGACACGCGCGACGTCCTCGGGCTGGCCCTGTCGGCCGCAGGCAACGCGCCTCTGAACGACATCCGCTACGGCGTCTTTCGGATGTAGCACCGGCTGGCTCGCTGACCGAAGCAGGGCCGCCGGCGGAGGCCGTCAGTCGGGGCCCGGCTCGAGGTCGAGACCGCGAGAGCCCAGATCGGGGACCCCGCCACCGGTCACACGGACCACGTCACTGTGGCCGGCGCGGCGCAGGAGGCTGGCCGCGAAGGCCGCTCGGGCCCCGGCGGCACAGGCCACCGCGGTGGTGCGTCCGTCGGCAGCGGTCGGAACCGAGTCAATGTCGCGCATGCGGTGCAGCGGAACGTGATGCGAGCCGGCGACGTGGCCGAGCGCCCACTCGCGGGGCTCACGCACATCGACCAGCTCGACCACGTGATCCTGGAGCCCGGCGACGAGCCGATCCAGATCCCACGATCCCGCCTCCGAGACACGTAGTCCGGCATCGTGCCAAGCGATGAGATCGGCCACCGCGTAGCCGGCTAGCTTCCGGAAGCCGACTGCCTGGAGCGCACTGACCAACCGCAGCGCGCCGCGCTGATCGGCGCCGACGATGACGATCTGCTCGTCGAGCGCCAGCGCCCAGCCGGCCCGCGTGCCGACTCCGGGTGAGGCGACCGGGAGGTTCAACGCCCCCGCCAGGTGACCGGAGTCGAAGTCATCCGGAGCACGCCCGTCGAGCACGGTGACACCGGCGGCCAGAAGCGGACGCAGCGCCTCGGGATCGAGCTGCACCGGCTCGGCGAGCGGCTCGGCATCGTGGCGTTGATTGAGCGAGACGATCCGGTCGATGTTGGGCGGCCGGGTGGGAAGGCTCTCGGTCAGCTCGGCCACGAACTGGGGCTCGCCGAGGGCGAGCAGCGGGTTGTGGCGGCGCTCGAAGCCGATGGTCGAGCTCGTCTTGCCGCTCAGGTTGTCGCCCCCGCACAGCGAACCGCCGACGTGGGCCGGCCAGACCTCGACCTGATCGCCGACCTCGGTGAGCGCGTGCAGGGTGGCGTGCAGGGCGTGGGCCCCGTCGGCCGCCTCATAGGCGAGATCCGGGCGCGCGATATCACCGACCAGCAGGGAGTCGCCGGTGAGCAGCAGCCAGGGCTCGTCGCCCCGGGACAAATCGGAGACAGCGAAGGCGAGGTGCTCCGGGCGGTGGCCAGGACTGGCGAGGGCGCGGATCCGCAGCTGTCCGACCGCGATCTCGTCGCCCGGGGCAATCCGGTCGGGATCCTCGGCATCGGGATCCGCTCGACGAGCGCGGGCCCCGGTCGCCGCGGCCAAGCGCAGGCGGCCCGAGACGTGATCGGCGTGATCGTGGGTGTCGACGACCTGCACGATCTGCAGGCCCTCGTCGCGAGCAAGCTCCAGGTAGACGGCGATATCCCAGCGCGGGTCAACGACCACCGCCTCGCCGTGATCACCGAGCACATAGGAGGCGCAACCGAGGTCGCGGTAGAGAACCTGACGAAAAAACATGGACGGTCCTTTGTTCGAGACCGCGGGTCAACCGTCGAAGTCGAAGTCCTTGGGGGGACGCTGCTCGAACCAGAGCCGGTCATGGTCGGGGGTGTCCTGCAGGAACTCGGGCGTCTCCTCGAGAACGTCCTCGCTCTCGGCGCCGTCACGCTTGGGCTCGGAGCTCAGGGCCGCCTCGACGTCGTATTCCTGCGTCTCCCCTCCGATCCCGGCGAGCCCCGGATGGGGCGGTGGCGCCGCCGGGGACTCGGCCCGGTGGTCGTCCTCCCCAGGCTCGGCCAGCGGTGGCTCGGCCGGTGCTGGCTCGGCCGGCGGTGACTCGGCCGGTGCTGGCTCGGCTCGGCCTGGGGGCAGCGGGGCCGCGTCCGGCGCAGGCTGGGACTCCTCGTAACTCCAGCTGTCGGCCTCCTGATCGAAGGCGGGCTCGCGCAAGGGCGGCCGAGCCACCTCGGTCGCGGGCTCGTAGGACTCCGCCTCGTAGACCTCGGACTCGTAGTCCTCGGGCTCGGACGCCGGGCCGGGCGCGGCCGCCTCGGGCTCCGCCTCCGACGCCCCGGGCTCAAGCTCGAAGTCGGCGGGATCGTGAACCCCATCGTCGGTGCCGACCGGGGACTCGGGGGCACGCCGAACCGGGCCGAGCGCTTCGCGCTCGGCGCGCTGGACCTCGGTGGGGTCAGCGCCCCGCCGCCGTTGCAGGTCCAGGTGCTCGCGGATTGCGTCATCTAGTAGACCCATAGGACAAAGCGTAGACGTTCTTGCGCCCTGCGTCAGGTCGCCGTCAGGCGTCGGGGGGATTCTGCGGTAGAGGCACGGTGAACGTCTCGGCGGCGTCGGCGCCGGCGCGGACGGTGCGGTTCTTGCCTTGGCGCTTGGCCGGGTACAAGGCCCCATCGGCGGCGGCAATGAGCTCGTTCTTATCCCCTTCTGACGAGGCCGCGACGCCCACGCTGGCGGTGATCCGAAGCGTCCCGTCGGACTTGAGGAGCGGGATCTGGGCGACCTCGATCGCCTCGCGGACGCGCTCGGCGATCGTGTAGGACCCCTCAAGGTCGGTATGGGGCAGGATCAGGGCCAGCTCCTCGCCGCCGTACCTCGCCGCCACATCGACGTCGCGCTTGGTGTCGCAAAGAAGCTCGGCGGCGGCACGGAGGACCACGTCTCCCTGCTGATGGCCGTGGAGGTCGTTGACGGCCTTGAAGTCGTCGAGATCGAGCATGACCAGTCCGACCGGATAGGTGTAGCGCCAAACCTCCTCCATCTCAGCTCCGAGCAACTCCTGAAAGCGGCCGTGGGTAGTCAGTCCGGTCAGGTCGTCAGTCACGGCCTGAAGTTGCACGTCGTGGTGCATGTGCACGTTGGCGAGCGCCAACGATGCCCGGATGGCCAGCGAGCGCAGCAGTTCCAGATCGTCCTCGCTGAAGGCCCGGCCGTCGCGCAAGACCGTGATCACACCGTAGGTCGGCCCGTCCGGCGTGATCACCCCGAGCGCGACGCTGGCCACGCTGAGGTGGTCGTTCTGCACCTGTCCGATGCCGTCACCTTCCAGTGCCGCGCGCTCGGACTCGAGGATCGAGGCCTCAAGCCCATCCAGCAGCCCAAAATGGGTGACCTCGCTGAGGGGGGCGTCGGCGTGCGTGCGGCCGCTGATCCGACCGCGGTCAGCCGAGGTGGCGTCCATGGCGGTCTTCAGCGCGAGCTCGAGGAGGCCGTCGCGGTCGAGGTTGGAGGCAAAGGCATCTCCGATGTTGCGGATCGAGCGCCGGACCCGGGACTGCTCGAGCTCGAGCTCACTGAGCCGGCGCTGGAGCTGCTGGGACATGCTGTTGAACTCGTCGCCCAGGGCAGCGAACTCGTCATTGCCCTGGGTGGGGACCGGCGCGGAGAAGTCGCCGCTGCCCAGGCGCCGGGCGGCTTGCAGGAAACCGCTGAGCTGTCCCTGAAGGGCCTTGGAAGCGAGGAGGGCGAAGGACGCCGCGAGCACGACGAAGGCGAGTATGAAGAGCACCGCGAGGAGGCGGTCAGAGCCCACCGAGCCGGCGGTGGCCGACGGGTTGGAGAGGACGGTGACGTTCACCTTGGTCGACCCGAACCCGTTGAAGCGCATCGTCACGGCCTGGTAGGTCCTGCCGGCCAGCGTGAGCTGACCCACCCGAGGCAGCGAGCGGGCCAATGTCACCGGCAACGTGGCGGCCAGGGTGCGGCGACCCTGGCGAACGACGATGCCGAAGCCCTGGCCGCCGACCTAGCGGGCGTACTCATCGGCGGGGAGTTCGGACAGCGTGATCGTCCGAGCCGGGTGGTGCGGGGCGGCGCGGACTATGGCCACGCCAGGAGCAACCGCGTTGTGGCGACCGACATCGGCGATCATGCTGCGGCCATCGGCGACCGTGACTCGGACGATGCCAACCTGGGCGATCAGCGCGGTGGCCCGCCGCTGCAGGAGTTTGCCGTTGACGTGCTCCAATGCCCGCGCGACGGTGCGTGCGTCGTAGCTGGCGGTGCGGCTGGCCTGCTGGTAGACGGCTGGCGGCGGCGCTGGCGATGCCGTTGGCGCGGGCGTCGACCTTGCCCTGCTGGCTGTCATCGATGAGCCGGAAGACCAAGAAGCCGACCGCCGTCATGGGGATCATGACGATCAGCAGGAAGAAGCCGGTTAGCCGCGTACGAAAGCTCATGATCTTGGGCCGCCCCACGAGCGCATCGGCGTGCCAATCGGAATCCACGGCGGCCAAATCAGGCGCCCCACTCCGGTCACATCGGGCGTTGCGCCCGCCGGGCTAAACTGTTGCGAACCGTGCGGCCAAGGCCGCCGCTCGGGGCTATAGCTCAGTTGGGAGAGCGCCTGGATCGCACCCAGGAGGTCGGGGGTTCGAGTCCCCCTAGCTCCATCGGAAAATGGCTGTGTTGCAGGGAGTTTGTGACTGGCATCGCCAGTGGCCATCACTAGCTCACCAGCGCCTCCGCGTCCGTGGACCACCGGGACTGGAGAAACGCATTAAAGCGGTCGCTAAGCCGGCTACGGACGCCATCGAGGTTTCCCCACCGCGTCGGAAGGCGGGGGCACAAGCGTGGTCCCCGATTCGGTACGAGCGGGCCAGTTCATGCGAGCGCTGGCTTGGCGTCGGCCGCGTCGCCACGTAGGCGGCTCGCGGACAGCCGCACCTCCGTGGCCCGAGCACGCGAGTGTCGCGAGAGGTGCCGACGGCCGCTCGTTCTCGCGATGCAGCAGCAGGATGGAGAGCCGGCCAGGCTCCAGGTCCCGTTCCAGAAGGGACGCAACCGGCTTGAGCGGCGACGACTACTGCTTTTGCGAGTCGCCGGTCGGCACGTAGGCAGGTCGGGATCGCCGGCGTTCGCGCCGTCGATCGGGGCGCCGCCGCGGCACTGTTTCGGACAGGCGAAGCGGGAGTCTGATCGCGAGGGTCCGGCGGACGCCTGGTCCTGCTCAGAAGCGACAGCCAGACACAACTCTTCCGCATCGGCCCGCCGAAGCAGAAGCGAGCTGAGCGCATGGACGGACGCCGGCAGCTCGGTCCGTTGCGAGCGCCCGCCAGGAAAATCGGGGCCGACGTTTGACGCGCCGTCAGCGGGGTCTCATCGGGCAGGCTGTCTTACGCGAGTCCCCATTCGCTCACGCAGGCTTAATCGCGGTCCTACTGCCGGTGATCCTGTACGTGGCGCTGCCGACCAGGCTGACGGTTGGTCCTGGCTGGCTTGTCCACTCTCGAAGGGGTGCTGCTGTTCGGCCTGGTGATCTCGACGCCGTGCCTTCACACACCCAGTCGCCGGTGCGGCGCCGGATCACGATCGGATTGATAGCGGTCGTCACCGCAGCGAACTTCACGGCCGAGGGACTGCTCGTGCACGATCTGCTTCAGAGCGGTGGCGGCGGCGGCCGAACCCTCGTCGTTTCCGCCGCCGAGATCTGGTGCACCAACGTCGCCGTCTTCGGATTGTGGTTCTGCGAGGTCGACCGCGGCGGTCCGCGGATGCGTACCGCGTCCAAGCCCCGCTCACTGGACTTCCTCTTTCCCCCAAATGGGCGCTCGTAAGCCGTTGCTGCGGGCCCGGCGTCCGATGTTCCTGGACTACCTCTACGTCGCGTTCACGACCGCGAGCGCATTCAGTCCCACCGACGCGATGCCGCTCAGCGTTCGCATCAAGAGCCTGATGCTGATCGAGTCAATCGCCTCATTTCTGATCGTCGGAGTGGTGGCCGCCCGCGCGGTCAACATTCTCAGCACGTAGTGCGCCGCGAAATGACGAGCGGCTGGGGATGCGCTCGGCACGCCCGCCGACGCAGCGGCTGGAGCGCCACCGAGCCGCCCTGGTGGGCCTCCGAGACAGTTTCCAAATCGTTCAATTTTGTGGGCTACGATGAACCGATCCAGGTTGGCGGCCCGCCGTTGAGGCGACTGCGCGACAAGGTAAAAGGTGGGAAAGACGGCTTCGCCACGCTGCGGGTGGAGCCGGACTCCTGTGTCGATGGACCGATACCGACATCTCCCCGATCCGATCAGCCGCATCCCGCCGGCTGCGCTGTTGGACCTCAAGCGTCTGGCGATGCTCCGCGAAGTTCGACACCGGGGCAGCTTCGCAGCTGCGGCCGAGGCGCTTTCCTTCACGCCGTCGGCGGTGTCGCAGCAGATGACTGCTTTGGCACGCGAAATCGGTGTTGCTCTGTTTGAGCGCACTCCTCGCGGCATGCGTGTGACCGACTCCGCCCATGCGCTCATAGCCCATACCGAAGCCGTGTTCGCGCGCCTGTCCGACGCGCAGGCCGAGCTAGACATGATCGCCGGAGGAATCGGTGGGCGACTGCGCCTGGGGTCTTTCCCGAGCGCCACCGTCGCGTTCACCGCTCAGGCGATGGAGACCTTCCGCGAAGCGTACCCGCGCGTGGCGGTCACCTTCGCCGACGGTGAGCCATATCAGAGCGTCGAGCGGCTGAAGGAGCGCGAGCTCGACCTGGCGGTGCTATTCGATTTTGACCATTGGACGGCGGTCACCGACTACGACGGTCGCCCGGTGTGCGCTGATGACGAGATCGACAGCCTGCCCCTGTTCGATGATCCATTCCATGTCGTTTTGCCGGCGGACCATCGCCTGGCAGATTCCGAGCAGCTCGTCTTGTCCGATCTGGCGGGCGAGCGCGTGCTCGGCAGCCCCGCGCGATGCTCGCCATGGGGTACAGACTTCAGTCATCTCTGCGCCGCCGCGGGGTTCGAGCCGGTGTTTGAGTCCTGCTATCGCACGGTGGACTTCGCGGCTCTGCAGGCGATCGTCGCGACCGGACGGGGGATGACGCTCGTTCCGGCGATGGCCCTGGCCGCCACCCGGCAACCCGGCACCGTGGTGCGCGCGCTTCAAGACGGCCCGGTACGGCATGTCGCGATCGCCATGCTGGCCGGGATCGCGCCGTCGCCAGCCAGTGAAGTGATGACCGCCGTGTTGCAGACCGCGGCCGTGGCGTATCAGCCGCCATCGATGGGCTCGGCCGAGCCGGCGCTCCAAGCTGACGCGCGACACCAGCGCGAAGCATCTTTCGCTCACGAAATGTCGTAAGGAACCGTAATGGCCTGGCCCGCACCGGGGGCTTAGAGTCCCCCGCCATGTCGGTGTCCAGGGTATCCCCGTGAGCTTCGATGAAGCTGCGGGCGCGGTCGGTACCGGGCTGCTGGCCGGTGTAGCAGGGACAGCGGCCATGACCGTCTCCAGCTCGTTGGAGGCAAAACTGCGCGAGCGCGGAGCAAGCAGCGCACCGGCGGACGCCGCCGGCAAGATCCTCGGCGTGCAGCCCCGCGACGACGCCGGCCAAGCGCGTTTCTCCAACATCGTGCATTGGGCCTACGGCACCTCGTGGGGCGCGGTGCGTGGTCTGCTGCACGCCGCCGGCCTCGACGGCCCGAAGGCGACAGCAGCACACTTTGCTCTGGTCTGGGGCAGCGAGCAGGTGATGCTTCCGATGCTCGACGTCGCGCCGCCGCTTTGGGACTCCGAGCCGCCCGAGATCGCCATCGACGCCTTTCACCACACCGTGTACGCCGTGGCCACGAGCCTCGCCTTCGCCGCCTTGGAGAAGAGACCGACTTGAGCGATCGATGAGCCGGGCTGGGTGATCTCGACGCCGGCGAAGATGGACGACTACGGGTTTCTGTCGGACGGCCATTCGGCCGCGCTGGTTGACCCGCAGGGCTCGGTCGACTGGTGGTGCGTCCCACGCTTTGATTCTCCTTCTGGTGTCGGCACGTCGGCCTAGTTCGCCGCTGGCCGCAGGACCCGATGGGGTTCCTCATCTACACATACTGGCTGGTCGAATGCCTTGGACTGCGCGGAGAGCTCCGCGCGCCGAGGAGTGGTTCGCGCGCCACCTCCTACGCCAACGACCTCGGCCTGATGTCCGAGGAAGCCGACCCGGGACCGCCGAGAGCTATTGGGCAACTTCCCCCAGGCCTTCTTCTCCCACGTCGGGCTGATCAACGCCGCGTGGCGTCTGACCGAGACCGCCGCGAAGCACGTCGACAACACCCAAGACTAGACAGGATGGAGCTGCCGCGCTTGCGGTGGCGTCGTGGTCGGCACGTCCAGATCCGTCGGGCCGGGGACGCGCCCGGCGGCACGATCATCAACAGGCGTCGGGCCGCGAGGCGGCCCTACTAGGACTGTGACCCCGGGATGGGCGCCGCCTGGTCAATGACAGGCTCATCCTGGGTGAAGGCTATCGTCGGACAATTGATCACGAATCCGCCTGCGCCGTACTTTCCGCCAAGCGGTCCGGTGAGGAGGTCAGGCCTGCTGGCGGCGAGGTTGAGGATCTTGTTCTCATCGTCTTGGCGGGTGTTGAGTTTTTGTTGGATCGCTTTCTTGGTCCACTCTCCGAGCTGGGCGTCCCACAGTGGGCTGTAGGCGTTGGCGTGCCGGGGATCGCTCAGAGACGGAAAGTCGCCCAGTACGTTTAGAGCGTCTCCGCTCTTGTTGGCCAGCGCGTCGATCAGCGGCTTGTCGCTCA
>JBPCIY010000070.1:0-21479 GCA_051005855.1 Solirubrobacteraceae bacterium | reverse complement strand
ACGTCGCGCGTGATCGACGGGTTGTCGGCCTTGCGGGCGATCTTGTCGACCTCGTCGATGTAGATGATCCCCGTCTCGGCCTTCTTGACGTCGTAGTCGGCGGCCTGGATCAGCTTGAGCAGGATGTTCTCGACGTCCTCGCCGACGTAACCGGCTTCGGTCAGGGCGGTGGCGTCGGCGATCGCGAAGGGGACGTTGAGGATCTTGGCCAGCGTCTGAGCGAGCAGCGTCTTGCCGCACCCGGTCGGACCGAGCAGGAGGATGTTGGACTTCTGCAGCTCGATGTCGTTCTCATCGGACTGCATCATCTGGACGCGCTTGTAGTGGTTGTAGACCGCTACCGAGAGCGACCGCTTGGCCTGCTCCTGGCCGACCACGTACTCGTTGAGGACGTCATAGATTTCCCGCGGCTTGGGAAGGTTCTCGATGTCGAAACTCGGGGGGGCGGTGAGCTCCTCGTCGATGATCTCGTTGCAGAGATCGATGCACTCATCGCAGATGTACACGCCCGGCCCGGCGATCAGCTTCTTGACCTGCCGCTGGGACTTGCCGCAGAAGCTGCAGAGAAGCTGTTCGTTGGAGTCGGTTGGACGGGCCATGAATCTCCTCCCAGAGCTCGGCTCAGGCGCGCGCGCGCGCTCTGAAGCCTAGTGCTTGCATCGGGTGCGCGAGAACACTTCTAGTGCTCCGAGATCACTCGATCGATGATGCCGTACTCCTGCGCCTGCTCCGAGCTCATGAAGTAATCGCGCTCGGTGTCGTGCCGGACCTTGTCCAGATCCTTGCCGGTGTGCTTGGCGATGATCTCGTCCAGGCGGCGGCGCACGTCGATGATCTCGTTGGCATGAATCTCGATATCGGTCGCTTGCCCCTGAAAGCTTGAGGAGACCTGATGGATGAGGATCTTGGCGTTGGGCAGCGCCATGCGCTTGCCGGCCGCGCCGCCCGCCAGCAGCAGGGCGCCCATGGACATCGCGATGCCAACGCAGATCGTCGAGACGTCGGGCTTGATGAACTGCATCGTGTCGTAGATCGCCAGCCCCGCGTAGACCGAACCGCCTGGGCTGTTGATGTAGATCGAGATGTCCTTATCGGGATCTTCGGATTCGAGGTGCAACAGCTGAGCGACGATCAGGTTGGCGATCTGATCGTCGATGGGCGTGCCGAGGAAGACGATCCGCTCGTTGAGCAAACGGCTGTAGATGTCAAACGCGCGCTCCCCGCGGGAGGTTTGCTCGACCACCATGGGTACGAGTGGGCTCATCGTCCTCGCTTCTTTCGCTTCCTGCTCCGGATTCCTGCCGACTGTAGCAACAGCTCGTACGCGTCCCGCCCGGTCTCCGGCCTCGCCGATTCGGGACGCCTACGAGCCGTCCGGCGTCTCTCTCTGACCGCACGCCAGGGCGGCCGACCGGGGTCAGCTGCCGGGCGTCCAGATCTGGTCCGAGTGCCCCTCGGAGTCCTCTTTGCCGGGCGTCCAGAGCTTGTCGCGAGCCTGGGCCTGAGCGACGGTGATCGCGCTCGCCTCACGGACCAGCAGCTCGACGGCCTGGCGGCTGGCCACATCCTCCCGGAGGGACTCCAGACGGCCCGCCTTGCGCAGCTGCTCGACGAGCTGGGCCGGATCGGAGCCATCGCGCTCGGCGGCCGGACGCAGCGCGTCGACCAGCTCAGCATCCGAGGGCTCGATCTGCTCAGCGGCGACGATCGCGGCCAACACGGCCTCGCGACGCAGCGCGCTGGCCGCCTCGGGCTCGGCGTCATGGGCCAGCGATTCCTCATCCTGGCCGGCGAGCCTCAGATAGGCGTCCTTGGAGATGCCCTGGCGGGCCAGGGCCGACATGGTCTGCTCCAGCATTTCGTGGGCCCGGGCGTGGATCAGCTGGTCGGGCAGATCGATCTCGGCCTCGTCGGTCGCGGCCTGAAGGACCGCCTGTTCAAATTCGCGCTGGACCGCTTCGGCGTCGGCCGTCCGCAGCCGGGCGGCGATGTCCTCGCGCAGCTCGGCCAGCGAGTCAAAGCCGCCGGCCTCGACGGCGAAGTCGTCGTCCAATTCGGGCAGGCGCTTGGCCTTGACCTCCGAGACGGTGACGTCGAAGATCGCCGCCTGGCCACCGAGATCACCCGGATAGCCTTCCGGGAACGTCACCTCGACCGTGCGCTCGTCACCCGCGCAGGCGCCCACCAGCTGCTCCTCAAATCCGGGGATCAGGCGCTCGGAGCCAAGCTCGATCAGCTGATCGCGCCCCTCGCCGCCCGAAAACGGCTCCCCGTCGACCTTCCCCAGGTAGTCGATGACCAGGTGGTCGCCCTTCTCGGCGGCGCGCTGCACCGTGTCCAGGGTGGCGACCCGGTCGCGCAGCCCCTCGACTTCGGCGTCGACCGCCGCATCGTCGACGTGCGGTTCTCTCCGTCCCACCTCCAGGCCCTTGTACGTGCCCAACCTGGCCTCCGGGCGCACACCGATCTCGATCGAGAAGGCCAGCGGCTCACCCTGACCGGGCAGGTCGCCCACGTTGAGGTCGGGTTCACCGATCGGCGCGATGCCGGCGCCATCGATGGCCTCCACGTACCAGCCGCCGAGCGAGTGGCGCAGGGCCTCATCCAAGACCGCCTCGCGCCCGAGGCGGCGGATGACCACGGTCGGGGGTACCTTGCCCTTGCGAAACCCGGGGATCCGCATCTGCCGGCCGAGCTGCTTGGCGGCCTGCTGGACACGACGCTCGACCTCTTCGCCCGGAACCTCGGCCTCGACCCGCACCCGGGACTCCGGCAGCGCGGTGACATTGGTCTTCATGGCGCTCATCGGTGCCAGACGATAGCTTGGCCGGGTGTTCTGGCGGCTCTCCGCGCGACTGGTCACCGGACCCTTCGCCTTCGTCGTGGCCGGTGCGATCGACCTGATGGGCTTTGCCTGGGCTCGCGCGCGCGCCCGCAGGCGCCACCACGCTGGGCCCCGGTAAAGGCCGTCTCACTCCCCCGGTTCGTCGCGGACCAGGTTGCCCAGCTCGCGCAGGGCCACCGGCAGCGTGGTCGTGTCGTAGCGGCCCGAAGCCTTGACGTCGGCGAGCACGCTCAGCGCACGCTGGACGGTCGGCTCGTTGCGTTCACGCCATGCGGTCAGCGCACCCGCGCTGCCCACGCGCACGTCGCCGGAGAGCAGCGCGTCGCGGGTCAGGGCGCGGTGCAGCCGGTAGAGGTCATCGCGCAACGCGGCCCGGGCCAGCGCCTGCCAGCGGTCGGCCCGCGGCAGCTCGAGGATCCGGTCGCGCAGCCAGTCAAGGCCCAGCTCGGAGCCCAACGCGAAGTAGGCGGCCATGACCACCGGCTGAGGGCGATCCGTGCGGGCGGCGTCCTGGACGATGTCAAAGACCGAGAGCAGCGCCTGCATGCTGGCTACCCGGCGGGCCAGCGTGTCCGGGACGCCGGCCTGGAGAAGCTCGTCGTGGCGGGCGGCGAAGGCGTCGTGGTCGAGCCCCCCAAGGACGTTGGGGAGCGCCTGCGCGAGCAGCCGGGCGCCGGGTAGAAAGCCGCTCGTGGTCGCCTCGATGTCGAGCGCGTGGGGGTGGGCGCGCACCAGCCAGCGGGTGGCCCGCTCGACCAGGCGCCGGCCCTCGATCAGCATCGCGAGCTGGGTCCCGGCTTCGATCTGGGTGTCCAGGGCCTCGACGGCGGCCCAGAATTCCCGCATCTCGAACACCTCGCGCGCGACCGCATAGGCGCGGGCCAGCTGGGACGCGGAGGCACCGGTCTCCTCGGCGAGACGGAAGGCGAAGGTGGTGCCGGCCCGATCGACCAGCTGGTTGGCGACCACGGTGGCGATGATCTCGCGTCGCAGCCGGTGACCGTGCATCTGCGGGCGGTAGCGCTCCGACCCCAAGGCCTCGGGGAAGTAGCGCTCGAGGTCGTGCGCCAGGTAGGGATCCTCGGGCAGGTCTGAGTCCAGCAGCGCGACGTAGAGATCGATCTTGGTGTAGGCCATGAGGGTCGCGAGCTCGGGGGCGACCAGGCCGCGGCGGGCCGAGCGGCGAGCGGCGATTGCCTTCCCGGTGGGCAGGAACTCGAGCTCGCGGTCCAGGCCCGCCACCTGCTCGAGTCGGCGGATCAGGCGCTCGTGGACACCGAGCATCGACACCGCCTGGGCGCCCGCGATGCTCATCGCCTGGGTCTGCGTGTAACTGCCGTAGAGCACGCGCTCGGCCACCGCTGCGGTCATCTCCTGCAGCAGTTGGTTGCGCTCCTCCTCGGTCATCGAGCCCGTGGCCACCAAGCCCCCGAGCAGGATCTTGATGTTCACCTCGTGGTCTGAGCAATTGACCCCGGCGACGTTGTCGATCGCGTCAGTGTTGATCCGCCCGCCGGCGCCTCCCGGACCGCCGGTCAGCGCGTACTCGATCCGACCGCGCTGGGTGAGGCCGAGGTTGCCGCCCTCGCCGACCACTCGGCAGCGCAAGCTCGTCCCGTCCACGCGCACCGCGTCGTTGGCCTTGTCACCGGCATCGGCCTGGCTCTCGTCCGCCGACTTGACGTAGGTGCCAATGCCACCGTTGAAGAGCAGATCTACCGGGGCCCGCAGGAGCTCGCGGATCAGATCCGCCGGGGCGAGCCGATCGGCCGTGATCGCCAGCGCCGACTGAACCTGCGGGCTGACCGGGATCGACTTCTCGGCGCGCGAGTGCACGCCCCCTCCGGTGGAGATCAGCCGCTGGTCGTAGTCACCCCAGCCCGACCGCGGGAGCTCGAACAGCCGCTGGCGCTCGGCGTAGGCCGCCGCCGGGTCCGGGTCGGGATCCAGGAACACGTGCTGGTGATTGAAGGCGGCCAGGAGGCGGATGTGGGGTGAGCAGAGCATCCCGTTGCCGAACACGTCACCGGACATGTCGCCGATGCCGACCACGGTGAACTCCGCGCGCTGGATGTCGGTGCCGAGCTCGCGGAAGTGGCGCTTGACCGACTCCCAGGTCCCGCGCGCCGTGATCCCCATCTTCTTGTGGTCATAGCCGTGTGAGCCGCCGGAGGCGAACGCATCCCCCAGCCAGAACCCGTACTCCGCGGCCACCTGATTGGCGAGGTCAGAGAAGCTCGCCGTGCCCTTGTCAGCGGCGACGACCAGGTAGGGGTCGTCTTCGTCGTAACGGATCACGCGCGCCGGTGCCTGGACGCGATCGCCGACGTAGTTGTCGGTGATGTCGAGCAGCCCACGCAGGAAGATCCGGTAGCAGGCGATTCCCTCTCCGAGCAGCAGCTCGCGACTGGCGCCGACCGGCGGGCGCTTGACCACGAAGCCGCCCTTCGAGCCGACGGGCACGATCAGTGCGTTCTTGACCATCTGAGCCTTCATCAGCCCCAGCACCTCGGTCCGGAAGTCCTCACGCCGATCTGACCAGCGCAGCCCGCCCCGCGCGACCTTGCCCCCGCGCAGATGGATCCCCTCGGCCCGCGGCGAGTACACGAAGATCTCAAACTGCGGGCGCGGTAACGGCAGCAGCCCGAGGTCGGTCGAGTCGAGCTTGAAGGACAGGTGGGCCAGGGGCCGTCCCTCGCCGTCGCGGCAGAAGTAATTGGTGCGCAGCATGGCCCGCTGCACCGAGTACAAGCTACGCAGGATCCGATCCTCGTCCAGGCTGGTGACCGCGTCGATCGCCTGGGTGAGCTGCACCGAGAGCCGCGCGGCGCGGGTCTCATCCTGGCCGTCGGGGTCAAAACGAGCCTGGAAGAAGCGCACGAGCAACCTGGTGGTCTCGGGATTGGCGATCAGCGTGCGCTCCATATACGCGTCCGAGAAGCCGATCGCCGCCTGGCGCAGGTAGCGCGCGATCGCGCGGACGATCGTGATTTCCCGGCCGGTCAGGCCGGCCGCGAGAACCAGGCCGTTGAGCGCGTCGTCCTCGAGCTCGCCGGCCCAAACGGCCAGAAAGGTCTCAGCGAAGCTCTCGCCGCCCCGCTCCAGCGCGTCCGGCGGGCAGCTGAGGCCGAAGTCATAGATCCAGACCGCAGGCGCGCCGCTGGGGGTGATTTCGTAGGGGCGCTCGTCGCTGACCTTGGCCCCGAGATGCTCGAAGGTTGGCAGGACCTCCGAGAGCGAGACGCGCGCGGTGCTGAGCAGCTTGCAGCGCGTCGCTCCCCCGTCCTGATCGAGGGACCGATACAGGGTCAGGATCGGGCGCCCCGTCCGCGTCAGCTGCTGGATCCGCTCGATGTCGAGGACCGCTCCGTGGGCGCTCCAGTCGACGCGGTAGGCGGTGGGGAACGCGGTCCCAAAGCGAGAGTAGAGGTCGCGTCCGGCCTGTTCCCCGTGGGCCGCAACGAGGGCCGCCCGTAGGTCATCGGTCCAAGCTCGGGTCGCCTCCACGATCCGCGCCTCGATCGCCGCCACGTCGTAGTCGTCGGGGATGCCGTCCGGGCAGTGGACGACGTAGTTGACGCGCACGAGGACCGATTCGGAGAGTTGCGGAGCCCAGTCGACCTGCCCGCCGCCAAACGCCTCGGCCAGGATCCGGCCCGCCCGTTCGCGGTTCTCGGTGTTGAAGCGGTCGCGCGGGAGGCACAGGGTGCAAGCGACAAAGCGGTCGAGCTGATCGCGGCAGACGAACAGCCGCACGCGCTGGCGCTCACCGAGACCGAGGATTCCGATCGCCATCTCAAACAGCTCCTCGCCGGAGATCTGCACGAGCAGATCGCGGGGCAGCGACTCCATGATGTCGGCCATGCCCTTGGCGTCGTGGCTGTCGGGTGGGAAGGCCGCCCGGGCCATGACCCACTCGACCTTCTCGCGCAGCAGGGGGATCTCCCGGGGGCTCGTCTTGTAGGCGGTGGTCGTGTACAGCCCGAGGAAGCGTCGCTCGCCCACCACCCGGCCGTCGGGACTGAAGCGCTTGACCCCCACGTAGTCCAGGTAGGCGGGGCGATGTACGTGGGCGCGCGTGTTGGCCTTGGTTAGTACGAGCGGAAGCGTGGACTGGGCCATCGTCTGGCGTTTGGGATCCAGCGCCTTGGTCGGCGTGGACGCGGCGCCCCGCAGGATGCCCAGGCCGGTCTTGGGGAGAGCGCGGATCTCCGCGTCGGCGACCTCGTACTCGCGGTAGCCCAGGAAGGTGAAGTGATCGTCGCGCAGCCACTCCAAGAAGGCGCGGGCCTCGCCCCCGTGGGCGCCCGGGCCCGGGTCGGTGGCCAGCTCGGCGGCCAGCGCGGCGGCGCGGGCGCGCATCGAGGACCAGTCCTCCACCGCCGCCCGTACCTCCTCGAGCACCAACTCGACCCCGGCCTGGAGGACGGCGAGCCGGTCGGAGTCCGACTGTCTTGCCACCTCGGCGTGGATAACCGACTCGGCGATCGCTCCGGGGACGACCGCCCCCGGCGCGATCACCTCGGTCAGCTCACCCTCGTCGTCGCGGAGCACGCGCATCACCGGATGCACGATCAACTCGATCGCGTAGCCCTGCCGGCTGAGCTCCATAGTCACCGAGTCGACCAGGAAGGGCATGTCGTCAGAGACGATCTCGACCACCGTGTACGCCGAGCGCCAACCGTCGCGCTCGAGCTCGGGGTTGTAGACCTGCACCTTGGGCTCGCCCGGCCCGCGCCGGCGGCCGGTTTGCCAGTGGGCGACCAGCGCGCCGCACAAGTCGAGGGGGCTGCGATCGCCGAGATCCGGGGCTGGGACCCAGTGGTAGTACTGGCGCACGAACTCGGCGTAGACGGCCTTCGGCTCGTCGGGGAGGCGCTCGCGGACGCACTCGCTCAGCTCGTCGATCAGGTTGCGCTCGAGGTCCCCGGCCTTGACGGCCATCTCTGACACCAGCTCCTTCTCCTCGCGGGGGGCGAAGACAAAACCTACCCCTCACAACGCGCCCGCGCACCGACGGCGAGCAAAATGGCCGCCGACGGTCAGGCGCGGGTCGCGCGGGTGACGGTCGCGACCGTGCCGGCCGGGTCGGCCACCGTGACCAGCAGGCGCGCAAAGCGGGCCGCGGCACCCAACTCGACTCGGATCGCGGGGCCGCGACCGTGCACGGCGGCGAAGTCGGGGCGGCCGCCAGTGGCCCGCCGGACACCGTAGGCGATCACCCCGGGGATCCCCGTGCCGGGCGCCCGGATTCCCCGCAGCGCTCCCCACGGATCGGACTCCACGGCGATCGTTGACACAGCGGCCAGGGGCACCCGCACGCCGGCGTACATCGCGGCCAGCTTCTCCAGCCCGGTCAAACTGACACAAAGCTCGTCGCCCTGAACCGCCAGTGTGGCCATAAGGTTCGGATACCCGGCGCTCAAGCTGGTCAAGCGAATGCCGATGTTGACCTGATGACGGGTCTCCCGCTTCGGCGTCTCGCCGCCCTGATCGCCGTGCCGGTCGTGGTGATCGCGTGCGCGGTGTTCGCCACGGCCACGATCGAGCGTGACCGCGCACTGCACGCCTATCAGCAGGAAGCCGCGGGTCAGCGGCTGCTGGTGGCGATGCTCGATGAGGAGACCGGGTCACGCGGCTACTTCGAGACCCGACAGGCCCGTTTTCTGGCCCCCTGGTACCGGGGCCAGGCCGACTTCGCCGCCGCCCTGGGCACCTCGCGGAGACTCGCCGCCGGCGACGCGCCGCTCCAGAAGTCCTTGTCCGAGCAAGCCGGGCAGAACGCAGGGTGGCTGACCACCGTCAAAGGCGATATCCAGCTCCTGCGGCTCACCGGACGCCGGCCGACGGTCTCCGACGAGGTCGGGCAGAAGGCGCTGGTGGACAACTTCCGCGCGCTCAACCAGCTGTTCGCGCTCCAGCTGATCAGCCGCCGCGATCGCTCCCTCTCGCTCGCCACCTGGCTGGCGGTGGGCGACGCCGCCGCGCTCTCGATCCTGCTGGTCCTGACCGGCCTGCTGATCGTGCGCCGGACCGGCCAGCGCGAGGGCGTGCGCCGGCGCGGCCAGCAGGAACTGCGCGAACTGCTCCAGGTCTCGGCGAGCGAGAAGGAGTCCCAGGGGCTCCTGATTCGTCACGTGGAGCGCGTGGTGGCCGGTTCGGGAGCGGCGGTCTTCAACCGCAACAACAGCGACGACCGGCTCGAGGTGGCGCTGAGCGAGAAGGCCGAGCTGACTCCGCTGCGCAATCTCAACGTCGTCCAGCTGCGGCCGCGCTCGTGCCTGGCGGTGCGACTCAGTCGAGCCTACGAGCGCCGTCCCGGCGACGACTCGCTGATGCGCTGCGAGGCGTGCGGCCAGGTCGCCGGAGCGGTGCTGTGCGAGCCGCTCCTGGTCGGCGGCCAGGTGATCGGCTCGGTGCTGGTGACCCGCGAGCGAGCGATCGGCCCTGCCGAGCGCGCTCGCGTGCATGACTCGGTCAGCCAGGCGGCGCCGATCTTCGCCAACCAGCGCAACCTCGCGCTCGCCGAACGGCGCGCGGCCAGCGACGCTCTGACCGGGCTGCCCAACCGCCGGGCGGCGGACGAATCGATCAAGCGGATGGTCGCCCACGCCGGGCGCACGGTCAGCTCGATCGGCGCCGTGCTGCTGGATCTCGACCACTTTAAGCAGGTCAACGATCTCCACGGTCACGACTGCGGCGACCAGGCGCTGGCGACGATCGGTCAGATCCTCTCGGCCAGCCTCCGGACCAGCGACTTCGCTGCCCGCTTCGGCGGCGAGGAGTTCCTGCTCCTGCTACCCGACACCGACCGCAGCGGCGCCGTGGAGGTGGCCGAGAAGCTGCGGCGGACGATCGCCCAGACCGAGGTTCGCGACGTCGGAGCTCTGACCGCCAGCTTCGGGATCGCCGTCCTGCCCGATGACGCCGCCGAACCCGAGCAGCTCCTTCGCAAGGCCGACCGGGCCCTCTACGCCGCCAAGGCCCGGGGCCGCAACCGCGTCGAAGTCGCCGTTTCGACCAGCGGTCCGGAGCTGGGCGGCGACTGGCCGCCCGTTTCAGACCAAACCGACGAGTGAGAGCCGTCGCCGCCCGCAACACGGCCGCTCAGAGCAACTGGGAGAGTCCCGAGAGGGCGGCCCGCCCCAGCACGTACTCGAGCACCACGCCGGAAGTCCCGATGGCGATCCCAACCACGGTCAGCGCGAAGTCCTCAAGCAGGACCGAGAGCGAGACCAGAACGGCGCCCAGCGACGGCAGCGTGTCGAGCCCCGAGAAGGGCGGGGCCACGAACGCCCCGACCGACAAAAGCAGCACCACCAGCCCGAGCACCACGCTGGAGAGCCGGCGCTCGAAGAGCCGCGCCGCCCGAGGGCGGGTGAAACGCTCGAGCCACCGAATCAGCTTGAGCAGGCCGTTGATGAAGCGCTGCTGACGACGTCCGGCGAGCTCCGTGCGTCGCCAGCGAGCCGGAAGCCAGACGTGGTCGCGACCGGCGAGAAGCTGCAAGGACAGGAGCATGGCGATGATCTCGAACACGTGGGTCGCGCCGCCAGTGGGCAGCGGCAGCGCCGGAACGCCGAGCAGGAACACGAACAGGACGCCGAAACTCTTGGCTCCAAAGGTCTCGATCAGGCTGCCGAGGGTCTTCTCGCCGTCGGCGCCGAGCCACTGCTCGATCTCGTCGCTGATCCGTGGGCGCTCGGCCATCAGCTCGTTGAAGCCGACGGGGCCGGCTTCACGTGCCCGGCGGAAAGACGTAGCTCGCGTGGGGGGGGACCCGTGGCCCCACTTCGACGACGATTTCCCCGTGCGCGACCAGCGGGACGCCGCCCGGAGGATCCGGCTGGGGGCGTCCGGCGACGAACACCCGCACGGGGTCGCCGGTCGGGGCGCGGAAGGACGCCGCGCGACGCCGGGACAGCGGCTGGCCCCAGGCCCGGAAGACGTCGGCCAGCGTCAGTCGCGCTCCGGGACGCAGGAGGACGACGCCGGTCGGTTCGAGCGTGGCCAGCGCGCCGTAGCAGCGAGCGCGAGTGATCCGGCCGGCCTCCCGGCTGACCGGCCCACCCACGCCGATGCCGGCACCCAGCACCACCACCCGGTTGGCGGCAAACAGCTCGATGTGGACGCCGTGCCGCGGCCCGAGCCGCGCCCGGCAGGGACCGATCACCGGTCCGCGGACCGGTGGGCGAAACCGCACCCCGAGTCCGATCGGTCGGACCTCGCGCAGAAGCGCGGCCGGGATTCCGGTCGCCGCGGGCGACCTGGCCCCACGGCCGCATCCGCACCCGAGGGCGACGGTCAGACCCAGCGCCGCGAGCGTCCACGAGCGCGCTTTCACGCGCTGGACTCTACGCGGCCCGGCTGCGCGCTCTGGCCTTGTCTGGCGCGCGCCGGCGCGTAGCCTCGCTGGCTGCACGCGGGCGCGTAGCCTCTCGGGCATGCCGGAGCCTCCCCCCCGCGCCCCGGGCGCCTACCTGGCGCGGCCCCTGTGGCAGCGCTTCGCGCTCTCGATGTTCGTAGCGGCGGCGCTGGTGGTGGCGATGGTGCTCTACGTCAACGGACACAACACGGATTCGCCGACCTCCACCAACCCGGCGGCCGCCGTGGCCGCGAACCGCGACGCGGAGATCCTGATCGTCCAGGACCAAGCCCCGCGCTCGGGGCACCTGGCCCGCGGCCAATCTCCGGCGAGCGGCCTGGAGCGGTCCGTTCACGCCCGGATGGCCGCCGAGGTCAAGGCCGGGAGCATCAACGGGCCGCTGCACCGGGCCCGCTGTCGGCCGGCCGGATCGGGGCTCGGCCCGCGGCGGGCCTTTTCCTGCTCGATCGTCGCCGGGGGAGTGATCTACCCGTTCCTCGGAGTGGTCGACACCGCCGCACGGCAGATCACCTATTGCAAGCGTGATCAGCCGCCGGTGGCGTCGCACGACATCCCGGTCAGCGTCCGCTGCCGAGCGTGACGCGAGTCCTACGGGGTGTGCCCTAAGGGGTGTGCCCTAAGAGGTGTGCCCTAAGGCTCGCGCCGGGACTCCGCGGGCGTCTCTCGGTCGGCCCCGGCCTGACGCTCGGTCGGCGGCTCACCCGGTCCGTCGGCGCCGCGGCCGCGATCGTCTACCCGGTTGCGCTCATCGACCCGGTCACGCTCATCGACCCGGTCACGATGACGATCATGCTCGTGTTCGGCGACGGCCCCGGCGCCCGCTCCAGCGGCGGCACCGGTCCCCACGGCGGCACCGGTGCCGACCCCCCGCCGACTCGGGCCGGTCCGCTCTCCGGCGTAGCCGGTGTCCTCCACGACCGTGCGACGCCGGCGCGGGATCAGCGTGTTGAAGAGCAGGATCGCCGCCGCGATGCCCCACCCGATCTCGGTCCAGCCGTTGGCGGCTGCGAGTCCGAGCACGTCGCCGCTCGACGCCGCGATGATCGCCGCCGCGCCCAAGGCGATGCCAACGATCAGGCTCATCGTCTTGGCGAGCAGGTGCTGGGCCGCGCCGAACAGGAGCAGGCCTCCGCCGACCGCCGTGAGCATACCCGTCCAGCCGTTGGCGCCGAAGATCGCGAACAGGACCTTGCCGTCGACCGGCGCCTTCCCGTCCGGGAAGTTGGCGAACTTCGGGAACGCGTGCTGCTTGTAGATGAAGTAGAGACCGGCGGCGAGCAGGACCGTGCCGAGCGCCAAAGCTGGCCCGCGGGCCAGGCTCAATCCCTTCTCGGTCCGAGTTTCGTTGTCTTTGACCATGTCCAGCGACCTCCCTGGGTCAGCACGGAATAAGCCCAGACCGACCACGGCCAACGGGCCATGCGGCTGGGGATTAGTTAAAGCGGCCGGTCCAACGGATGTTCCCCTCCTCCGGGGTGACGGTCTCGTCGGTCTGGGCGGCCTTTTGGGGTCTTGGTACCCCCAAGTCCCAATCCACACACGCACCACGTCCGCGTGCGGACGCGGCTCCCCCGGTCGGGCGGGGATCCAGTCGCAGCTTGGCTACATGGCGATCACCGAGAACACCGGCGGCAGCCGGGTCGCCACCGTCGTCCACGTGGCCCCGGCGTCGCCCGAACCGAACAGATCGCCGGAGGTGGCGCCGAAGTAGAGCTGGAGTTGCTCGCCGGGCCTGGCGCTGCTGAACGCTTGGCGCAGCACCGTCAGGTAGGCGTGCTCCGCCGGCAGGCCGTCGCCGCGGGGCGCCCAGGTGGATCCCGCGTCGCGCGTCTCATAGACGCGGACGCGGCCGTCGGGGGTGACGCGGTCCATGTCGGCGACGAGCGGGATCACGTAGGCGCTGTCGGGATCGGCTGGGTCGACGGTCAGCGGGAAGCCGAAATCAGACGGGAGCCCACCACCACCGATGTCGATCCAGCTCCTCCCCGTGTCGTCGGAGCGGTACAAGCCGCCGTGGAACTGCATGAACATCCGCTCGGGTTGCTTCGGCGCACGCTCAACATGATGCACGCACCGGCCCGCGTTCTCATCCTGGAGGGCCTCCTCCGGCAGGTACCTCGGGTTCAGCCCGTCGTTGCCCCTCCGCCACGTGCGGCCCCCATCCTCAGTCAGCCACATGCCGGCGGCCGAGATCGCGACGGCCAGCTTGTCCAGATCTCCGGGCCAGGTACAGATCGAGTGCAGGCACAGCCCGCCGCCGCCCGGCTGCCAGTGCGGGCGTGAGGGCTGCTCCCAGAGTCCGGCGTTGACCTCCCAACTCGCTCCGCCGTCGTGGCTCTCGAACAGAACTCCGGGATCTCCGCCCGCGTACAGGGTGCCGCCGGCCTCACCGGGCGCGATGACCCAGATCCGTTCAAGCGCCTGATCGCCAGCTTCGGGCAGGGCGACGCCGTCGGCCTGCTCCCACTCGGCGCCCGGATCGCCGTCGGTGTAGAAGATCTTCGGACCATAGAACGGCGAGGTCACGGTCGCGAACAGCCGCCCGCTGCGGGGATCCCGCGTGGCGAAGTCGACCGGTTGGCCGGCAAACGCGCGCGTCTTGATCTCAAAGTCGTGAGCGGGCTCGCCCTCGAGCAGAAACAGGCCCTTTTTCGTTCCGATCACAAGCTCGGTCAATCTCTCAGCCTCCTGTTATCGCCGGCACTATCTCGATACGGTCGCCTGACCGTACCGCGGAGGTCTCGCCGCCTCGCTCGCCGTTGACGAACACATTGATGTGACGGCGGATCAGGCCACGCTCGTCGACGATCCATCCGCGGATGTCAGGGTTGCGCAGCTCGAGCGCCCGAAGCAGCTCGATGACCCGCGCGCCCTCGAGATCATGCTCGGGGCGGCCGCCGGCCAGCTTGCGCAGTGGTCCTCGAAGGCAAACAACGGCCATCGGGAGAATCCTAAGCCCCCTCACGACGGCGAGGTGATCGGCGTCGTGCGGCCGTTGCCCGCCGACCGCTTCTACGCGTCTCAGGAGCCGGGAGCCGCGTGGTAGCTTGTTCGCGAACAAGTGATGCGTGTCGAGCTTGTCAACGTCGGCTGGTTAACCGCGCCCGCCTCGATCCTGCGCCGCGGCGAGCCCCGCGGCCCCTAACGATTCCCGGTTCCGGCGTACGTGCGGTTGGTGCCTTCGCTGGAGGCTCGCAAGTGGGACCGCCTCTGCGACCAGTACGTCTCCGACGCCGTCCAGGCGATCGTCTCCGACACGATCGAGGAGCGCTTCGACGAGCGCACGGCCGCCCAGGCGCGGGGCCGGCTCGACGTGGCCTACGGCATGCGCGAGGCGCAGCTGGCCGCGAACGAGTTCCTGGCCGGCGGCACGTTCACTCGCCGACTGCGCCGCCGCGCCCGGCCTGTTCTACGCCCTGGCGATCCACCCGTGGGACGAGGGTAGGCACCCGCAGCTGACGCGGTACTACCGCGCCCTCGCGCAGCGGCCGTCCTTCGCCGAGGTGATCGCGAACGCGCGGCCCTACCGGCACCTGTTCCCGCTGCCCTGGCCAGCCGACTTTGACCGCTACCACTAGCGTCCCGGACGGACGCGCCACCGGTTTCGTCTTCCCCCTCCCGCGGCACTCAGCCTTGCGCCGTGGGCGCGGGCTGGGTCATAAGCGGAAGTCCGCCGCCCCCGCACACGGACGCGCTGGACCGCCCAGCGGGCTCTACGGAGGGTGAGCGAGGGGACTCGAACCCCCGACCGCCTGGACCACAACCCGACACGGGGGGTCGCACCTAGTTGGATACCCTTCTGTTATAAGGGTTTTCGGGGTCTGGGTTGCTATGAGTTTCTTTCAAATTGATGCCCAAATTGATGCCCTGGAACGCGGCGTTGACAAGATCGGCCTCGGCAGGGCTAGGCGCGTAGTCGGCGTAGATCAGCGTCGTCTTGAAGTCGCGGTGTCCCATCCATTCCTGGAGGGTTCGCATCGGGACTCCCTGAGCGGCCATGTGCGTCCCGAACGTGTGGCGCAGGTCGTGGAACCGAACCTCGCGCACGTGAGCCCTCTTGAGCGCCCGCTTGTAGCGCTTCAGCAGCTTTGAACGATCGATCGGCTTGCCGGTGCGGATGCGCGAACACGAGGTCCTCGTCGGCCTGGAAGGGCGACCGTTTGTAAAGCAGGTCGAGCTCGCCTCCGAGCGCATCTGCGAGCGGGACGCTCCGGGAAGAGCGCTTGGACTTCGGCGTGCCGGTCTGGCCGCGAACGAAGTTGAGCCGCACCCTGACGCGGCGAGCCGCCCAGTCGACGTCAAGCCACCGGAGCGCGAGGAGCTCGCCCTGGCGGATGCCCGTCATCGCCGCAGTCATGTACATCACGCGCTCGACGAGCCCCAGGTCATCGTCGGGCACCGCGGCGAGCAGCGCGTCAAGCTCGGTTTGGTCCAGGAACCGGATATCCGGGTCGTCGTCCGTGTTCTTCGGCTTCTCGACCAGCTTGACGGGATTGGCGCTCGCCCAACCGCGTCGGTTCGCGAAGTCGAAGATGCCGTGCAGCAGACCGAGGTAGTTGAGAGTGCTCTTGACCGACTGGCCGGCGTCGAGGCGATCGGCCATGAACGCCTCGATCTCGTGTTTCGTGATTTGCGTGAGCGGGCGCGATCCGAAGTACGGGGTGATATGAACGCGCAGGTAGCTCTCGTAGCCTTCAATGGTCGACGGCTTGCGGCGCATCGTGGTCAGGTGACTGATGAGCCGCCTGCCTACGTCCTCGACAGTCATACGCTCGACTACCGGCGGCGGCGCCGTCACCTCGGCCATCAACGAGCGGAGCTTCGCCTCGGCCATCGTCTTGGTCATGCCGTCGCGCGTGCCGGTCTTACGGATCGGTCCGAGCTTGCGTTTGACCAGCGTCCTGTCGACGCGCCACTGGCCGTAGTACTCGCCGCTCTTCTCGATGATGCTGCCTGTGCCGTAGGCACGGCGAGCGTCACGGCCCGCTTGCATGGGAGGTCATCCCTTCGTGTGCGATGGTCCGGGACGGTTGTTGGCGCCCGGGCCGCTTACTTGGTCGGATGGATCTTCCCACGCGACCCTGACGCTTACAGGCCCGACGGCGACAGCCCGAGCGTGTGGGGACGCCGAACCTGGGCAGCGCTCCCTCGACCAGCCCATTGGCTCGGACACTCCGGGCCGCGGGTGACGCTCAACGGCGGCTTGGGAAGGGTGGGCTTCTGGACGTGGCGCGGTGGTCGTGCGCGCGGGAGATCCATCTTGGGATCTCGGCGCTCCGCGCCGAGATCAAGTCACGCGCGACGCCTGCTGGTGGTCTGAAACGACGCGACGGCGACGACAGCGACTCCTGCATCGATCGGGAGCCGCAGCGCGATCAGGATCAATGAGGAGTGTCCCCTGTGCTCAGAAGCGCAACTTTAGGCTTGCCGTGCCGCTTGACCAGGAGGATGCAGAAGCGCGTCGAGAGATGATCAAGCTCGGTCCTCGTCCATTCCGAGCCCGTCCCAGTGCCGTGGCGGGGGCGCGTGCTTGTGCGCGGAGGCGATCGTTCACTCTTGCGCCGAACGGGCTCGACCCGCACGAGCGAAATGTCGCCGTAGCACTCGTAAGTTCGCGGTCGACCTCACTGGCGAAAGCAATCGCGCCGACTTGTCGTCCCAAGGCTCCGCGTCGGCGAGCCCACGGCCTCAGTGGTGATCACATCCACGCGGAACCGCAAGCGGCCGCCATCAAGCCTCGGCTCACCTCTGCTGCCGCGCGGTGATCCCGGGGATGCTCGAGCGCGGCCGCGGTCGGATCGTGATCACCGGGAGCGGGGCGGCCTACCTCCCGGGCGGCGAGAGCACCGCGTATGCACCGAGCAAGGCTGCCGTTTGCCGCTACGGGCGAGATGCTGGCAAACGAACTCGCCGGACGGATCCCCGTCTTCTTCTTCAGCCCCGGCCTGGTGCAGACGGAGCTAACGGCGGGCGCGTTTTCAGACGACGCGCCGTGGACGCCGCCGCAGCTCGTCCGGAGGCTCGCGACCGGCCGCTACGACGCGCTCGTTGGCCGCTACCTCCACGCTGAGCAGACAACGTCGATGAGCTGCTCGACCGCATCGATGAAGTACGCGAGCGCGACCTCAACGCGATCAGGCTCAGAAGATAACCAGATGCGGCTCAACCTTGGCGTGACCGGCCAGCCCGCCCGCGGGCAGCGCATCTACGCTCGCAGGGTCGCCAAAGACGTCCTGTGTCAACCTCCTTTCTGCTGGGGAAGGGATGGGGTTGTCAGGTACCGGTAGCGGCGGTTGCGAGATCCGGTCGCCAGAGACCGGGCCCGGCGAGTCGCATGGTGGCTGCCTGGTCGGTGATCGGGCCTGACGGGGTGGGGATGGTGACGGTGATGTGGCGTTGCAGTGCGCGGTGGCGCGCTGGGTCGTATGGGGTGTGGTTGCGCCAGCATTGCCACACGACTCGGCACCACGCGCGGCCGAGGGTGCGGATCGCGCGGGGGGTGTTCGTGGCCGCGTTGACGGGCTTGGGCGTAGAGGGCCTGGGCCCAGGGGTGCCAGTGGCGGCTGCTGTCGGCCAGGCGGCAGAACGCGACTCGCAGTCGCTTGTTGCATCCCCACCGGAACCCTGCCGTCTTGTGCTTGCCAGACTCCTTTGCGACGGCGGCTTGACCGGCGTCGGCTGCGAGCGCGTCGCGGTCGGGGTAGCGCTCGCGGCAGTCGCCGATCTCCGCCAGCAGCTCGGCGGCGGTGATCACGCTCGCCGGCGATTTGAACATCGAGAGGAAGATCCGCCCGTCAGGATGCGCGCGCACCTGGGTGCGGATCTCCAGCTCGAGATCCTTGATCTGCGCGTTCAGCGTCCGGATCATCGCCACGAACGTGAGCACGAGCTGCCGGCGGGCAGCGAGCTCGATCGCGCCGACCCGTCCGTGTGGAGCGCCGCGGAGTTTGGCCATCAGCGCCGTCGGATGCTGCCCGCCCGAATAGTGCTCTCGCTGCAGAAATGCCTGCATTCGGGCGACCCCGAGACCGTGCGCGTCGGCCGGGCTGGGGTATCGCTCAAGGAACGCGAGCAGAATCTCGGCGTCCATGTGCGAGAACAGTCGCAGCGGCCCGGGCCAGAACCGCTCAAGCTCGGCACGCAACTGATTCACCGCCGCGGTACGTGCACCGACGAGATCCTCTCGTGCGCGGGTCAACGCCCGCAACGCCTTCGTCTGATCGCAGTCGGGCTCCAGCACCCGGAAGCGATGGTTGTCAGTCCGCGCCAGCTCGCACAGCACGAACGCGTCGAATCGGTCGGACTCCCCGCCCGAGACCCGAAACCGGTCCCGCGCCGCGGCAACCTTATTCGGATGTAACGCCAACACGCGCAACCCCGCATCGAGCAGCCGCTCCACCAGCACACCGTCCGGCCGCTCGATCGCGACCAGCCCGACCTCCAGTCGCACGAGCGTGCGGCACAACGCGGTCAGGCCCTTCTCATCGTGCGCGAACGTCGCTGCGAGCAGCTCGTCGCCCGCCTCGTCGGCCACGTGCACATCGTGCGTCTCCGACGCCCAATCGATCCCGGCGTACCTGCAAGCCATCCTCTCCTCCTTGTCCGTGAGCGCACCTTCACAGCGCCCCGACCAAGAGGTACCGCTGCGGATGCTCATAGACAAGGCCCTCACATTTGGGGCTACGTCCTGTTGCCGCTCGCGGCACCTCACCACCGTCGGGACGGGCTGTTCTTTGGCAGGCCCTCTTCACAGGGCAAGCAATCGTGGCCCTCTCCCGACGGCGGTCGGGGCAACCAGAGGATGTCCTATGAGGATGTCCTATGAGCAGTCGCCTCGACGTGTGACGAAAGCCA
This sequence comes from Solirubrobacteraceae bacterium, assembly GCA_051005855.1. Lineage (GTDB taxonomy): Bacteria > Actinomycetota > Thermoleophilia > Solirubrobacterales > Solirubrobacteraceae > Palsa-465. The sequence continues at coordinate 2,394 of JBPCIY010000070.1, read as the reverse complement.
TCGTGGCCGCCCGCTTGCGGCAACGACAACCGTTGTACAGGCGGCGCATCAACCGTCCGTTTATTGCCGGGGCCTTTGGGTTGCGCCGGGGACCGGTGGCGGTAGGTTCCTCGCGCGAATGTGCCCCCGCCCGAGATGCTGGTTCCGGGTCGCTGGGTCGCTCTGCTCGGTCGCAGTCCCTGCCGCCATCGTTGCTGGATGCGGAGGTTCTACCCGCGCAATTGACTCGCCGGCGCGAAGCTTGACGTCCCAAGCGGCGCCGGCAGCAGCAACGACCGCCACACAGACGGTCATCACGAGCGCCACCTCGGCCACAACTCCGACCGCAGCCGCGTCTTCCTCAGGCCCCGCCCCGACCATCTCAACGACACCGCCTACGCCCGAGTCCACGACACCTGCACCGCCCAGCACGTCGGCTGCTCCCGCGGCATCTGCGGCCGGAAAGGTCCACACCTGCTATCCGGCTACCCATATCCCAGCAGTAAACATCCCGCGCACCATCATCCCCGCTACGACCATCCCGGCAACCACGGTTCCGGCGACGAACATCGACGGGAGCCACCTTCCGGCGACCACGCTTCCGGCTAGCACCCTCCCCGCGACCACGCTCCCGCCGGTGAATCTGCCGGCCACGAACCTCAGCGAGGGTTGTTTCGACGTCCCTCGTGCGTTCGCGATCTCGAACACGACGGTCCGGACGTCGAGTTACGGCTCGATCGATCCGGAATTCTCCCAGCGCCTCAGCCAGCAGTACTGGAGCTCCGCCGGCCCAGACGTCTCAATTCCGGATCCGACGGCGCCTGGCTTTGGACAGTTCAACGCTGCGGGGTTCCCGCGAGACCAGTACGTCCGCCCGTACATGCGGAGTGACGGGACGCTCGTGAGCGGCTCTTGGCGCAACTCCCCGACAGACGGTCTTCCCACCTGCCAGATCGTCAGCTGCTAGCCCCCGGGGCCGACTACCTGGCTCAGCCGCGAACGCCCGGCTGGTCCCGCTGCCGTCCCTGAGGTCTCGTGTTCTGCACCTCCGCGCCAAGACGAGGACCTGGCTCCTGCCCAGACCTCCACGGGCGAGCCTCGTGAGGAACAAGGAACACGCGGTGCTCGATCACCCGTTCGAGCGGTCGCCTCAAGCGCATCCTCCGGGCCGGGTGATCACTCGGGCGCGCTGAGGTACGTGGCAATCCGGCCAACCCTCTATCGACTTGAAGGGGATCGTGGCCGTCGCTCGGTGGCGGTCCGCTTGCCCGAGCGGGCGGCCCACAGCGGTTACGCCTGTTCAGTCTTGGTTGGCCCCGGACCGCAACGGTGGGCTGAGCGCCAGCGGGGCGATCCCGCCGCGCCAAAGAAACGCTCAACCGCCGCGCCCGCCGGATAGATTGCACACATGCACAAGACGCTGTCTCTACTCACAACTGCCGTCGGCGCGCCATTACTGGCCCTGGTAATGCTGCTCGGGGCCGCGCCACCGCCTGCGTCGGCCGCCGCCGACCCGTGCGACACGCAGAACGTGTGCTTTCAGGGCGCCGTGGTTTCTGGCGTTCGCGTCAGACCGCCCGCATTGTTCTTGACATCGGACGGCAGCCTCCAGGTCGTCGGCATGAACTGGTCCACCTGGGCATCTGAGGTCGTGCCCACCCCCGATGTAGCGCGCGGCACAGGCCTCGCGGTCTACGAGACTAAGGGTCCGGGAACGAAGATCTCTGTCCATGTGATGCGTGTAGCGGTTGCACTCTCGCAGACCGTCGCATGCGACCCAGCCCACGACGTCCCAAACGGTCTTTACTTCAACCGAGTGAGTCTCACCAACCAACGGACACACAGGCCCTTCGCCCAGGGCTTTCTGCGCCGCATCCAATGGGCGCCCTGCGAATAGGGCGGTTGACCAGTCGCCTGCAGGCTCAGCAAGCGGGCAGGAAGACGTTCAGCAAGGACGAGGACCGGCCTGGGAGACCGGGGCGCCCGACAGGGTTGCACAGGGGCCAGCGGATGCCTACTCCTTTGACGGCCAGCGACCGGCCGTCCCCCACTTGCGCTTGGTCGCCAAAGGACTCATACGCGCCGTCCGGGCTCATGAGCGAATGCAATCGCCCGCGACGAGCCCGCTTTCTGCGCTATGAAGAGCCCGCACTCCGCGACGGCGAGATGCACCTTGCGAAGGCAGGGCTCGACTCGTACGAGTTCGGGGAAGCGCAGCCGAGTTGCTGGATTCCGCGTGGAGCGGCCGCGCCGACGCCAGCTATTCCCACGCAGCGATCACCGTCAATGCCTCAAGCGGTCAGATCTCCACGACCGGCCGAGCCCGCGATCACGTGGTGGCCGCTGTCGGCGCCCCGAGGGTGGGGGATTGGGGGTTCTGGTGTGGTGTTTTTTGTGGGGGGGGAGGCCCCTTCC
>JBPCIY010000069.1:0-7842 GCA_051005855.1 Solirubrobacteraceae bacterium | reverse complement strand
CCTACGGGACACGGCCAGCAACACCGGGCGGCCGAACTCGGCCAACGCGCCCAGTGATCCGAGCACTTCGATCTTCTGAGCCGGTGTTTTGGCGACGTCGGGCCCGGGTTCGAGCATCAGCTGCGGGCGCTCGACCCCGCGCTCCAAGGCCAACGCGATCTTCTCGGTCAGAAAGGACCGGACGTCGGCGACCATGCGCCCGTCGTAGCCACGGTCGAGCACCTTCTGCTTGGGCCGGGCGCGGGTGTGCATCAGCACCAGTCCGGCTCCGGTCTGCGCACACACATCGGCCAGGGTGGGGTCGCGCAGTCCGCTGACGTCGTTGACCAGGCACGCCCCGGCCGCAATCGCCGCCCGAGCCACCTCCGGCTTGTAGGTGTCAACCGAGATCGGTACCCCGAGCTCGGCGTGTACGCGTTCGATTACGGGCACGACGCGCGCGATCTCCTCCTCCGGGGAGACCGGCGGCCGGTTGGTGACCCCGGACTCCCCACCAATGTCAATCAGCCGCGCCCCAGCGGAGATCAGGGTGGCCGCCAGCCCCACCCGCTCCTCGAGCGTCTGGTTCAGACCGGCGTCCGAGAACGAGTCGGGCGTGGCGTTGACGATCCCCATCAGCCACGGCTCCGGCCCCAGGACGAGCTCGCGGCCACAGGCGCGCAGGACCGGCGCTGCGCCCGTCACGCCGCGGTGATGGCGCGGCCGGGGTCAGCGAGCGACACCGGCCAAGCCCGGTAACAGACCGAGGCCTCGAGCATCGTGGCGTGCAGGCGGCGGCAGCCGTCGCAGTGCCCGAGGTGATCGAGCAGCCAGTCCTCGTCGGCCGTGCTGACCGGCTGGCCATCCTGACGTAGGGTCGCGGTGCGCGCCGTTCGGTCACGCTCGGGGCAGGAGCCCGGCTCGGTCTTGACGCCCCGCAGTTCCGCGTGCAGGCGGGTCCGCGAGCGGGCCAGGAGCGCGGTGACCGCCGCCGGGTCGATCCCGAGTACCTCAGCCACGAGCTCGTGCGAGAGTCCCAGAAGCTCGCGCAGCGCCAGCGCCTCCTGCTGACGCTGGGGCAGCCGAGCTGTGGCCGTGCCCAGCTCTTGGGCGACGGCGCCGGCCAGCCCGGCGTTGACGGCGAGCTCCGCTGCCTCGTGGCGGGGGTCCGCTGCGTCCGGGCGGGGGTCGGCTGCGTCCGGGCGGGGGTCCGCGGCCGGTTGCCCGGCGACGGGGGGGTCATCGCGCAGCGCCCGGCAATTCGCCAGCGCCGCGGCCAGCTGGCCGACTCGCCCCTCAGCCTCACGGGCCCGCCGGGCGGCCTGCGTCGCCGCCTTGTTGCCTCCCAGCAGCCGCGTACACAATCCGGTGAGCTCGTCCATCGGCCGTGAGCTTACCGGCGGGCCTACCCGGCCTCGGCGCCCGATCCGACCAGCCCTTCGGCCATCGCCTCGACGGCGAAGCGATCGGCCTCCTGGGCGACCCGAGCCGGGTCCCAGCCGAGCTCTGGGGCCATCGCCCCGGCGACCCGCAGTGCGACCGCCCGGTCGGGGCCGTCCAGCGCCCGGGCGGCCAGCAGCCCGAGCCGGGTCCGGCGCAGGAGCACGTCGGCCACACTTCGCGCCTGCTCGTGGCGAGCCGAGAACGGGGCTTCGGCGAGCAGGTCGGGACGCCCGGGGACGATCGGCTGGGCCAGCTCGCCGCGGGTCTCGGCCGTAGCGAGGACGCGATCGGCGGCGTGACCGTAGCGCGCGGCGAGCTGGGCATAGGAGTCTTCGGGCACACCCTCGACCCGACGCAGGTCAGCTGGGTCCGCGGGGGCGCCGAGCGGGATCTCGTGGGTCCGGCACGGGGCCTGGCGCCCGTCACGTTCGACCAGGCGGTCGACCGCCAGCTTGGCCATCCGCCGCCAGGTGGTGAGCTTGCCGCCCGTGATCGTGATCAGGCCGCTCGAAGTCTCATAGAGCTCCGCCTTGCGCGAGATGTCGACCGACTTGCGGCTGTCCCCGCTGGAGATCAGGGGACGCACCCCAGCGTAGGCTCCGGCGAGGTGGCCCGGGGTCAAGGCCGTCCCGAAGAACTCGTTGATCGCGCTGAGCAGATAGTCGATGTCGTCGCCCGAGGGCCGCACGTGGTCGATCTCGCCCTCGTAGTTGTTATCGGTGGTGCCGACCAGACTGCGGCCCAGCCAGGGCAGAGCAAAGATCGAGCGTGACTCGCCGGCCGGGAGGATCGCCCCCGCGTAGAGCGGCAGATCCTCCTGGGTCAGGACGATGTGGGTCCCGCGGCTGGGAGCAATCCGCGGCACCTCGGCCTCGGAGTAGAGCTCCTCGGGACGGATCTGGTCCGCCCACACGCCGGTGGCGTTGACCACGTTGTCGGCCTCGATCGCGAACTCCTCACCGCTCTCACGATCGCGCACGGTGACGCCGGCGCCCAGGTCATCGCCCCGGCCCAGGCCGATCACCTCCAGGCGGTTGGCGCAGATCGCCCCAAAGCGCTCGGCCTCGCCGAGCACGGTCAGCACGAGCCGCGCGTCGTCGGTCTTGCAGTCGTAGAACAGATAGCCGCCGGTGGGATTGCGGCCGGCCAGCGCCGGCAGCAGCCCGGCCACCTCCTCGCCGGAGATGACGCGATGGCGGGCCGGACTCCAGTCGGGCTCCCCCGGCTCCCCCCCGGTGCGGCGGGCGTTGCGCCGCGCGCGCAGGGACGGCGCGGCCATCACGTCGTACATGTTCAGGCCGATCCCGGTGAGACGGTCGGGCCGAGCGCCGTCGAAGGCCGGGACCACCATCTGCAGCGGCCGGACGAGATGGGGGGCGAGCTTGACCATCAGCTGGCGCTCCAGCAAAGCCTCACGGACGAGGCCGAGATCGAAGTTCTGCAGGTAGCGCAGGCCCCCGTGGACGAGCTTGGAGGAGCGGCTGCTTGTGCCCGAGGCGTAGTCCGCCCGTTCCACGAGGGCGACACTGAAGCCGCGGGAGGCGGCGTCGAGGGCGACACCGGCGCCGGTTATGCCGCCCCCGATGACCACGATGTCAAAGGGATCGCGGGCGAGCGTCTGGAGCGCGGCGTCGCGATTTAGCATGCCGGGCAAGATAGCCGCCGCCGGGGGCGGCCGGTGCGCTACTGGTGGCCGCCGGCCTGCTTGTACAGGCCGAGGATCACGTCGTAGAAGGCGGGCGAGGTCTCCTGGTAGCCGGGACAGCACACGGGGCCACCCGGGGCGCTGATCCCGATCTCGATGTGGGGACCCGAGGAGATCCCGACGTCGCCACAGCCCAGCTCGGCGATCGGTTGGCCGGCGGTCACGGTCGCGCCGACCGGCACGAGCGCCGGCGCCGCATGGCCGTAGTAGATGTAGCGGCCGGCGTAAGGGCCACCGGAGACCTTCAGGACCGGGGCGTCGGGACCGAATCCGTCGATCCCCTCCTGGACGATCGTGCCCGACGCCATCGCCACCTCGGTCACGTGCCGGCCACAGGCCCCCCCCAGAGTGCTGATGTCGATGCCCTGATCCAGCGACCAGCTGCTCGGGCCGACCACGCGCGAGAGGGGTTTGAGCGGGAAGACGAGGCCGGTCGTGGGGTTGATCGGGGTCGCCGCCACCCCGGCGCCCTTGGCGGCCTTCTGGACGACGGCCTGGAGCGTGGCGGCGGTCCGACGCCCGACCGCCCCGCTGGCGGGCGTGAGACTGTAGGCGACCTGGAAGCGGTGTACAGCCCGCTTGGTCATCGCGCCGAAGTAACCAGTCGCGGGCACCTTGTAGCCGACGTCGGAGAGCCAGGACTGCAGGGTCGAGACGTCGGCGCCGCGCTGGCCCTTGCGCAGCGTGCGCGTGAACACGTGGGCGTTGGCGCTGACTTTGACGATGCCCTTGGGGGTCGAGGTCGTGACCAGAGCGGCGCCGCCTGTGGCCGCGGAGGCCGCACCGGCCGGGAGCACCACGGCCACAACGGTGGCGATCAGAAGTCGACGGAGCCGGCGCACGGGATAGCGTTCGACGCGGCCGCGAGCGGCGACCGGGTTTTCACCCGGCTTGCACACGTTGTTGGGAGTGAAGCTGCTGAAAATGGACACGTAGACCAGTGCCGCTGACGGCGGCCTTGCACGGCGGTGCCTATCTGGCCTACGGAGTTAGCTGACGGGCTCGCGCTCTTCCGAGCGCTTCTCGTGGATCCCCACAAGACTCGCCCCAACGAATTGGGCTCCCCGCTCCCCGGGGCGGCTGTCCGGGGACTCGGCGTGGGGCACGGTATCAGAAAGCTCCGATTGCGATACCGAGGGTCGGGCGGTGCCGGCCGTCAGTCGCTTTGGTGGGGGTCGGCGACCCCCTCCTGCCGGCGCTGTCCGATCGTGCCCTTGATCCGCTGCACGGTCTCGTCGGACATGCGCCGAATCTCCCAGTGGGTGAGCTTGATCAGCCGCATCGGCGAGCTGGCGATCACGTCGGCGTTGCGGGGCCGGTGCTCGAGCAGCCCCATCTCGCCGATCAGGTCACCCTGCTTCACGGAGGCGATCTTCTCGCCCTTCTGGATCACGTCGGCGGTGCCCTCCTCGATCGCGATCAACTCGACCGAGTAGTCGCCTTCCTTCATCAGGATCTGGCCCTCGGCGGCGCTCGTCTCGGTCGCGAAGGCGGCCAGACGCTTGGCCTCCGTTTCGGACAGCTCGGAGAAGATCGGTATCGCGGTCAGGCGGTTGGCGTCCATGGTCGATCCTCGCTTGCGTGGCTTGGCTGATTCTCGGGGCGACTCTAACCGGCACCCGCGACGGCCGCCAGTTTTGGGCCACTGGGTCCTACAGGGCCTGCACCTCGGCCGTGACCTCGCTCACCGAGGCCTTGGCGTCTCCGAACAGCATCGTCGTCTTGGGGTCATAGAAGAGCGGGTTGTCGATCCCGGCGAAGCCCGAGGCCATCGAGCGCTTGAGCACGATCACCGAGCCCGACTTGTCGACTTCGAGGATCGGCATCCCGTAGATCGGGCTCCCCGGCTCGTTCTTGGCCGCCGGGTTGGTCACGTCATTGGCCCCGATCACCAGGGTCACGTCGGTGCGACCGAACTCGGGGTTGATGTCGTCCATCTCCCGGAGCAGGTCGTAAGGGACGTCGGCCTCGGCCAGGAGCACATTCATGTGCCCCGGCATCCGTCCGGCCACCGGATGGATCGCGTACTTGACCGTGACGCCCTTGGCCTCCAGCGCGCGCTCGAGCTCGCGCACCGCGTGCTGGGCCTGGGCCACGGCGAGCCCGTAGCCGGGGGCGATCACGACCTGGCGGGCGTAGGAGAGCTGGATCGCGACGTCCTGGGCGCTGGTCGAGCGCACGGTACCCCCGGTCTCGTCGCCGCCCCCGGTCGGCGCGGCCACGGCACCGCCGAAGCCGCCGGCGACAATGGCCGGGACCGAGCGGTTCATCGCCTTGGCCATCAGGTTGGTCAGGATCGAGCCCGAGGCGCCGACAATCATGCCGGCCACGATCAGCGCCGTGTTGTTGAGCGCGATTCCCGTGGCCGCGGCCGAGAGCCCGGTGAAGGCGTTCAAAAGCGAGATCACCACCGGCATGTCGGCGCCGCCGATCGGGAGCACGACCATGTTGCCGAGCACCCCGGCGGCGACCAGGACGCCGAGGATGAACAGGGCCTGGGAGTGGGTGCCGGCGGCGAGCACGACCGCGGAGACGACCGCGATCAGGAACAGTCCGAGGTTGATGAAGGCTTGGCCGGGGAGCTTGATCGGCCGCCCCGGCAGAAGCTCCTGGAGCTTGCCGAAGGCGATGTTGGAGCCCCAGAACGAGATCGAGCCGACGATCGCGGCGAACAGGGATGGGATCTCGGTCTTGAGCGCGAAGTCGCCGCCGAAGTGGTGCCGGTACTCGATCCAGGCGATCAGGGCCACGGCGCCGCCGCCGACGCCGTTGAACAGCGCCACCATCTGCGGCATCGCGGTCATCCGCACCCGCAACGCGGCTGGCACCCCGATCGCGGTCCCGATGACGAGCCCGAGCAGGATCAGCCAGGGCGTGCTCGAGCCGCTCAGCGCATGTCTTTGCAGCAGCGTGGCCACGAACGCGATCGTCATCCCGACCGCGGCGATCTGGTTGCCACGCACCGCCGTGCGTGGACCGGTCAGCCCGCTGAGGCCATAGATGAAGAGCCCGAAAGCGACGATGTAGAGCACATCGACGAAGTTCGGGCTCTGCAAAAACACGGCCGGGGCCAGCATCAGCCCGTCTTCTCTTCATCCGGCGCCGGCGCGTCTTCTGACGCGGGCGGCTCGGGCTTGGCCTTGAACATCCCCAGCATCCGGTCGGTGACCAGGAAGCCCCCGATGATGTTGATCGTCCCGAAGGCGATCGCGATCACCAGCAGGATCTTCTCCAGCACGCCGCTGGACCCGGCGATCAGCAGCAGGCCGCCGAGCAGGACGATTCCGTGGATTGCGTTGGTGCCCGACATCAGCGGGGTGTGCAGCGTGTTGGGAACCTTGGAGATCACCGCGAAGCCGACAAAGCCGGCCAGCACGAGGATCGCTATCTCGGTCACGGTGCTCATCGCTGGGAACCTCCCCCGGCGGTCGCGCCGGCCGCCTGCTTGGCGCCTTCGTGGACTATCTCCCCGCCCCGCGTGATGCAGGCCCCGGCGATGACCTCATCTTCGAAATCGAGCTCCAGCGTCCCCGTCTCGGAGATCATCAGTCCCAGCAGGGCCGAGATGTTGCGGGCGTAGAGCTGGGACGCGTGCTCGGCCATCGTGCTGGGCACATTGAGCGGGGCGAGGATCTTGACGTCGTGGCGCAGCACGGTCTCCCCCGGAACTGAAATTTCGCAGTTGCCGCCCGCCTCGCCGGCCAGATCGACGATCACCGACCCCGGCTTCATCAGCTTGACCGCGGCCTCGGTGACCAGGATCGGCGCCTTACGGCCCGGGACCAGGGCGGTGGTGATGACGACATCGACCTTCCCGATCGCCTCGGCCATCAGCTCCTGTTGGCGTTGCTGCTGCTCGGCGGTGAGCTCCTTGGCGTAACCACCGGCGCCCTCGAGGTCGCCCCCGAGGTCAAACTCGAGGAAGTGGGCCCCCAGTGACTCGACCTGCTCCTTGACCGCCGCCCGGACGTCGAAGCCCTGAACCTGGGCGCCCAGCCGCCGCGCGGTGGCAATCGCCTGCAGTCCCGCGACACCGGCGCCCAGCACGAGCACCGTGGCGGGGCGGATCGTCCCGGCCGCGGTCATCAGCATCGGGTAGTAGCGGCCGAGTTCCATGGCGCCGATCAGCGCGGACCGGTAGCCGGCGATGTTGGCCTGCGAGGAGAGCGCATCCATCGACTGGGCGCGGCTGATCCGCGGCACCGCCTCGAGGGCGAAGCTGGTCGCGCCGGTGGCGGCGATCGCGCGGACGCCCTCGCCGTTGGTCAGCGGCCCGAGAAAGGCGATCAGGATCGAGTCAGAGCCCAGCCGGGCGGTCTCCTCGGCGTCGGGGGCGGCGACCTTGACGACGACGTCGGCGCCGAGCGCGGAGGCCGCTTCGTCGACCATGGTCGCGCCCGCCTCCTCGTAGGCCGCGTCGGGAATCAGCGCGCCGGCACCGGCTCCGCGCTGCACGACAACCTCGATCCCATCGGTGGCCGAGAGCTTCTTGACCACCTCAGGCACCAGCGCTACGCGCTGCTCGCCCGCGGTCGTCTCCTTGGGGACGCCGATTCTCATCTGCGGCGGTGCAGGGTATCGATTGCTGCGCGCCCGCGCGGGACGGTCGTCACGACAGGTTCAGCGGAGCCAGGGCGATCGCGGTCACGATCCCGATCCCGGCGACCAGCCTGGCCACGGGAGCGCCGGCGCCGCCGGGTCCGGTGGCCCCGCGC